>NZ_JACGVM010000004.1:0-235625 GCF_014077195.1 Colwellia sp. BRX9-1
CATCCGTCATCCTGATACCACATCCGTCATCCTGATACCACATCCGTCGTCATCCTGATACCACACCCGTCATCCTGAACTTGTTTCAGGATCTCGTCGTTAACAACACAAAAGCATATACTGAAATAAATTCAGTATGACGGTAAAGGGATAAGCCTCAGTCATTCTGATAACACCTCCTTGATCCTGATAACACGTCCGTCGTCATCCTGATACCACCTCCGTCATCCTGAACTTGTTTCAGGATCTCGTCGTTAACAACACATAAAGCAGATACTGAAATAAATTCAGCATGACGGTAAAGGGATAACTAGACACTGTTAGTCTGAACCCAGGCTATTATTTTGATACTAACTTCATCATCCTGATACCACCTCCGTCATCCTGATACCACCTCCGTCATCCTGAACTTGTTTCAGGATCTCGTCGTTAACAACACAAAAAGCAGATACTGAAATAAATTCAGCATGACGGTAAAGGGATAACTAGACACTGTTAGTCTGAACCCAGGCTATTATTTTGATACTAACTTCATCATCCTGATACCACCTCCGTCATCCTGAACTTGTTTCAGGATCTCGTCGTTGACAACACAAAAATCAGATACTGAAATAAATTCAGCATGACGATAAAGGGATAAGGCTCAGTCATTTTGATAACACCTTCGTTCTTTCTACACAGAAAAGCCGGATAAGTAATTAACTTATCCGGCTTTTATAAAATAAAATGAACGCTTCTAAAAGCGTTCTTTATAAAGGTTACTCAGCTAAAGGACGCATATGAGGGAACAAAATAACATCTTTGATCGTTGGTGAGTCAGTAAACAGCATCACTAAACGGTCAATACCAATACCTTCACCCGCAGTTGGCGGTAAACCATATTCAAGCGCTTGAATATAGTCTTCATCATAATGCATCGCTTCATCGTCACCAGCATCTTTGCCTTCAACTTGGTTGCGGAAACGTGCTGCTTGGTCTTCTGCGTCATTAAGCTCAGAGAAGCCATTCGCTAATTCACGGCCACCAACGAAAAATTCAAAACGGTCAGTAATAAATGGGTTGTCATCATTACGACGTGCTAATGGTGAAACTTCCCAAGGGTACTCTGTAATGAAAGTAGGTTGATCAAGCATATGCTCAGCAACTTCTTCAAATATTTCACAAATGTATTTACCTGGGCCCCATACTTTTGATGCTTCTGTTTCTTTAACACCAACAGTTTTGGCCATAGCTTTAAGTGCGTCGAAGTTTGCTTCTGGGTTACGTAAAATGTTTTCGTCTAGGTCGTTACCGTATAATAAAATAGCATCAACCATAGATAAGCGCGTAAACGATTTTCCAAAGTCATAAAATTTCTCTTCAACGACTTCGCCATCACTATTTTTAACTGTGTTACGAATAACAGAGCTACCTAGTACGTTTTCAGCAAGAGTACGTAACATATCCTCAGTGATATTCATTAAATCAATGTAATCTGCATAAGCTTGATAGAATTCAATCATAGTGAATTCTGGGTTATGACGTGAAGATAAGCCTTCGTTACGGAAGTTACGGTTAATTTCGAATACTTTTTCAAAACCACCAACGACTAAGCGCTTTAAATAAAGCTCAGGGGCAATACGCATATACATTTGAATGTCTAAGGCATTATGAAAAGTTTCAAAAGGTTTAGCCGTTGCGCCACCAGGAATAGTTTGTAACATTGGCGTTTCAACTTCCATGAAACCACGAACAGTTAAAAACTGACGAATACCTTCAACAATTTTTGAACGAATAAGGAAAGTATTACGCGTTTCTTCATTGATGATTAAATCAACATAGCGTTGACGATACTTAGTTTCAACATCAGATAAACCGTGGAATTTTTCAGGTAACGGGCGCAATGACTTAGTGAGTAATTGATATTCGTCCATATTGACATATAAATCGCCTTTACCAGACATATGCATAGTGCCGGTAACACCGATAATATCGCCGATATCTAAAGTGCCCCAACGCTCTTTAATATCTTTTTGCACTGTTTTATGTGCATAAGCTTGGATGCGACCAGACATATCTTGTAGTACCAAAAATGGCCCACGCTTAGCCATAACTCGACCAGCAATACTATAGGTTGCTGTTTCAGCTTCAAGTGTTTCTTTATCTTTCTCACCATGCTCAGCTTGTAAATCAGCAGCGTAGTGTTTTCGGTCAAACTTGTTTGGGTGGCCATTAGCCGGACAGTTTTCACGAATTTTCGCTAATTTACCGCGACGTTCGGCGATTAATTTGTTTTCATCTTGCTGATTTACTTGTGCTTGGTCGGTCATTTTTTTTCTCGTTAACTTTTTAAGTTTTGATTGTCGAACCTTGCCACGCAAGGCTCTTCTACTTTATAAACCAGATTTTAGGCTGGCTTCTAAAAATTTGTCTAAATCGCCATCTAAAACTGCTTGGGTATTTCGATTTTCAACGCCTGTGCGTAAATCTTTAATTCGGCTGTCGTCTAAAACGTATGAGCGTATTTGACTACCCCAGCCAATGTCAGATTTACCATCTTCTAATTCTTGCTTGCCTTCATTTTTCTTTTGCATTTCCATTTCAAAGAGCTTAGCTTTTAACAACTTCATCGCCGTTGCACGGTTCTTATGTTGAGAGCGGTCAGCTTGACAAGCGACAACAGCGCCCGTTGGAACATGGGTAATACGAATAGCTGAATCAGTTTTATTAACATGTTGACCACCAGCGCCCGAGGCACGAAAGGTATCAATACGTAAATCAGCAGGATTAATATCGATTTCAATATTATCGTCAATCTCAGGATAAATAAATGCCGAAGCAAATGAGGTATGACGACGACCACTGGAATCAAATGGTGATTTTCTTACTAAGCGATGAACACCTGTTTCTGTACGTAACCAGCCATAAGCGTATTCACCGGTATACTTAATCGTACACCCTTTAATACCGGCAACATCACCGTCAGTCACTTCAATCGCTTCTGTTTTATAACCGTGTGCTTCACCCCAACGCAAATACATACGCATTAACATTTCAGCCCAGTCTTGTGCTTCAGTGCCACCAGAGCCCGATTGAATATCTAAATAACAGCTATTTTCGTCATGTTCACCAGAAAACATCCGGCGAAATTCTAATTTTTCTAAACTTTTTTCTAGCGCTTGAATTTCATCGCTCGCATCGTTAAAGGTTTCTTCGTCGTCTTCTTCTAGAGCAAGTTCAACTAAACCTTCAACGTCTTCACAGCCTCGATCCATTTCATCAATGGTTTCAACGATGGCTTCAAGAGAAGAGCGCTCTTTACCGAGTGCTTGTGCTCGTTCAGGATCATTCCAAACTTCAGGTGACTCTAATTCACGCACCACTTCAACCAAACGTTCTGATCTTTGGTCGTAGTCAAAGATACCCCCGAAGCATATCTGTACGCTCGCGGATGTCTTTAATCTTGTTTAATACCGGGTTAGCTTCAATCATAGTTTATAATTTTACATCGCAAATTTGGCGTCAAGATGCACGCCCGAAAGAATAAAATAAAATAGTCGCGCATTATAGCGTAATTTCATCGCTAAATAAACGATTTAACTGACTAAACTGGCTGAAAATAAAGCAATGAATCGCCAGGCTTTTATTCAAGGTATTCCACAATAAATTGCACACTTTGCTTGCCACGAAATTCATTAATATCGAGACGGTAAGCAAGGTGGACTTGTTGAGTTTGATGGTCAGGCCAACGGCTTAAGTCAACATTAAAAGCGATAGCATCAAAAACTTGCCCCGCTTTTTCAACAACCAGTTTCAGATGTTTCTGGCCGACAATGCGTTGCTGAACCAACTTAAATTTATCGTCAAATAAAGGTTCGATAAAGTTTTGTCCCCAAGGGCCAGAATCACGTAATAGCTGAGCAAAAGATAAGGTCATTTCATTGGTGGGTAGTTCGCCATCGGAGGCGAGCGTACCTTTGAGATCGTCACTGCTTAACCAAAGCTCGGCATATTGATTTAATAAGCGCTGAAATTCTTCAAAGTTTTCTTCTGCTATTGATAAGCCAGCTGCCATGGCGTGACCACCAAATTTAATAATGATATTTGGGTGCTGCGTGTCAATATGTTCCAGTAAATCTCTAATATGTAAACCAGGAATAGAGCGTGCGGAACCTTTAATTTCACTGGTTTTTCCTGTTTTCTCAAGAGAAAGGTCATCACTCGTGCCAGCAAAAACAATACTGGGTCGGTGATACTTTTCTTTTAAACGACCAGCAACAATACCGATAACCCCCTGATGCCAATCTTTTTGAAACAAAGAAATCGCGTGCGGTAAGTTATCATCAGAAAAATTTAAGCTTTTCAGCACTTGTTCTGCTTCTTGCTGCATGCCCTGCTCGATTTCTCGGCGCGACTTATTTAAATCATCAAGATCAGCAGCCATTACTCGAGCAGAAGCAAGGTCTTTGGCAAGCAAACAATTAATACCGTAAGACATATCGTCTAAACGCCCTGCGGCATTTATTCTTGGACCCAAAGCAAAACCAAAATCACTAGCAACTATCTTTTTCTGATCTTTACCGGCTATTTCGAGCAATGCTTGAATGCCTGGGCGCGTAACTCCCGCACGAATTCTTTTCAAGCCTTGTTCAACCAAAATTCGATTATTGTTGTCAAGAGAAACAACATCGGCTACGGTCCCCAAGGCAACTAAGTCAAGGAGTTGAGCAATATTAGGCTCTGCTATTTTTTTGTCAACGAACCAGTTCTTCTCACGTAAATATTTACGCATTGCCATCATAAAATAAAAAGCAACACCAACACCCGCCAGCGCTTTACTGGCGAAGTCACAGCCAACTTGGTTTGGATTAATAATAGCGTCGGCATCAGGTAGTGTCATGCCCGGTAAGTGATGGTCGGTAACAATAACACCTAATCCTAAAGACTTGGCTTTAGCGACGCCGGCAACACAACTAATACCATTATCAACGGTTATTAATAGCTCAGCGCCTTGCTTAGCAGCTATTTCGACAATTTCAGGTGTTAAACCATAACCATATATAAATCGATTAGGTACTAGGAATTGATAATTATCACAGCCAAACAAACGTAAAGCTTCCATCATTAATGCAGTGCTAGTCGCACCATCTGCATCAAAATCCCCAATAATGGCAATGTTTTTATTCGCGACTAAGCCTTCATATAAAACCTCACAGCCTTGATTAATCCCTTTTAAACTTTCAATGGCACAGAGTTGGCTGACATTAAGTTCGAGTTCAATTGCCTTATCAATACCGCGGCTGGCATATATCTGCTTAATAAGTGGATGAAGATGATTGGGAAGATGGTTATCTTCAACTTTGACACGGCGTACTATTTGCTTTTGCATAAGGAGAGTTTCTGATGATTAATTCAAAGAGGTTAAGAGAGCAAAATGGCAGGCTATTTGGCCTGCCACTTAGGTTAAATCATTAACAAACGATTATAATTTATCCTGCCGCTTTCATCTGTTCAATTATAGCAACAAGCGCATCCGGTTCTTGATAGCCAGGTAACATCATACCGTTTTCTAAAATAACAGCCGGTGTGCCACTAACCCCAACTTGACGGCCAAAATCAAACTCATCTTCAATGGGTTTATCACATATACGTTGTGCAACATTTGAACCCATTTTAGCTTTTGTTAACGCATCTGCTGGATTTTCATGACACCAAATAGAGCGTAAATCTTTAAAGCCTTGAGAATATTGACCCGAACGGTCTTTCACACCTGAACGAGGGTAAGCTAAATAACGTACCGTAATACCTTTTTCATTATATTCATCCATTTGTTCATGCATCTTACGGCAGTAGCCACAAGTGATATCGGTGAATACGGTCACAACATGCTTTTCATTTTTTGCTGGATAGACAATCATCGCATCAGCAAACTTGTCCAGACCATCAAGTCGAACTTGCGCTAAACTTGCTTCTGAATAATTGACAACCTTGCCGCCTAAACCATAAAGTTTACCTTGAATGAAAAATTGACCATCGGCACTCGCATAGAATAAACCTTGGTTAGTGATAAGTTCAACTAAACCAGGCATAGCTGATGGTTTAACGGCATCAATTTCTAGGCCTAACATTAAACTAAGCTTTGCTTTTAATTGAACCGCATCGAATTGGGTAGGATTATTCATGGTAGATGTGGTGGTTGAGGCGCTACTTGCAACCACAGTCGGCTGCTCTACAGCAAACACTAAACCAGCAACACCGATACAAACCGCCGTAAGGGCAAGGGAAATTTTCTTAAACATTAATGACTTCCTAAAAGTAGAACTAACAATCGGTAATCTCAGTGATTACACAAGATTAATTGAGCTATATAACATGACCGTTTCTTAGTCGGTAAAATTACAGGGAATTGAAATAAAATGCAATAAACCTAGTCATATCACTCTATTAATAAGTGTAAACAGCCACTTTATAACGATATATATATTTTACTGCCTTGATATAAACTATCTGTTAAACTCTCGCAAAAATAGTGACCCTAATGTTAATCGGTCAATATCTTACTTCTAAGCTCAAAAAAGATGCTAAAGGCTACCTCATGAAAATTGGTTTATTTTACGGTTCTACCACTTGTTATACTGAAATGGCGGCGGAGAAAATTCAACAATATTTTGCTGACAAAGCAAAGTTCAAGACAGAGTTCGACGTTGAATTGTTTAATATCAAAGAGACACCACTAAGTAAGATTGACGATTTCGATCTGGTTATCATGGGTATTTCTACTTGGGATTATGGTCAAATTCAAGAAGATTGGGAGGGCCACTGGGATGATATCGCGACTTTAGATTTATCAGGAAAAATTATCGCCCTTTATGGCATGGGTGACCAAATTGGTTATACCGAGTGGTTTCAAGATGCGCTGGGCATGTTGCATGAACAAGTCATCGCCCAAGATGGTTTTGTTATTGGTTTTTGGCCCAACCAAGGTTATGAGTTTGAAGCCTCTAAAGCGCTCACCGAAGATAATAGTCAATTTGTCGGTTTGGCATTAGATGAAGACAATCAATACGAACAAAGTGATGAACGTATTGCATTGTGGTGTCAACAAATTCAAAGAGAAATAGCTGAGATTATTGAAAGTGAATAAAAACTAAAAATAAATAGCTTTAGCTTTAGCTAAATAGCCTGTTTCGCTTTATAATTCACGGCAATATTATCCTGACCGAAATTATACTTTATGTTTGAGCAATTTGACCTAGATTCAGCACTACTAGGCGGCATTACAAATGCTGGCTATAAAAAACCAACATCTATTCAAGAGTTGGTTTTACCTGTCGCCATGACAGGTAAAGATGTTTTAGCTTCAGCGCCAACGGGCACAGGTAAAACAGCTGCTTTTATATTACCTATCGCTCAACATCTGCTAGATTACCCGCGTAAAAGCCCAGGTTTTCCTCGGGTACTTATTTTGTCACCAACGCGCGAGCTTGCTATTCAAACCAGTGAGCAATGTACACAATTAACTGAATTAACTGATATTAAAACTGGGTTGATCACTGGTGGTGTTAGTTATGACAGCCATAAAGATGTCTTAACTAAGAACACCGATATTCTAGTTGCTACGCCAGGCCGTCTACTTGAATATCTTGAATCAGAACAATTTGAAGCCCGCGACATTGAAATTCTTGTACTTGATGAAGCTGACCGTATGCTTGATATGGGTTTCTCTGATGCGATTAACCGTATTGTTGGTGAAGCTCGCTGGCGTAAGCAAACCATGCTTTTCTCAGCAACCCTCGAAGGTGCGGGTGTTTTACGTTTTTCAAAAGAAGTACTTAACGAGCCAGTATTTTTAGAGTCTCACCCATCACGAAAAGAAAAAGCCAAAATTCACCAATGGCTTCATTTAGCAGATGACAAAGAACATAAATTTAAATTATTAATCAACTTGTTAAAACAAGAAGGCTTTGAACGCACGGTTGTTTTTGCCAACAAACGTGAAACGGTCCAGCATTTGTCAGGAAAACTCTACGCTGAAGAAATCCCCTGTGCTTGGCTTGAAGGTAAAATGCCACAAGACAAACGTAATCATGCCATTAACCGTTTACGCTCAGGTATGGTAAAAGTATTGGTTGCTACTGATGTTGCTGCTCGTGGTTTAGATATTGATGACATTACTCATGTTATTAACTTTGATATGCCACGCAAAGCAGATATTTATTTACATCGTATTGGTCGTACAGGCAGAGCGGGTAATAAAGGTACGGCTATCTCTTTAGTTGAAGCACACGATATGCCTGTCATTGCCAAGATTGAACGTTACATGGACGAGCGTTTATCACGTCGAAATATTGAAGGCTTAAAACCACAATATAAAGAGTCTAAAGTTGCCTTGAAAAAACCTAAGATCAAAATTAGTAAATCACAGAAAAAAGCTAAGGCGAAAAAACAAGCAAAACGTGCAAACAAAAAGAAATAAAGGTAGAGTAGAAAATATAGGAGGGTTTTCTAGTTTTGAAAGCCCTGATTATCATATTGATTTGTTAGGTAAAGTAAGTTTTACTTGATAATAAAAAACCGTTTGCTATTACGCTAGGATGCACGGCATGGTCGAATAAATATATCGATGTTTGCGTGAATTGAATGAAGACAAAATATTTATTATGGCTAAAATACAATATAATAATGAAATAGAAGTGCAGGCCAAGTATTGGCTATCTCGCATTGAACAAGGATTATCGCAACAAGAGCGACAAGCTTTTGTTGCTTGGGTTAATCAAGAAAACAATCATCACTTAGCCCTTCATAAGTACTCACCTTCGACCAAAATTTCTAAGTTACTTGCCGAGTTTAATGGTTTATTTCCTTTAGAAAAAAAACATTCTCCTCACTCTAAAAAATTATTCATGCAATTATCAATGGCTGCCAGTGTTATTTTCTTTGGTATCATTACCAGTGAGTTTTTTTTAAATAAACCAATATTTTCGTTTTTTCAATCAACGTCATCTGAAGTTATTTATGATCAATTTTCAACAAAAATAGGCGAGCATAAAAAAGTGACCTTACCCGATGGTTCAAATGTCGAGTTAAACACTGATAGTTTACTCACTATTAGCTTCAGTGAAGAACATCGTCAATTAAATTTGATCAAAGGCGAAGCCTCTTTTGAAGTCGCAAAAGATAAATTACGCCCCTTTAGTGTCACGTCTGGGCAACAATCATTTACCGCTTTAGGCACCATTTTTAATGTACAAAAAAGCGATAATAATCAGTTAGAGTTAATTGTTACCGAAGGGCGAGTATTAATCGCTGATTCGAATGAAGCATTACCGGCATTAACGAAAAAAATAGCCAGTACGGTTCAATTTCCGCAAAAAAATAGCATTATAGTTGCAGGTGAAAAATCGACTATAATCAACAAAATTCAATCACCGACAAATAAAATTTCATCACTCACTTTATCTCAGGAACTTTCCTGGAAAAAAGGCATACTTATTTTTGATGGTGAATCACTGGCCACTGCACTTGATGAAATTAGTCGCTATACCGATGTTAAATTTACCATTAAAGATAAAGCGCTTGCCCAAATGAAAGTGTCCGGTTATTTTAAGTCAGACGATGTTGGTACTTTATTAGATTCAATTAGCTATAATTTCGACCTAAAATATACCAAGACAAGTCACAACACTGTAGTTATCACCAAAGCAACTGACGCCATAATTTAATGGTCAACGCCTCAAATAGGCTATAGATAAGTACAATGAATAAAAATTATAAATAGAAGGTGAGCTTTCTGTATTCAACGATCACAATCAAAGCACTAGTTGACACCTTGCTAAACTATTTATTTAAAGAAAGAAAAAAACAGCAACACCGTGCCGTTTTAACAAAACTATTGACACATTTTTTTTGTTCATTCTTTATTATTTTTCCATTATCTTTTAGTTTAACCACTCAAGCTAAAGTACAAGCTATTGCACCCAATATAACGCACTTTACTGTCGCCGCTCAATCCGTTGATCAAGCATTAATTAAACTTGCCCAGCAGGCCGATCAGACCATTATATTTTCTTATGATTTAACCCGAAGTTTTAACAGTAATGCCATAGAGGGTTATTACTCAGTTTCTTTGGCTTTGAGGAAGCTCCTTAAAAACACGGGGCTTCATGCAGAAATAAATAATAAAGGCCAATGGTCGATAAAGCAGAAAAATAACGTTACAGCGCAGAGCAAATCTAAACAAGAAATTAAGACCACAGAAAAAGTCAAAGCCATTGAAAAAATAGTTATTGTTGGTAGTCATATTAATGGCAGAACCGTAAAAGAGTTACCTGTTCCTGTTGATATTATATCTGCGGACACTCTGCGTAATAGTGGCCAGACTAACCTTGGTCAAATATTGCAAGCACTAGTACCTTCTTTTAATTTTTCTCGTTCAGCAATAAGTGATGGCAGTGACGTATTACAGCCAGCAACATTGCGTGGTTTAGGACCGGATCAGACACTGATTTTATTAAATGGTAAGCGTCGTCATCAAGCGAGTTTAATTCATATTAATAGCTCTGTTGGCCGAGGTACAGCTGGTACAGATATGAACGCCATTCCAGTAAGAGCCATTAAACGTATTGAAATTTTACGTGATGGTGCAGCCGCACAATATGGCTCGGATGCCATAGCGGGTGTTATTAATATTGTGCTAAACGATAGTAATGAGCAAGCGACCTTAATAACATCAGCTGGTGCTTATCAGCAAGGTGATGGTCAAGATTTTCAGCTATCTTATACGCAAGGTTTACCGCTGGGTGATGATGGCTTTATCAATGCCACATTAAGTTTAGTCGACCATCAAAGTACCAACCGCTCAGGTTTACATGGTGCCTGCCAATTTGGCCAGTGCACTCAATTGGACAATGGTCATTGGCAAACCGATGATCCTCGAGAGTTATCCGCTAACCGAGCAACATTTCGTATTGGCGACCCTTCGTATCAACAACTTTCTTTTGCCGCAAACAGTACATTTGAACTGAATAACGGGCAACTTTATGGCTTTTTAACCTATTCACATCGAGAAAACCAATCTGCCGCATTTTTTCGTCACAGCGCGAATAACAATGAAAACCCATTATTAAGTGATGGTCAAGCAACTATTCCTCAGGGTTATTTACCCAAAATAGATTCAGATATAAAAGATATGTCATACAATTTTGGCTATAAAGTGGCTTTCGATAATGACAGCGCCATTGATATTTCATATACCTATGGCAAGAACCAAATAGACTATACGACTAAAGATTCACTTAATGCTTCTTACGCTAACTATCTATTACAAACCAGTGACTTAACAGTAGATGAATTACGTGCTCAATTACCAAAGTCTGCTTTTGCTTACGGGCTATCCTTGTCACTTGAGACAGTAAATTTACTTTTTAGCCAAGACTATGAAAATTACTCACTCGCGTTAGGCGCAGAGTTTCGCCAAGAAATATACCAAATAATACCAGGTAACCCCTACAGCTTTCAGGATTATGATACCGACAATAATCAAGCATTGTTTGACCAAGATGCCGCTGGTGGTATTCAAGGTTTTCCGGGGGTTGCACCTGAACTTGCGGTTAACGAGAACCGTGATGTTGTTTCACTTTTTGCGGAGTCTGTGACCCAAATCAATGACTTTATCGAGCTCAGTGCGGCCATTCGTTATGATGATTATGATATATTTGGTAACAGCACCAATACAAAACTTGCGGTGCATTGGCAAGCACACCAGCAACTTATTTTGCGCGGAGCCTATAGCACAGGTTTTCGTGCACCTTCTATGCAGCAAATGTATTTCAATAATATCAGTACACAGTTTATTGTTGACGAAAGTGGCTCATTGTTGAGTGAGGAAGTGGAAACATTCAGAAATGATAGTACTTTGACCACTCGACTCGGGGTGCCTTCTTTAAAAGAAGAAGAATCTGACAACCTCAGTGTTGGCTTTATCTACAGCCCTACTGAAAATGTAGATATTAGCTTTGATTTTTATCAGATTGATATTGATAATCGTATTGTCATTAGTAGTAAATTGGGTATGGGAATATCACCTCTACTCGACCAAGCTTTTACTGAGGAGTCTGTTACCAAAGGACAGTTTTTCTTAAATGGCGCTGATACCGCAACTCAAGGCACAGATATTGTTGCTACTTGGCAGACTCAAGCTTTTGCTGGAGATATTAACTTCACCTTGGCGGCAAACTTTACCAATACTGAGGTAACCAAGTTATTTACACCTGATCACAGCACACTGCATACCATTAGCGTTGAAGAAATTTTTTCACAGCAAGATATTTCTATCATTGAAGAGTGGCAACCACGCAATAAAATAAGTGTAAACACCCTTTATAAAAACCAGCACTGGACCATCAATATATTGTTCAATCACTATGGTAAATATACGATAACCGATGGTGGTAAACAAACTTATGGCGCAGAGCTATTAACTGATATTAGCGTTAGCCATCAAATGTCAAAAAATCTTGCGGTCACTGTGGGTAGTCATAATTTATTTGATGTTATGCCTGACAAAAATCGTATAGGAAACTCTCGAGGAGGCACGATTGAAGATCAACAAGGTAATATCATTGTTGATAGCACAGGTGTATTCAAATATTCACGCCGATCAGCTCCTTTCGGTTTTAACGGCGCATATTTTTATGCAAGTCTGCAGTATGATTTTTAAGGGTGTGCTGTTAACACTTAATAATAGGTAACCGCTTTAATTTCACGTTTGGGTGAAGAAGCTAAATAAATATTATAAACATCTTCAAAGTCTAAACTTAACTCTGTGGTGTAACTGTCGCCAACAGGATAGCTTTTAATCACTTTAGCTGCGCGGATGACACCTTGAACTGACGCTGACACTTCATTTTTACCCATTATCAGTTGTGACATGGTCATTTCACCATTTATCTTTTGCCCATAAACTTGTTCTGCAAGTTCTGCATAAGCGGCAAGCTTTGAGGCATTAATCGCCATCAACATACGCTGCGTTTCATGTTGTGAGTTTTGCAAACTTATCGGCGCTTGGCCAATAGCATGTAACACAGGGAAGGTTTCAGGCTTAACACTTTGCCATTGTACGTGTTTGTCATAAACACTAGAACAGCTGGCAAGTAACAAAGCTAAACTACCAGCGGTTAATATATTAAGAATAATTTTTTTCATCATAAATACCAAAAGTTAGTCCTACATCAATATAAAAAACTAATTAACAATTTTAATTGAACGTTCGTCTTCTGCTAACATAACGCTGTTTCGAATGATTAATCCATCTTTTATCCGAACACTTTCATCTTGATTAATCTGTTCACCAATTACCCAGCTTGGAATAAAAGATTGTGCCGTGGCAACAACAACACGTGATTGCATACCAATCATCCGAGCATTAATCATCACACCATTTTCTTGTTCCATCATGGTACCGGTTACAACATAGTCAATAATCTGCCGCTCTGGCAGCTCTTTCCAGTCGCGACTAAAAACATAATCACCTTGAGCAGTGACACGAATATGTCCCGTCGTTTTAAAATCAATAACAACTAAACCATGGCGCTGTAATTCATGAACAAAGTTCTCTGATATTTGATTACCCAGCCAATTAGTTGACTCAAGGTTTTCTAATTCGACAAAAGAAGCTACCGCGATAGGTGTTTTAGGGTTTACAAAAGAGCTGCTTTCAAGCATCTGATAAGTAAGCCCTTTAACAACATCTGCTATCGCATGTCGAGGTAGATTGAAACTGTCAATTTCACCTCGTACTTCTTGCTTTGATTTATAAAAATTATCTTCATCACTCATCATATTCATTGATGAACACGACATCAACGTTGGAATAAATAATGGAATAAGCCACTTTTTCATTGAGCTCCCCTTGATCGCTCTGAAAGCGAATAATCAGTTTTGCAGTAATATCGATAAACGACATCAAATAGTTTCTAATATAAATAAAGCACAAATCGCGCCAATCTATAAAGTTACTTGCGTATTAAAATAAGTGGGCATAGAAACTGCATATTCGACAGTAGATATTAAACCTTTTTTACTGACGGACTTCATATGCGCTTATTTATATCAGCTCTACTTTTATTTTTTATCACTCATTCTGCTGATGCCCAGTGGTATGAAGCTCAGGGAAAGTCAGTAATAATGCAGGGCAATGCCGAACGAGCAAAAACATTAGCCATAGAGAATGCATTAAAAAAAGCCTTACTCGTTGCCGGAGCTTCCGTATCGAGTGTGCAAAAAACGGTTAACGGATTATTGACACAAAATGAAATAAATATTCGCGCCAGCGGTACCGTAAACTCTTTTGAGCTGGTTGATGAAAATTATGAGGGCAATTTGGTCACCGTAACCATTCGTGCTGACATCTTCCCACAAAGTAAACAGTGCTTCTCTTCTGATTATCGAAAGTCTTTATTAATTACCCGTAGTAACTTAATGCATAGAGAGCAAGCGAGTATCGGTAAAATTTATGCTCTTGATAATAAATTGATGGCTAAACTTGCTTATAAAATTAACAACCAAGGTATTTATCTAGACACCCGATTGTTATTAAAAGAGAAGTCTCAGTTCTCAAGATTAAATAACAGCTTACAAGTTGAAGCAATAAAAAATCTCACCATGTCGTTAGCTAATATCAGCGATACTCAGTATGTCATGTATTCTGAAATTAATGACATTAGCTTTGCACAAGCCTCAACCAACGGTTGGCAGTTCTGGCAAGAAGATGTTTTTAACCGTCAGTTTAGTGTCAGCCTATATATTTACAACGGTACTAATGGTGAATCTGTCTTCACTAAGCAGTACCGTAGTTCTGCCCCATGGGAATTTGGCAAACGTCAGCAAGTTGATGTTCATAGCGAAGTATTCTGGCAAAGCCAATACGGAATGGCCATTGAAAAAGTGTTAGGGGATATGATCATTGATATCGACGAAAATATGATGTGTCAACCTACTCGTGGCAAGGTAGTGCAAATAGCTGGTAATTCGTTAACGATTAATTTAGGTAAAAGGCATGGCGTAAAAGTTGGTGATGAGTTTTCTCTGTTACACTTAAATAATATCATTACTGACTCAGGAAAAACCTATGCAGGTTTTAACGTTAGCCCTTACACAGTAAAAATAACCCAAGTGTCTCAGCAAAGCGCACAGGCAATGACTACTGACGGGCAATTATTGGGTAACATCCAATTAAATGATTT
The DNA here is from genome assembly GCF_014077195.1 of Colwellia sp. BRX9-1. Lineage (NCBI taxonomy): Bacteria > Pseudomonadati > Pseudomonadota > Gammaproteobacteria > Alteromonadales > Colwelliaceae > Colwellia > Colwellia sp. BRX9-1. The sequence goes on from NZ_JACGVM010000004.1 coordinate 15,222, forward strand.
AGCGGTGCGTTACTAACTTCATCGCTATATAGAATGTTAACGTTACCAGCATGCTGTTAACGTTAACATTGTCACTGTTTTGCGCCTTATTCGTTTGACAGACTAATACGTTTAATCAATAAGGCTGAAAGTCCAGCAAACAAAGCGGAAATGATTAAACAGGTAATTAAGTTAGTAAATTGATAAATAACACCTGACATAACAGTCCCTAATAACCTTCCCAGGGCATTAGCCATATAATAAAAGCCAACATCCATAGAAACGCCATCTTCTTTCGCCATGGCTACAATCACATAGCTATGTAGCGCAGAATTAATAGCAAAAACAGCCCCAAAAATAAATAAGCCTGCAATAATAATGATTTCAGTACTGATGTTGAGCTTGGTCGCATAAAACATCAACAGTGCTAACAACAAGGTAACACCGGATAAAATCATCCCCCAAGTAAATAACAAATGACCCTTGATATTATGTTGGTTATTTTTAATAAAAAATTTAGGTGTTGAGCCTTGAACAATACCATAAGCGATAATCCATAACGCCATAAATATCCCAACATTAGTATGTTGCCAACCTAAATTACTGACCAAATATATCGGTAATCCGACAACAAACCAAATATCCCTAGCAGCAAATAAAAATAAGCGCGCGCCCGCCAAATAATTTAATGATGAGTGATTTGAGAATATCTCTTTAAATTTAACTTTGTGCTTTGCCTTACCTAAATCACCTTGCAATAATAACAGACTAAGCACAAAAACAATCGCTAGCACACTCGCCATTATTAGCATGGCTACTGAAAATCCCACGGTACTTAGTAACCAGGCACCTAGGAAAAAACCGATACCCTTTAAGGCGTTTTTTGATCCTGTAAGATAAGCAACCCAACGGAAAAGAACAGCGTGATCTTGGTTGTTATTGCTCGTTGGTACCAACGTTTTAATACTGCTTTTAGCGCTCATCTTATTAAGATCTTTGGCTATACCCGACAGCGCTTGTGCCAACATAACCCAGATAACGGTTAAGTATTGTTCAGGAACTGTTAGCATTAATAAAGCAAAAACTTGACTGAACAGACCAATATTCATGGTTTTATTCAAACCAATTTTTGCTCCTAACCACCCGCCAACTAGGTTGGTTATCACGCCAAAAACTTCATAAAATAGAAATAACATCGCAATGGCAAGCGGGGAATAACCTAGATGATGAAAATGTAATAATACCAGCATACGCAAAGCACCATCGGTTAAGGTGAAAAACCAATAGTTAGCGGTAATTAATAGGTACTGTTTTACCGCACTAGGCAGTGCAGTTATTCTGTTTAACATAAAGGTACCAATGATGGTATTTTCGATTGATGTTGGCGTATGCTAATAAATAATCAAGAGTATTAAACATTAGCGTAACGCCAAGATATTATTCGTTTAAAAACGCAGTCTATGTCGATATTCTCAAAGACTAGTCCTTAATATCAGATCGTCCAACTAACAACATTAACTCTGCAGCTCGATTGGCATAACCCCATTCGTTGTCATACCACAAATACATTTTCAATTGGGTGTCATTAACAACCATGGTTGATAGCGCATCAACAATACATGAACGTGGATCCGTTTTATAATCAACAGAGACCAAAGGACGCTCTTCATAGCCAAGTATATCTTTTAGGTCTCCTTGTGCCGCCGTAGACATCAATTGATTAATTTCTTCAACTGTTACGGCTCTATTTAGCTCAAATACACAGTCAGTAATTGAGGCATTCGCTAACGGAACTCGCACGGCATGACCATTTAATTTTCCCTTTAGCTCAGGAAAAATATGGGTAATAGCGGTTGCAGACCCGGTAGTCGTTGGAATTAAACTTTGGCCACAAGCTCGCGCTCGACGTAAATCTTTATGAGGCGCATCAAGGATAGTTTGCGTATTGGTAATATCATGGATAGTCGTCATACTGCCGTGTTTTATGCCAACACTGTCTTGGAGAACTTTAACCACTGGCGCTAAACAATTAGTGGTACAAGAAGCAGCAGTGACAATTTTATGCTGTGCTTTGTTATAAAGGTGATGATTAACGCCCATGACAATATTTAAGGCGCCCTCTTCTTTTACGGGTGCTGTAACCATAACCCGTTTAACACCTTGTGCTAAATAAGCGCTTAATAGTTTGGTCGTTTTCATCACTCCAGAAGCTTCTACAACAACATCACATTGTGACCAGTCAGTTTCAGCTATGGTTAAATTATGACTAATATTAATGTGATGTTCACCATCTTCATCACAGACGATCATTTGGTTATTGTCGACTTGTGCATCAAATTTCCAACGACCATGAATAGAGTCAAAATTCAGTAAGTGTGCTAATGTTTTAGCATCACCTGCGGGATCATTAATTTGAATAAACTCTATTTCTGGCCATTGCCATGCCGCACGTAAAACTAAACGTCCGATGCGGCCAAAGCCATTAATTCCTACTTTAATTGTCATGATTTATTCCTATTTATTAAGGTTATTCGCAACATGTTTGCTGTCTGCTCGGACGATTGCCCATATCAATAAGGTTTGTTACACATGCGGTTAAATATGCTTGATTGTTAAGACTTGATAACTCGATGACTTCTTTTTGCCAAAATGGCATTGCATCAACGAGACTATAAAAAACCCAGCGTCCTACTTTTCGTTCACTGAGAATATGATGTAATTTAAGTTGGGCAATATGACGTGATATTTTAGGTTGAGATAAAGACAAAGCGGCCGTTAATTCACAGACACACAGTTCCTTTTCCATTTGTATAAGTAAAATTATTTTTAGCCGAGTATCATCAGCTAAATTTTTAAAAAATTGAACCACCCTATCATTATTCATAACTGGCACCGCATTAATTCGAAAGCTTATTTGGAACATACATAAAATAACAATACACATTTAACATATGTTTTTTCATATATATGGAAAAACATATGTTATTTCATATTGAGAGAGTATGCAAATAACCTTTTTAAATAAAAACAGTTGTTAGATAAAAGCGCAAAAAAAAGCATGAGTTAACTCATGCTTTGGTGTTAAGAAACTAAATATGGTTAAATTTCGACCATGTCACCTTTACTTTGCAGCCATGTTTTTCTATCTGGGCTACGTTTTTTTGACAGTAGCATATCCATTAACTCCATCGTTTCAGAGTGCTCATCTACCGTTAATTGCACTAAACGACGTGTATTTGGATCCATAGTCGTTTCGCGTAGTTGCAGAGGGTTCATTTCACCCAGACCTTTAAAACGTTGTACATTAACTTTACCACGTTTTTTCTCAGCTTCTATTCGATCTAAAACACCGTCTTTTTCGGCTTCATCTAAGGCATAGAAAACTTCTTTACCGACATCGATACGATAAAGTGGTGGCATAGCCACATAAACATGGCCACGTTGCACTAAAGGTAAAAAGTGTTGCATGAATAAAGCACATAATAACGTTGCGATATGAAGACCATCGGAATCGGCATCGGCAAGAATACAAATTTTACCGTAGCGTAATTCTGATAAATCATCACTATCTGGATCTATGCCTAATGCCACTGAAATATCATGGACCTCTTGTGAAGCCAGTATTTGTCCGGAATCGACTTCCCAGGTATTTAAAATTTTACCTCTAAGCGGCATAATTGCTTGAAACTCACGGTCTCTCGCTTGTTTAGCACTACCTCCCGCCGAGTCTCCTTCCACTAAAAACAATTCTGTTCGGGCAATATCTTGACTGCCACAATCAGTTAATTTCCCGGGTAAAGCAGGTCCTTGAGTAATTTTTTTACGAATAATTTTTTTACTGGCACGCAAGCGTCGCTGAGCATTTGAAATACAAAATTCAGCAAGGTTTTCTGCGATTTCAGTGTGTTCATTTAACCATAAACTAAAAGAATCTTTTACCACACCGGTAACGAAAGCGGCGCATTGTCGAGAAGATAAACGTTCTTTAGTTTGTCCTGCAAATTGTGGTTCTTGCATTTTCACCGATAAAATATATGAACATTTGTCCCATATATCATCTGGCGTTAATTTTACACCGCGAGGAATGAGGTTTCTAAATTCACAAAATTCGCGCATTGACTCCAATAAGCCTTGGCGTAAACCATTGACGTGTGTACCACCTTGGATGGTTGGAATTAAATTGACATAACTCTCTCCAATGCCCTCTCCACCTTCAGAGAGCCAAGTTACGGCCCAATCAGCGGCTTCATGCGAAGAAGAAAAAGTCCCAACAAAAGGGTCTTCAGGTAAACAAATACAGCTTTTAAGAGAATCTTTCAGGTAGTCGACTAAACCATCTTCGTAATACCATTGATATTTTTTATCTTCATTCTTGTCATGAAACTTGATGGTCAAGCCTGGACATAAAACAGCTTTCGCTTTTAATAAATGTACTAAGCGACGCACTGAAAAATTTGCTGAGTCAAAATATTTAGGATCAGGCCAAAACTTTACGCGTGAACCGGTATTTCTTCGGCCAACCGTACCGGTTTCATGTAACTCTTCAACTTTTTCACCATGCTCAAAAGCCATTTCATACACTTTACTGTCACGGCGAACTGAAACATCAACTCGGGTAGAAAGTGCGTTAACCACAGAAATGCCAACACCATGCAAACCACCAGAAAATTGATAATTTTTATTAGAAAATTTACCACCGGCATGAAGTTTACAGAAAATAAGCTCAACACCTGAGACACCTTCTTCGGGATGAATATCGGTTGGCATGCCTCGACCATCATCAATAATTTCCAGTGATTGGTCTTTATCGAGCACAACGGTGATATTTTGCGCATGCCCAGCCAAAGCCTCATCAACCGAGTTATCAATAACTTCTTGGCCTAAATGATTAGGGCGAGAAGTATCTGTGTACATACCTGGACGATGTCGTACTGGGTCTAAACCACTGAGGACTTCAATGGAGTCTGAATTATATTGTTCGCTCATTTAACTATTCTAATAATGATTATGATTAAAAAATGTTTTAATACCTATCGGTCTACTTTATTGACTCGTTGGGTATAAATTAAAAAACATCGCAATTTTAGGTAACACTTTCGAGTAATCAATAAAGCTGTGATCCCCGCCTTGCTGGACAATTATTTGGCAGTCACAATATTTATCGACAGCTTTTTGATAATCTAACACTTCATCGCCTGTTTGTACCATGACCAAGTAATTATTTTTCGAAATAAATTGTTGTTCAAGGCTTTTTAATGACTCAATAAAATGCTTTTCAATGTAATAAACTTCCTGTGTGTAAGGATTAGTTTGTTCACCTAAATAATCAACTAATAATTCAAAGGGCTTTACTGCCGGATTAATTAATACGGCTTTGCCTTGATATTTCTCTGATAAATACGTTGAAAAATAGCCACCTAGTGATGAACCAATAAAATACCAAATGTTTTCTTTATCGCTTTTTGAGTCTATTAGTGTCGTTAATTGTTCGATAACAGCCGTTGGTGACGAAGCTAACTGAGGGCTAAAAAATGAGACTTCGGGAAAATGTTCATTAAAGTAATGCTTTGTCAGTTGTGCTTTCATCGATTGTGGTGATGAATTAAAACCATGTAGATATAAAATATTAACCTGTTTAGACATTTTATTCCTTTGTTAAAAAGTAGCTGTCTGACTTTATTTTTCCATCAGTAAATAGCGAAAAAACACGATAGCCTGGCCCTTGTCCATTTGAAGCACCAGCGCTTTTATTGGTGTCAAATTGAATCGATGTAGCGGGACAAGTAAATAAGGGAATGGCTGGTGATTGGTCTGAATACAAGGTTAATGCTTGATGCACATGACCACAGGTAATAGCTTTGATACTCGAAAACTTATTAATCGTTTGCCAAAACTCTGCTTGATTTTCTAAACCGTGTTGATCAATAAAATAACCAACATCTAATGGGTGATGATGCATCATCACTAATTGATGTTTTTTATCATCAACGATTGACTCAAATGCAGATAAATCGCTTGGTGTTACCAGACCTTTCGGTGTTTCACTTTTACTGTTAAGTAAAACAATTTGCCAATATTTATCATTAAAGACTTTTTCACGATTGAAAGGAGGAACAGATAAATATTTATCCAATAACTCGAGTTCATCATGATTCCCCGCCAAATAATAAAAAGGTATCGCTATGTCACTTTCAACAACAGCTTGCACAAAAAGTTGATAAGACTTTTCACTATGGTCTTGAGTTATATCACCGGTGAATACAATAGCATCGACTAAATGCTGATTTTTAATGTCGTCTAAAACACTGACTAAATTATGGTAAACATTAGCACCATGATGCAAACCATCTGTTTGAGAAAACAAATGGCAGTCGCTTATTTGCGCAATTTTAAAAATAGAAGACAAAAGGATTACTCAAAAAGTGATAAGTTGACTTGGCCTAACTTTAAACAAAGTTGCAGCCATTCTTTAAGAAACTGATTAATTTGCTCTTTTTCATCAGGTAAATGCATTTTACTATTGGGGTAATCGTAACGAGGTTGAACTTGTTTAATGTCTTGATTACTGATCACCTCAGCCATTCGAGCATCATGATATAAACGGATAATCATTTTGGGACGTAAAATGTGGTCAAACACCGTTTTATTATTGTTATCTTCTCCAGTAACGACTGCTTTTGTCTTAGGCAGTTCTTGGCGAATACTCACCAAGCTGGTGTAGCGAGTAATTTCGAGTATTGTTATCTTGTAAGATAAAAAATCAGAAATAAAAAAACACCGCTCATCACCAACCGCTTCTTCATCGTTATGACTGGCCAATAAGCGAACTAAAAACATATAGTTAACTTCACAAAGATTCATTAAGGTTGATAATCTTGGCTGATATTTTTTACTTTGCTGTATCATTTACGAAGACCATTTCTGCTGTAGTTGATGAAAGTTATTCTGTAGCCATTGTAACCCAATTATTGTTGCTGCATTGGTGATTTTTCCATTTTCTAACAACGACATGGCTTGTTCTCTTGACATGACATGCAACAAAATATCTTCACTTTCAGTTTCTAAACCGTGCACCCCTGAGACATTTTTGCTATCTATATTAGCAACATATAAATGTATAACTTCGCTCATACCACCAGGACTTGAAAAATACTCCAGCACTTTATCGAGTTGATTAGCATTTAACGTTAAGTCGGCTTCTTCTTTAGCTTCTCGAATAGCAACATCAATAGGCGATTCATCTTGACCAAACATACCGGCGACAAACTCTAATAGCCATGGCGTGTCTCCTTGACCAATAGCGCCAACTCGAAATTGTTCGATTAACACAACACGATCATAGGTCGCATCGTAAGGAATAACGACTACCGCATGACCACGTTCAAAAACTTCGCGCGTTAATACTTTACTTTCGCCACCATCAAATAATCGATGACTAAGTTGATACTCATCCATTTTAAACACACCTTGGTAGCAGGTTTTTTGTTGATAAATGGTGACGTCTTTATTTGAAAACTTTGATGGTTTTGTATTTTTGTTAGGCATTGAGTGGCTTTATTTCCCATATAAAAATTTAAAATAAATGAAGATACTATAATAAAGCGAGCACTAGCATAAAACATTTTGTTACACTAGAATGCATTCGCAAACACTTATTTTATTTAGCTAATTCAAAAATCAAGATACGATAGTATCATAATAATATAGCGTACATGGCACACTCAAAGGAATAGCTCACTCATGAAAAAAACAATTACGGCACTGATCATTGGTTTGGTTTGTGTAACTAATACTACGTTAGTTAACGCTGAAGATTTATTGGGCGTTTATCAACAAGCACAAAAAAATGATCCTACCGTATTGAGATCAAAGGCTTTATTTAACGCATCAAAAGAAGGCATAGATCAAGCCAGAGCTGTTTTATTACCAGAGATCAGTGCTTCAGCTAGCTACACAATGAGTAAAGATCAATTTATTCCAACATCGGATGATGGGCAATCATCAAATAGAACATTGACCAATAAATCTGATACTTTGCGCTATGGCTTAAGTTTAAGTATGTCATTATACAATCATAGTACATGGTTAAGATTAGATAATGCCAAAAAAGCCGCGCACCGCAGTGATGTTTCTTATCAAGCAGCAAAACAAGAATTGATTGTTAGAGTAACGACCGCTTATTTTGATGTTTTAAGTGCTAAAGACGATTTAGATTTTGCTAAAGCTGAGAAAGCGGCTATTGAGCGTCAATTAGAACAGACAAAACAACGTTACTCTGTTGGTCTAAAAGCAGTAACAGACGTGCATGAAGCACAGTCGCAATACGATAATGCCGTTACTTCTGAAATTCGCGCTGAAAACAGTGTTTACACTGCAGAAGAAGCGTTAAGGGTAATTACCAATGTGTATCCAAGAGACTTAAGTGTTTTAAACACTGAACGTTTCAGTACCTCACGCCCTATACCTGACAGTGCAAATGAATGGCAACAAACAGCAGAAGCAAAAAATTTAGATTTAATTAGCCAAAAAATAGCGGTTGATGTTGCTAAAGAAAATATTAATATCGCAAGATCTGGTCATTATCCAACATTAAGTTTATCGGGCAGTTATGGTGCTAGAGATCAAGATAACGAAGTAAACAATGCCACTTTTGAAAACCCTGCTTTAGATAGTCAGTCTATCGGCATAACGTTAAACGTACCTATTTATTCTGGTGGCGCTACGTCAAGTGCTGTTCGCGAAGCACAGAGCAACTATGTTGCTGCCAGCCAAGATTTAGAGTTAACTTATCGTAATGTTGTTCGTAATACACGTAATGCTTACAACACCGTTATTGCTGCTGTTTCGGCAATCAAAGCCCTTGAGCAATCTGTTGTTAGTGCTGATAGTGCATTAAAAGCAACGGAAGCTGGTTTTGAAGTAGGAACTCGTACTATTGTTGATGTGTTAGATAGCACGCGTAATTTATATAACGCAAAACGTAACTTATCATCAACGCGCTATAATTATGTACAATCAATTTTATCGTTAAAACGTGCGGCAGGTACAATCAGTGAGCAAGACTTAATCAACATCAATCAAGGGTTAAGTGCCGCTAAGTAAGCTTATTAAACTTCCTTTGTGAAGTATTAATTGTAGGTTTAAAAGTTATAGATATAAAAAACCCTGATATTTCAGGGTTTTTTATTGTCTACAACTTTATTGTTATTAACTAAACATAGTTTTTACATCAGTAACCATCTGTTGAAATTTTTCACTTTTCATAAAGTCCACGTCAGGTAAAATACCTTTATTCACATAGCTTTTTAATAACACTTCACAGGTTGATACATTCTTGAAAATACCGTTGTGAATAGCACCTGCACGAATGAAGTCCAAATAATGGGTTTCAGAAGGTAATACCGTTAAATCACTCCAACTGGTTACTAAGGTGACAAATTCATCTGAGAATCCCCACGCTTTAGTCACTTCTCCACCAATATCCGCAGCTAACTTAGCAATAGCTTGCTGTAAAAAAGTCGGGTTAGCGAAAACATCAGGATGATTTTCAGCTTCAGTTAAAATGGGTAAAACACCTATATTATGAACCAGTGCCGCCAATGTTAAGGTGTCTAACGTTAATGATGTGTGTTTATGGTCTTGGATATAAAAAGTCATTAAACTGATGGCAACTGCGGCTACATCGACGGTTTTTTTCCATGACTTTTTCAAATACATTGAAACTATTTCATTTTTTGAAACAAATACTTGCTCTAACGCCATCGCTGTTGCGATACTTTTGATTTGGCGCAAACCAATGCGAGTTACAGCCTGGTTGACTGTTTCAACTTTAACAGAACGTCCTAAAATAACGCTATTCGCTACTTTCAACATACCCAAAGATAAAGCAGGGTCATGACCGATAATATCACTCATTTGTTTTAAGTTAATGTTTGGATCATCCGCCGCTTGGCGCACTTTCAGTGCTACTTCTGGCAAGGTTGGAAGTACAAGCGCATCTTGTTTAATTTTTTCTACTAAAATTGTATAAAGGGCATTTTCAGTTCCCATAGTCTCACCTTAATTATTATTATCATTTGTCAATTATCAATTGTATTACATTAAAAAGTAGCACAGTTTTTTGCTTATATTATTATTTTAGGTCAAATATTAGTAAATTTTTCAATACTGTATCTTTATTAGACAAATGCTCAAATATTTAAAATTCTAGTTTTTAATCACTTAATATGATTTTCATCAAAGAACCGCCTGATAAGCTGTTTACCTATGACAAACGATGTTTTTATAATACAGCTAATATAAATCATCTATGTTGTTCATTATGCTAAAACCTGAATTATTATCGCCTGCTGGAACCTTAAAAAATATGCGTTATGCTTTTGCTTACGGAGCTGATGCTGTGTACGCAGGGCAACCCCGTTACTCTTTACGGGTGAGAAATAATGAATTCAATTTAGAGAATCTTAAAATTGGTATTAATGAAGCTCATTCCCTAGGTAAAAAGTTTTACTTAGTCAATAATATTGCTGCACATAACAGTAAATTAACAACGTTTATTAAAGATATTACGCCCGTTATAGCAATGCAGCCCGATGCCCTGATCATGTCTGATCCCGGCCTTATCATGATGGTACGGGAAAAATTCCCTGATATGCCAATTCATCTATCTGTGCAAGCTAATGCGGTTAATTGGGCAACCGTAAAGTTTTGGTATCAACAAGGTGTTGAGCGCGTTATTTTATCACGTGAATTATCGCTTGATGAAATTGAAGAGATTCGTTTTCGATGCCCTGAAATGGAATTAGAAGTTTTTGTTCATGGTGCTTTATGCATGGCATATTCTGGTCGTTGCTTGTTGTCTGGTTACATTAATAAACGCGACCCAAATCAAGGAACATGTACAAATGCTTGTCGTTGGAAATATGATAGCCACCAAGCAAAAGAAAACGAAACCGGTGATATAATAGCGGTACAGCCAGACACTAAAGTAAAACCAGAACTATTTATCCCTGATTCAGCTAAAATCATTATTCCAGAGCAACAACCAATTGAGGATATTATTTTATTGCAAGAGCAAGGTCGACCCGGTGAATATATGCCAGCATTTGAAGATGAGCACGGTACTTATATAATGAATTCAAAGGATTTACGTGCCGTTGAACATGTAGAACGTTTAATAAAAATAGGCGTGCATTCATTAAAAATTGAAGGTCGAACTAAATCATTTTATTACTGTGCTCGAACAGCACAAATTTATGGCCAAGCTATTTCTGATGCTTTAAGTAATAAACCTTTTAATCAAAATTTAAATACCGATTTAGAACATCTTGCTCACCGAGGTTATACCCAAGGTTTCTTAAAACGTCACCGCCATAGTGACACACAAAATTCTGATTACGGTTATTCAAAAAGTGATACTCAGCAATTTGTTGGTGAAATATTAGGCCGCAACGAAATAACAGGTTTAGTAGAAATAGAAGTAAAAAATAAATTTCTAGTCGGTGACCGTTTAGAGTTAATGACACCGCTAGGTAATACATCTTTTGTTTTATCTCATATGGAGAACGCCAAAGGTGAAGTTATTATTGACGCAAAAGGGTCCGGTCATAAAGTATCAATTTCGTTAGTAACTGAGCACGATTTAACTTTTGGTATTATTATGCGCTACCTTAATGAAGGTGGCACAACACGCCAACCGTTTACACAAAATCAAGTAGCGTAATAGGGCCATGGCACTGATTATAGAAGATGCATGTATTAACTGTGATATGTGTGATCTAGAATGTCCTAATGAGGCCATTGCATTGGGTAGCATGATTTATGAAATTGACGTGGATAAATGTACTGAATGTGTTGGCCATTATGACAAGCCAACTTGTATTAGCGTTTGTCCTATTGATTGTATCAAAAAAGATCCAAAGCATAATGAAAATGAGCAAACGTTATTAGCTAAATTTATCGCTATGCATGGTTAACAGCACCTACTACGACTGAAACAATAACGTGCAATTGCTCAGTCGATTAAGTTTGTATTTAGACAGATATAGCGGCTTTTATATGAGCGTGGCATTGATAATTCACTAATTCAAAGTCTTCAAAAGTAAAATCAAAAATACTTTTTATCTCAGGATTAATTTTCATAGTTGGCAAAGGTAGCGGAGTGCGACTTAGTTGTTCATCAACTTGTTCCATATGGTTTGAGTATAAATGAGCATCTCCGAAAGTATGAACAAAATCACCTAGCTCTAAATCACAGACTTGGGCGATCATCATGGTAAATAGTGCATAACTTGCAATATTAAAGGGTACACCTAGAAAGATGTCGGCACTGCGTTGATATAATTGACACGACAGCTTGCCATTGAGTACATAGAATTGAAAAAGCGTATGGCACGGGGGTAATGCTTGCTTGCCCTGTGCAGCATTCTCTGCAGGGCTTATAGATGTATCAGGTAATAATGCAGGATTCCAAGCGGTAATAATATGACGTCGTGAATCTGGGTTATTTTTTAAATCATCAATCAATTGTGTAAGTTGATCAATTGTTTCGCCATTGGCTGATGGCCAATTACGCCACTGTACTCCATATACAGGCCCTAGTTCGCCCGACTCTGTTGCCCAAGCATCCCAAATTTTAACGCCATTCTCACTTAAGTAAGCAATATTAGACTCACCTTTAATAAACCATAATAATTCATGAATAATTGATTTTAGATGACATTTTTTAGTGGTGACCAGTGGAAAGCCTTTTGCTAAGTCAAAACGCATTTGATAACCAAAAATACTTTTGGTGCCTGTACCTGTGCGGTCTGATTTTTGTACGCCGTTATCACGAACATGTCGCATGAGATCTAAATATTCTTTCACTGTCTTTCCTTCTCTAAAAAATTTTAATTTTAAACAAACGCTATTGTACTAACTTAATATCATTTTAACTGCTACTAGCATCAAAAATATCGCAAATGCTTTCTTGATAGTACCGACCGGTAACTTACTCGCCGCTTTAACACCTATTGGAGCAAAAAGAGAAGACGTAATAATGATACCAAGCAAGGCAGGTAAATAAACATAGCCTAAGCTATATTTGGGTAAGTTCTCTTCTCCCCAACCAGCAATCACATAGCCGCTAACACCGAATATGGCCACAACCATACCACTGACCGTGGCAACACCAATACATTGGCGTAAAGGAACTTTAAAGTAACTTAATATCGGGACTAGAATAGCACCACCAGCAATGCCCATTAGACTTGCTAAAATACCAGTAAAAAAGCCAATACCTTTAACAATGATATTTTTGGGTAGTTTTTCATCATCGTTGTGATTAATTAATTTATTTTTCTTCGCTCGGTTTATAGCAATAAACATATAAGACGAAAGTAAAAAAACAGCAATAGCAAAAGTATTTTTTAGTGCAACAACAGAAAGCATATCAGCAATAAATCCGCCAAGTAACGATCCTAATGCAATCGCCATCATGAGTTGCTTAGCAAGTGGCCAAGGTATATTGCTATTACGGTGATGAGCTAATGCCGCGGAAAGTGAAGTAACAACAATAGTGGCTAACGAGGTCGCAAGCGCCATTGGCATAACTAAGTTCGGTTCAATCCCTAGCTGCGGTAATAAATACACCAAAGCGGGTACAATTATCAACCCGCCACCTATGCCTAAAAGACCAGCAGAGAAACCGACCACTGAGCCGAGTAACACGCAAATTAAAAAGATACTTAATAACATTGTTTACTGCTTTTTAAGTTAAATTAACCGGATACATTACCTACCGGCACGTACGAAACTACTTAAACCGAATTGTTCAAGTTGTTCATTTAAATAACTGTGTACTTGTTTGGATGTTGAAAGGGTTAACACATGTGCCAACATCATTTTTACTTGATGAAAATCAACATGGCGGATCACCCATTTAATTTTTGCGATATTATGCGCGTTCATACTCAATTTGTCATATCCCATCGCTAATAATAATAAAGCGCCTGCTGGTTCACTGGCTAGCTCGCCACATAGGCTCAAGGGTACCAATGAGCGAGCTGATTGTTCTGCAATATGGTTAAGCGCTCTTAAAACAGCTGGATGATATGAATTATATAACGCTGATACGCGGGCATTATTTCGGTCAACTGCTAATAAATATTGAGTTAAATCATTACTGCCCACCGAAAAGAAATCAACTTTACTGGCTAATTCAGGCAATTGATAAATAATACCTGGCACTTCGATCATTATACCAACTTTTGGACGAGTGAGCTTTTCTTCACCGATAAAATCAAGTTCACCAGACAGTTCATAATAAGCTTGATTGATTAAACGAGTTGCTTCGTCTACCTCTAAAGTACTTGAAATCATCGGCAACATAATTTCTAAATTATTTAAGCCAACATTCGCTCGCAACATTGCTCGTACTTGTAAGAGAAAAATTTCAGGATGATCAAGTGTAATGCGAATACCACGCCAACCAAGAAATGGATTATCTTCATTTATCGGAAAATAGGGTAACGACTTGTCACCACCAACATCTAAGGTACGCATAGTTACAGGTTGATCAGGAAAAGCACTTAATACTTGACGATAAAGTTCAGTTTGCTCTGACTCAGAGGGAAAGCAGCTGCGGTTCATAAAAGGAATTTCAGTACGATACAAACCGATCCCTACAGCACCTGAATTTTTTGAATATTCAAACCCTGATGAAAGCCCAGCATTAAGTTGCAACTCAATGGTTTGACCATCTTTGGTAATAGCAGGCAATTGCGCTACTTTTTTAACCTTATCGGCGAGTAATATCTCTTGAGTGATTAAGTGTTGATATTCACGTTGTAAGGCTTCATTAGGCTGAACAAAAAGCTCACCACTAAAGCCATCTACAATACAGTTCTTCTGGTGTAATCGACTAAGCGAAATTTTCTCAATACCCATTACCGCTGGCACACCTAGTGCTCTTGCTAAAATAGCAGCATGAGAATTATTGGAGCCCTGAAGCGAGACTACACCTTTTAAGCCTTGGTGCTGGTATTGTGCAAGCATAGCTGCCGTTACTTCTTCAGCAACTAGTATAAATTCTCGTGGAAGTTGTTGCTCTTTTATATTTAGTTTTTTTAAGTTAAGTAATAATCGATTACCTAAATCGCGTATATCACTGGCCCTTTCACGCAAATAACGGTCATCTAAGGCTTCAAACTGAATAATATAGCTATCAATGATTTGTTTTAAAGCACTTTCAGCAGTCCAACCTGATATTATTTTCTGGGTAACTTCTTTAGTAATATTTGCATTATTTAATAATTGCTTATACATATCGAAAATATCTAAAGTACTCTCCGCAATAATCCCTTGTAACTTACTGGCCATGAAATCAAAATCTATGCGTGTTTTCGCCACGGCTTCTTCAAAAAATTGTAACTCTAGCGTTGGGGTTTTAGTTCGTTGTAAAGAAACAGAAGCTAAACTTACCGCTGGATACACAACAAACATTTCACCAATCATTACCCCTGAGGAGCCAGCAACACCCTGTAATGCTTTAGTCCAATGACTATTAGCATCTTGCTCTGTGATTAACACATTAGCTTCAGCATTGGCCAATGAAGTAGCTAGTTGGGCTGATAAGGTAACTAAGAATGCTTCTTCATTTTCAGTAAAATGCCTAGCCTCTTTTTGTTGAATCGCCAGTATGCCCAGCACTTTTCGTCGATGAATAATGGGGGTCCCCAGAAAGGCATTTAATTCGTCTTCCTCAACTTCAGGGGCATGAATAAATTGAGGATGGTTTTGCGCATTAGCAATGTTAAGTGGTTCTTCTCGCTGGCCCACTAAACCGACTAAGCCTTCAGTAAAACCGATGGTTGTTTGACCTAATGAACCTTCTGCCAAACCGTCAGAGGCAACCAATAAAAAATGTTGTTTGAGGTGGTCAGCAAGATAAATTGAACAACAGTCAGTATTCATCGTTTCTTTTATTTGTTCCACCATACGATGTAATGCACTGTCGAGTTCAGCGTTTTGGCTAAATTCTAGAACAATTCTCCGTAGGATAGTTAACATACGGCTCCTTAAATAAAAATGCCCGTTCACTTTAAGATATAGGGTCATCTTTAAGTGATACGGGTATATTATACATTTTTGTTTTGTCGTATAAAACTGCTACATAATAATAATCAACTACGACGTTTACGGTTTTGATGGCGATAAGAAGGCATAGACGCCTGAGCAAATTCCTTCATCACTTTACGGTAAACTTCACGTTTAAAAGACACTACCTGACGCACTGGGTACCAGTAACTTACCCAACGCCAATCATCAAACTCTGGATGATCAGAGTGAAGTAAATCAACCGCAGACTCTTCTGAAGTTAGCTTAAGTAAAAACCATTTCTGTTTTTGCCCAATACAAACAGGTTTACTTTCATGCCTAATTAAACGTTTTGGTAATTTATATCTCAACCAGTGTTTAGTCGAAGCAACAATACTGACATGTTCCGGTTTTAATCCCACTTCTTCGTGTAATTCTCGGTACATGGTTTCTTCTGCTGTTTCTCCCTCATCAACCCCCCCTTGTGGATATTGCCACGAGTGTTGACCATAACGCCTAGCCCAAAATACTTGTCCTCTATCATTGATTATGACTATGCCGACATTAGCTCTATAGCCTTCGGCATCTATCAAAGGAATTCCCAATAACTTTCATAAAATATATCTTGATTCTTCCATAATATGGGCTTGCGGGCAATTAATTAATTTTTTATTTTATCTAGACCATAGCGTCAAAAGTTATGAATCTTTATACTGAGTAAAGAAAAGTCACGACTAAAGAGTTTACTCATTAAAATTAATATCCCTACTAACGAAGATGATTTACTAAAAAGAGCGCAAGCGCTTGCTGGACTTAATTTAGCTGAAATAGCTGAACAAGCAGGCGTAGTAGTCCCTGAGAATTTAACGAGAGAAAAAGGTTGGATAGGTCTTTTACTTGAGCAGGTTCTTGGCGCTAGTGCGGGGTCAAAACCTGAACCTGACTTTCCACATTTAGGTATTGAATTAAAATCGTTACCCATTAGCATGCAAGGCAAACCTTTAGAGACAACATTTGTATGTGTTGCACCTTTGACTGGCTTAGTAGGGGCTAGTTGGAAAACCAGCCATATACGCAACAAAATGGCACGTGTTTTATGGGTACCGGTAATTTCTGAACGACATATACCAATAGGCGAGCGTATAGTTGGCACCCCTTTTATTTGGTCCCCGTCTTATGAAGAAGAACAATTACTCGCCCTAGACTGGCAAGAGCTTACCGATATGATTGTATTAGGTGAAGTAGAAAACATCTCAGGAAAACATGGCCAAGTGTTACAACTTCGCCCCAAAGCGGCCAATAGCCAAGCTAAAACACAAGCCTTTAATAAACACGGCGAGCCCTTTCGAACACTGCCTCGTGGCTTTTATTTAAAAACATCTTTTACACACATGTTATTACGTAATCATTTGCGTATTGATTAACGATATCTGCGGTATTCATATTTCAATTGAAACTTATCTTAAATACACAAACCATCAGGTAATTATTAATTGACTGATTTACTTTAACTACTGAATTTATGAACTTATCTATGCTAAAAAGTAAAATTTAAACTATTGTTACAGGTACTGATCTTATTACTCGTTGATTCACTTCGTTGTTACTGGTTTTGAAAGAATACGTTATAAGGCTTATCTGAAATATACTATGGTCATTCTATGAATAGTCACCCCCTTAAGCCTTCTTTAATAATCGAGAATATCTCCCGCCTTGAAGGACTGCCATCACAACAAATACATAGTCTGTGTTATTCTCACCGAAAATTTTGGCTAAGCACACCTAATGGATTAGCTATATATGATGGTGAACACGTTGAAATTCTTAATCAACATTCAGGACTTTTAACTCACGGTCAACGTTCAGTTACTTCAAATAGAGATACTATTTTAGCCTGCTCAGATTTAGGCATTTCAATTATAAACGCTGAAACCCATCAATCCATCGTTGATCTTAATACAGTTGACCTTGGCCTTGGTTGGTGCCAATGCGCGATATCTATTGATAACAACGACTATTTATTAGGATGCGCCAAAGGGCTATATCGATGGAATAGCAAGTCAGATGAATTGAACAAAGTAAGCCTTGACGTTTCCGGCGAAGGCGTACTCAGTATTGTTAAAAGCAAAGATCAAACTATTCTTATTCAAATGTCACAGTCAGGCATTTGGGTGTACCAAAATGAAATGATTCGACCTCTTATTAATCAATACACCAAGAGCTTTAACTCGGCGAACCATATTAGTGCATCGACGCAAGGCTTTCTCATTGCTAATAACAAGAGCATCATCATTTTAGATTTTGATTTAAAACTTAAAGAGCATATCCAACTCCCTGATATAGAGTCAATGATTGTCCGTATATTGTTTCCTCATTCAAATCATATGATCATTGCAGAGAAAACCTGTGTATACGAACTAATAAAGCACGATTACATTTGGAAAAAAGGAAAGACGCTATTTACCACCGCAAAAATCACCGATCTTTGTTACGATTCATTCAACAATCTTTGGGCTACTACCGACTTCAGTGGATTAATTAAGTATCCAGCTTTGAATGACTATATTCGAACGTTTGTACCTAAAAAAGCTACATCAATACTAACGCTTCGACTGGCTCAAAATGGACAAGACATTCTTATTGGAGGCACAGGCCATAGTTATTCACTTTCATCGCAAAATGATGCGATACAGAGTGAAATAAGCAGCTTAAAAAACTTAACTTGTTGGGATATTTATCAAGACAAACAGCTAAAAATCTTTGCTGCCTGTAATGAAGGGCTAGCCATCTGTGAAATGACAGATAATTCTTCTGTACAACTTTTTACTGACAAAAACATTGGTGCTGGACGTTGTATTCAGAATATTGGAGAAAATTATCTATATGGCAGTGTTTACGGTTTATTCATATTTTATCCAAGCAGTAAAAAGTTTGAACCTATCAATGATTCATTAGGAAAAACCTTAAGTTATATCTACACAATAGTCCCGAAAGATACAAATAACTATTTTGTTACAACACTTGGTCGAGGACTGTGGATCTATAACACCGATGACAACACGCTCATTTCTGTCGAATTAAAGAATAAATACCTTAACATCTACGATATCAACGTTAATAAAGAGGGTGCATACGCGATAGCAGCTGACAATAAACTATTATTGATGATTGACTCACAAGTCACCGAAATTTTCGAGTCTAGCGATTCTATCGCAGCCTGGACCTGCCGATGGCACAATAAAGATGAAATACTCATTGGTACGTCGCAAGGTCTGCAGTTGTTTAACATCAATTGTCGGCAACCAAAGTACGTTATTAATAATGTTCCCGAACGTCAGTTTTGGGAGTTTACAACCAGCCGTAGCCTATTGAGGAAAGGTGAAGATAGTTACTGGTGTGGTCTCAATGAAAGCTTAAACGTCATTGAAATACCCAGATTAATTGATACCGTACAAGCACCAATACCTGAGATAAAATCTGTTTCGAGCAGTAGCCAATTCCTGCTTGATGGCAATATATTAACCATAGAAGAAGGTAGTTGGAACCTCGACATTATGCTTTGTTCTTATTGGTTGTGGAAAGAAAAAAGCATTAGTTATCACTATCGACTGGTTGGATTTCACGATAATTGGCGAAAAACCAAACACGAACCAATAATGTACTCAGCCCTTCCTTCTGGAGAATATTTACTAGAAGTTCAGGTTAAGTGCGGTTTAGCCCAGTCAAATCAAAAGATCAAACTACTTTTAATAAAAGTGATCAGGAAAGGGACTATTTTTAAGCTTTTAACATGGATAAAAAAAGCCATAGCAACCAGTATCATAAAAATTAAACAGCGCAAAAATTTTTGGAAACTATATGAAAGTCATTTAGAACTAGAGAGGATTGTCGAAAAAAGAACGGCAGATTTGTCAATTGCCAATCAAAAACTGCAGGAGATGAATCTATCATTAGAGCTACTGTCAAACAAAGATCAATTAACTGGAATAAATAACCGTAGGGCCTTTCAAAATTTCGTGGATGAAGAAATAAAAAGAGCCAGCCGAAATAAGTATCACTTTAGTATTCTAATGATAGATATAGATTATTTTAAGCAGTATAACGATAATTATGGTCACTTAGCTGGTGATTTATGCTTAAAGCTGGTTGCACAAAATCTTTTATCTTGCTTGCACCGTAGCGGTGACATTTTGGCTAGATACGGCGGGGAAGAATTTATTATTGCATTACCAGAAATTGACCAACAACAAGCTAAAAATTTTGCCGACCTTTGCATAAAATCCATTAATACATTAGGCATAAACCATGAACACTCTGCGGTATCATCAAATATTACTATTAGCGTAGGCGTAGTAAATTCACTTGTAGAGCCCCTGAAAAATAGGTCTGAACGTATAACGTTCATAACAAAGCTTATTGGCCAAGCCGATGAAAATTTATACTTAGCCAAAAAGCAAGGCAGAAATAGATCCGTTTAAAATAGCTATATTAAAAAACCCTGTTTATCTAGCAAGCTTTCCTCCAAAGCGACTTTAACTTTTTACAGACGGAACAAACCAAATTCCAGGCAAATAAAACCAACTCGAAAGTTGGTTTATTTCTGCTTTTCAGCAAATGTGGTGGGCGCGGCAGGGTTGAACCTGCGACCGGAAGCGGTTAGTTTCGTAGCGACTCTTATATAATCGATCTCTCCAGCAGGTTAGATAAACTATCACTTTATCCTAGGCAAAATCTAGACGAAAAAAAACCAACTCGAAAGTTGGTCTATTTCTGCTTTTCAGCAAATGTGGTGGGCGCGGCAGGAGTCGAACCTGCGATCGGAAGCGGTTAGTTTCGTAGCTGCTATTATATGCTCGGTCTCTCCAGCAGGTTCGATACACTATCACTTTACTTTAGACGAAAAAAAACCAATCCGAAGATTGGTTTATTTCTGCTTTTCAGCAAATGTGGTGGGCGCGGCAGGAGTCGAACCTGCGACCGCCTGGTTCGTAGCCAGGTACTCTATCCAGCTGAGCTACGCGCCCACATTAAACTTTATTTACTATCTTGTTCAAAGATAACACCCATTATTTTTATAAGCCTTGGTATTTGCTTAACAACTCAAAATACCTCCTAAGGATGATACTTGAGTTTTTAACTGCTATATTACAGAAGAAAAAAAACCAATCCGAAGATTGGTTTATTCCAGCTTTACAGCAAATGTGGTGGGCGCGGCAGGAGTCGAACCTGCGACCGCCTGGTTCGTAGCCAGGTACTCTATCCAGCTGAGCTACGCGCCCACATTAAACCTTATTTAATATCTCGTTTGAAGATAATATCTATTAATTTTATAAGCGATGATATTTGCTTAGTCCACATTTCAATAAAGAAAAGTGGTGGGCGCGGCAGGAGTCGAACCTGCGACCGCCTGGTTCGTAGCCAGGTACTCTATCCAGCTGAGCTACGCGCCCTCACATGAACTATTTTTTATATCTTAGTCTAAAGATAGCAAATTGCTTTGCATTTATTACTTTTACCGCAGTTACCTTTAATAAAAGTAATGGCGGAGAGCGAGAGATTCGAACTCTCGAACGGATTTAAAGCCGTTACTCCCTTAGCAGGGGAGCTCCTTCGGCCACTCGGACAGCTCTCCATTTTTACTTCTTTACTGTTGAGTTCTAATACGTACTTTGAAATACATCTTAGAAAAAACTCTCTATCAGGCTAGTAGCCAGATACTCCTTTAACAGGTGAGCGTCTTCAACCAATCGGTCACATCTCCAGTGGGTGCGAATACTAATGGATCGAGAAAATAAGTCAACAATATTTTCTATTTTTCTGTACTTTTAAATCTGTTTGCCGAGATTTCAACCAACAAGGCTATTTTTCAAGCTCAAAAAGATTATTGTCACTAAATTAATGCTGAAAAAAATTAATATTAGTCATTAAAAAAGTCGGCAATTGCCGACTTTTTTTAATGAAGGTGTTCAACAAAGCTAAAATTTATTACCTGTTTCGGCTTCGCTACTGTCACTTCCTGTTTTTTCTGCTTGTATGCGCATGTAAATTTCTTCACGGTGAACAGATATTTCTTTTGGCGCATTTACGCCAATACGAACCTGATTACCCTTTACACCTAAAACTGTGACGGTAACTTCGTCACCAATCATTAACGTTTCACCAACCCTACGAGTTAAAATTAACATCCTAAATATCCTTTATGTTTAAAAGCCAGTCCACTAAAAAATTATAAGCTAGTAATAAATTTAGTTTAATTTTGGTAAAAGTACATAATAAAAATTAAAAACTTTGTAAAAAATAGTTACTTAAGTTCACTAAGACCCAGTTTTACCACTATTTACAAAGATTTTATTACCACGAGTGATAATCAGTTATTAACTTTGCACTTATAACCAATATTGGCATTCTAGCAAGCTTATTCAAGCAATAAAGTTATTTTTTGGAAATAATTATAACTATTTGTTATTATTAATATTGTAGTTGACGTATGTTAACTCTGCATTAACCGCTAAGTAACCTAACTTACTATTTAAAAGATTTACCCACAAAAAAGGAGCTAAAACGCTCCTTAATGAAATATATTAGCTTACTATAATATTACGATAACTGGTCAATTAGCCATGCTTTCGCTGTGTCTAATGCCATAGGTAAATTCTCTGGCTTGTTGCCACCAGCTTGTGCCATATCTGGACGCCCACCTCCTTTGCCACCGACATGCTGTGCTGCGGCATTAACTAAATCACCGGCTTTTACCTGTCCAGTGAGATCTTTAGTTACACCAGCGATCAAACCTACTTTTCCGTCTGATGCTGTGCCTAATAAAATGATCCCTGAGCCTATTTTATTCTTGAGTTCATCCATCATGCCACGAAGCGCTTTAGACTCGGTACCTGCTAAATCTGCAATAAGTACTTTCACACCATTAACATCTACAGCCTCACTGATTAAATCAGAACCGGCTTGAGCCGCCACTTGCTGTTTTAGGATTTGAATTTCTTTTTCGAGTTGCTTACCACGACTAATTAATTGCTCAACTTTTCCTGGCATACTCGCCACATCAGATTTAACCATTGAGGCAACTAAGCTTAGATTTGAACCTTGCTGCTCAGTAAAAGCAAGTGCACACTCACCGGAAACAGCTTCTATACGACGAACACCTGCAGCTATACCTGATTCTGACACTATTTTAACAAAGCCAATATCGCCAGTACGCTCAACATGAACACCACCACAAAGCTCGGTAGAAAAACCACCTAAAGTAACCACTCGTACTTCATCGTCGTATTTCTCACCAAATAAAGCCATAGCGCCTTTTTCTTTAGCTTCGTCTATCTGCATTAAGTTGGTTTCACGAGACAAGTTATTACGTATTTCTTGGTTAACTAGACGTTCAACAGTTTGCAACTCTTGCGCGGTAACCCCTTCAAAGTGAGAGAAGTCAAAGCGTAACTTTTCAGCATCACATAACGAACCTTTTTGCGTAACATGTTCACCCAAGACGCTACGTAAAGCGGCATGAAGAAGGTGAGTAGCCGTGTGGTTTTTAACGATAGCTGCGCGTCGCTCAGTATTTATTTCTGCTTTTACTAGGCGATTTAAGCCAATATTTACGCGAGCAATTCCTTTATGAGCAAAGGCGTTACCCATTTTAGTGGTGTCATGTACTTCAAATATACCGTCATCAATATGAAGAAGGCCTTGGTCTCCTGCTTGGCCACCCGACTCCGCATAAAAAGGTGTTTTGTCCAAAATAACAATGCCCTGCTCGCCTGCTTTTAATTCAGCAACCGACGCTTCGTTATTGAATAATTCAACAATAGTTGCGGAGAATTCATTACGGGTATAACCTTTAAACTGCGTGTTGTGATCAGATTTAAGCTGGTCGTTATAGTTAGAACCAAACTGACTTGCTTGCTGAGCACGTTCGCGTTGAAGTCCCATAGCAATGTCAAAACCATTGTGGTCGACTTTTAATTGACGTTCTCGGGCAATATCTGCCGTTAAATCGGCAGGAAAACCATAGGTGTCATAAAGTTTAAAGGTATCGTCACCTGAAATAGTGTCGCCTTTAAGATTCGCTAAAATATCTTCAAGTAAGATCATGCCACGATCTAGGGTGCGGCCAAATTGCTCTTCTTCGATACGTAATATTTTTTCAATAACCGCTTGTTGGCTAATAAGCTCAGGGTAGGCTTCACCCATTTGCTTACCTAATGAAACAACTAGTCGATGAAAGAAGTGTGATTTTGCTTCTAATTTATGACCGTGGCGTACGGCACGTCGAATAATACGACGTAATACATAGCCACGACCTTCGTTTGAAGGCATAACACCATCTGCTATTAAGAAGCTACATGAGCGAATATGATCGGCAATTACACGCAAAGACTTATGTTCTAAATCATTGCACTGTAATAACTCAGCAGTATCTTTAATTAATCCTTGAAAAATATCAATTTCATAATTGCTATGCACGCCTTGCATTATCGCTGAAATACGTTCTAAGCCCATACCTGTATCAACAGAAGGCTTTGGCAAGTTTTCCATAGTACCGTCAGCATGACGGTTGTACTGCATGAAGACTAAGTTCCAAATTTCAATAAAACGATCACCATCTTCATCTGGTGAGCCTGGAGGTCCACCAAAAATATTTTCACCATGATCATAGAATATTTCAGAACAAGGTCCACATGGCCCCGTATCACCCATTGACCAAAAGTTGTCTGACTCGTACTTTTTACTGGGTGACTTATCACCGATACGAATAATTTTATCTACCGGAATACCTATTTCGTCACGCCAAAAAGCGAAGGCTTCTTCGTCACTGTCATAAACAGTCACTAATAGCTTTTCTTTAGGTAAGGCTAATTTGACAGTTAAAAATTCCCAGGCAAAACGTATAGCGTCTTCTTTAAAGTAATCACCAAAACTAAAGTTACCTAACATTTCAAAGAAAGTATGATGGCGCGCCGTGTAGCCAACGTTCTCTAGATCGTTATGTTTACCACCCGCACGAACACAACGTTGCGACGAGGTTGCACGGGTATAACTTCTGCTCTCTGCCCCTAAAAAAACGTCCTTAAAAGGAACCATACCAGCATTGGTAAATAATAACGTCGCGTCATTACCTGGAACTAATGAACTACTTGGAACAATTTGATGTTGCTTCGAAGCATAAAAGTCTAAAAAAGTCTGTCGTAATTGTGCACTAGTTTTAATCATGGGAATGTTCACTCTCTGAAAAGTTAATTCTTGAATTTATTCGTTTAATCGCTATGAGTATATTTAATCAATATCATGATTTCATCCGAAGAGAAACCTCGAGACTGCATAAATCGAATGCGTTTTAATTTATCTTTTTGGTCTTTAATTGTACTTTCGCCAAAGCGTTTATTATACGCAAGCTCGGCTTGAAGATACCAATCAATTTGCTGATTTTTACTCAGTTCAACTATAATAGTATCGCAAACACCTTTTTGTTCCAATTCATTGCTAATATAAAGCCAACCATAACCTTTATTAAGGCGGCTACCAAACAAAGATTCGGCAAAACGTTGGTCACTCAAATAGTTTTTTTTAATTAGAAATTCAAGGACTGGCGTAATTTCATCTTCACTGTGTTGACGAAATTTGAGCTTTTGCATTAACTCTTCATAAGAATGCTCGCGACGAGAGAGGATACCTACCGAACAATGTAAGATAGCTTTGTTCAATGATTCATCACCTTTAAAGACGTTTTACCGCTTATTTTACCTTTAAATTAACGGATAATTATAGTGTTCAATTATTTAAATTTTAGATAAATAATAAGTTTTTACTTTGAGTGAATAATCACGCAGAATAAGTTGTTATAAAAGTAAGCGTAAAGTTTGCAGATAAACAGCAAAATAAAACAGGGATCTGTATGAAGGTATGTTTTAAGAACCTCAGTCAAATGTTCACCATTTTTTGTATAACATTATTGCTTTCTGCCTGTGGTGGTTCTAATGATAAATCAAAAAATTACGCCATCAACGCTGATGTTTCAACGATTAGCTTTAGCAATGAGATAATTACTGAGTTTGACGATTCAATAACCGTTAATGTTACTTTTGCTGGCGACGGTTTATTAGTGGGTTATGCCCCTGACTCCCAACCCGTGGGCTGGCTAGCCTTTAGAACTGAAAACCTAACCAGTAATTCTGCTACTGTTCATATTGATTTAACCCAAGCAGACCAAATTAATTTAGGTGAATACGTCACAAAGCTGCGTTTTTCAACGGGCGAACTCTCTGATAATGGCGCAACCTTAGTGCATCATGACATCAACGTTTCATTACTTATTTGGCAAGCAAATATAGATACTGAGCTGGTCAGTTTTCGTGGCACCTTTGGTGATGTCAGCATTCCTAGCCAAACAATCGCTATCACCAGTGAGAGTAATAACTGGCAGTTAAGCAGTGATATTGACTGGATAACTTTTGACATATCTTCGGGCTCAGGTGATGCAACGGTCACCGTTACCCCGAATATTAGCAGTTTTACTGCCGCGCAGTTAGCAAGCGGAAATATTATACTCACCGAAACAACAACGGGTGATACTAAGCTTATCCCTGTAGAAGTTGGTTTAGATAATCAATATTTGTATGCCAACCAAGCCAGCTTGGCTTTTACGTCAACCGCGAATATTTCAGTGCTTGAGCAAACCATCAAAGTCAGTACCAACAGCAGCGCTGAAATAAATTGGCAAGCAAGTTCCGCCTCAACCTGGTTAACCTTAACAAAACTCGACAATGATTTTCTTAAAGTTGCTGTTGATGTTAATGCCATGCCGGTAGCGGCGATAAGTCAAACTGAAATAACCCTCAATGCCATTGAAAATGAAGTTGTTATTGGGCATGTTCTACCGGTATCATTATTTCAAAGTACTGAGCAAACAGAAACTAAAGTCATCACGGACATAGCCGCAAATATCGATACCGTGATAGCAGCACCTAACATGCCCTACTTTTATGTTGGCTCAGAAAACAACTTACTTGTTTATCAACAATATAGTGGTGAATTAATTGCAACCATCGCTATCGCTCCTGATAACACCCTACTTGAGCAATTTATTGTTCATCCTGACGGTAGTAAATTACTAGCAAAAGCGCTTGAAGTTGTTATCAATGAAGACGAGACCACCACTGAAGTTGTTCATCGTTATAATATCAATTTAAGCGATTATAGTTTTACTGAAATTTCATCACCAACCATAGAGTTTGAACCTAGCCGTTACGTACAATTTTCTGGCCGATACTTTCTTGTCACGCAAACACTTGAATACGCAAATGAAGAGTTACAACGCTTATTTTGGGATCGTGAAAATATCTTTTTCACGGAAACCATTGACCAAGCCAGTGAAACAGAAGCTTTATATGCATTAGACTTTCAAACAGCAACCTTAAATCGCTATAACGCAAAAATTAATGACTTCAGTCAAGATAAAATCATTACGAGCTTAACCCATGAATATAAACCAGAACGGTTAGCTGAAGCCGATAGTATTTCAAGCTTTGTCGTTAATGATAACGAAACGGCGCTTTATCTTATTAGCCCAACAAGTGAACACATTAGCTTTGATGGCAACGCTTTTACCGATATGGGATTACTCAACCAAGCAGACGGTGCAACGACGTTATTTGTTGAAAAGTCGAATAACAATTTTGCCCATTATCTTCGTTTTGTTCCCGCTAGCGGCTTCGTTGTGAATGTTTACAACCAAGCATCAGCACTGACTGCTACCATTGAAACTCAGGGACAACAGCCCACCAGCATTGATATTTCATCTGATAATAAACGCTTGTTAGTGAACGCGGTAAATAGTACTCAAATAGAAATGGTAACTTTAGCGCAGTTTGATGTGTCGGCATCTCAGTTGTCCTTTAATACTACCTTAGGCAATGCCAGCGTTGCTAGCCAGGAATTGACTATTTCAGGCGTGAGTGATTCATGGCAAGCAACAACAGATGTTTCATGGTTATCTTTGACTCAAACAACAACGCAAGAGAGTAAAACGCTTGTTATTTCCATTGATTCAAATGAGATCATCGGTTGGGGGTTATTTACCGGTATCATTACTCTTACCGACCCAGAGACGGGCATCAATGTACAAGTAGTGGTTGAGTTAGCGGTTGATGAAATAAGGTTATTCAGTAACGCTTCAGCACTAACCTTTACTTCACAAGCGGACAAGTCAACGCTCAGTCATACGGTAGATATTGTCACCAATAAATCCAGTGCGGTAGCTTGGCAAGCACAAAGTAATGTTAATTGGTTAACGTTAACGGCTGATACCGTTAATAATACCCTAGCGATCGACGCCGATCCAAGTAAAATAACGACTAATGGTTTGTACTATGGCGAAATCACCTTAGCACCGGTCAATAGTTCTGAAAGCGTCAAGGGTACAATAAAAGTCAGCTTTGAAAAAGGCGATTTTGACACAACAAGCATCAGTGAAATTGTTATCACTGATATTACACCTAATACCTCAGCTGTCGTATTAGACCCACTGCGTCCTAATATTTATATCGGCCAAGGTGATGTGATAAAAGTGTTTAATATTATTACTGGCGCTGCAATAACAACGATTAATTCACCACTTGGCGGTGCTGATTTAACCGACTTGGTTATTCACCCAGATGGCTCACTCTT
This sequence comes from Colwellia sp. BRX9-1, assembly GCF_014077195.1. Lineage (NCBI taxonomy): Bacteria > Pseudomonadati > Pseudomonadota > Gammaproteobacteria > Alteromonadales > Colwelliaceae > Colwellia > Colwellia sp. BRX9-1. Next base: position 43,953 of record NZ_JACGVM010000004.1, read on the forward strand.
GTTAGCTTCAAATAGTGAAAACTACAACGATGAAAATGGGCAGCCACAAACGCGTATTAATCATTATCAAATAAACCTTAACGATTTCAGTATTAACTTACTGCCAGCTGCTGACATAGATCTACAATTTAGGCCTAAAACTATCGCTATGGTCGCCGGTAAAGCCATTGTTATCAGCCAAGCGTTAGAATATGCAAACTTAGCCTTAGCGGTGCAGTTCTGGGATAGAGAAAATACTTTCAACTCACCCATTATCTATGACGTACCTGCAAGCAATCATGTTATTGCTTATAACGCTAACACCTCAGCATTGCTACAATATACCTTAGCGTACAATGCCTTTACTGCTGAAAGTGTTCAACAAATTGCCAGTGATGAAAATATTAACAGCGCTTATAGTGGCGTTTTATCAAATATAGTCACCAGTAGTCGTGGTGCAGACCTTTATACAGCGAGCACCACTTCAGAGTGGACAACTTTTGATGGTACAAGTTTTACTGACCAAGGCGTTTTACGAGCGAGTATACGAACGGTTAACGTAGCCATTGACTCGGCTAATAATAGTTATTTCTATCGTTTCGATAGTAGTGGCGTTTTTATTCTTAGTAAATATGATGAAAACCAACAAGCTTTATTTACCGTCGGATATACAGCTGGTTCTGTTGACAGTTATATATCGCCAAACTACCAGCGAATTATTCACTACAATTCAACTGCAAATAGCTTAGTACTTGATTATATTCCTGATTAAGCTCAGCTACATATTGCACTTATATAATCCCGTGCTCGCACGGGATTTTTATTTCCACTAAAGCCTACTTATTTATCTTATTCTGTATTTTACAAAAATAATCAAGGTAAAAGCTGACAACTTAACAATTCAGCTTTTTTAACCGGTTACTCACCGTTTTTAAACGTGCTGCATCTTGTAGCTTGGCCGAGTGCAACATAGAATAAATTCATTAGCTTTGTCTATACGATATTAACAAAGTCATTTAATTGTCTAACATTTAATAAAGGTCATTTATGAAAAAGCGCTTACTCGCCCCGCTTGCTATTGCTATCGCATTAGCCGGTTGTCAGTCGTACGACGATAACAAGAATCAAACCAAAGAAAGTCAGCAAAAAATTAAAAAAGCTGAACATATAAATCCATTGTTCAGTGCATTTACTACGCCACACGGCATCCCCCCTTTTGATCAAATTAAAAAAAGTGATTACTTACCCGCATTTGAGCAAGCTATTAGTGAAAATAAAATAGAAATTTCCACTATTGCCAATGCCACTAACACAGCAACATTTGCAAATACCATTGAAGCGATGGAAAAGTCAGGTGACTTTCTTAACCGCGTCAGTAATGTATTTTACGGTTTAACCGGTTCAATGTCTGACGAAGAAATGCGTAATATTGCCAAAGCAGTATCACCACAATTATCAGCGCTAAATGACGACATTAATCTTAATGCAAAATTATTTGCTCGGGTAAAAACGGTTTATGACAAAAAAGATCAACTGAATTTACAAGTAAACGAATTAACCTTACTTGAGAAAACCTACAAAGGTTTTGTCCGTGGTGGTGCTAATTTATCAGATGCTGACAAAGTAAAATTACGCCAATTTAATACGCAATTGAGTGAATTAAGCTTAAAATTTGGCGAAAATTTATTACACGAAACGAACAGCTTTGAAATGGTTATTGATAACAAGGCTGATCTAAACGGTTTACCTGATGATATTATTGCCGCCGCCGCTGTTACGGCAAGCGATAGAGGCCATGAGGGTAAATGGGTATTCACCACTCATCGTCCTAGCAAAAACCCCTTTCTAACCTATGCAACTAATCGTAAATTACGGGAAACCTTATATAAAGGTTACACCATGCGCGGTAACAATGATGATGAGTTTGATAACAAGAGTATTGCTGCAGAAACAGCCAGCTTACGTTACCAAAAGGCACAATTATTAGGTTATAAAACTCACGCACATTTTGTCCTTGAAAATGCGACGGCTAAAACACCTGAAAACGTATTTGGTTTATTAAATCAAGTATGGCCAGCTGCTTTAGCGAGAGCAAAAGAAGAGTCAGCTGATATGCAAAAGCTGGCTAACTCACAAGGCACTAAAATTGAAATAGAAGCCTGGGATTGGTGGTACTACGCTGAGAAAATTCGTAAAGCTCGCTACGATATAGATGCAGCAGAAACTAAGCCATATTTCTCGCTAGAAGGTACTTTACAGGGAATATTTTTCACCGCAGAGAAATTATGGGGCGTAACCTTCAAAGAACGCAACGACTTACCTAAATACCATGAAGATGTACGTACCTTTGAAGTCTTTGATAAAGACGGCAGCTATGTTGGTATTTATATGACTGACCATTACGTGCGCGAAAGTAAACGTGGTGGTGCTTGGATGAGCAGCTTCCGTAAACAACATCGTATGTATGGTGAAGAAGTTACCCCTATTATCTACAACGTATTAAATTATCCACGCCCGGTCGGTGATACGCCAACATTATTAACTTTTGATCAAGCGTCAACTTTATTTCATGAATTCGGTCATGCAATTCAGGGCTTGTTGTCTAACGGTTATTACCGCTCACAAACAGGTACTGCTTTACCACGTGACTATGTTGAATATCCTTCACAAGTCATGGAAAATTGGATGACTGAACCAGAAGTATTAGCAAACTTTGCTAAGCACTATAAAACCGGTGAAGTTATTCCAATGGCATTAGTTGATAAAATTCAAGCTTCAGGTAAATTTAATCAAGGTTTTGGTACCACTGAATACCTTGGTGCAGCTTTACTTGACATGAGTTGGCATTCTTTAGAAACAGCAGAGCTGCAAGATGCTGCCGTATTTGAGAAAAAGGTCTTATCAGAAATTGGCTTAATCAAAGAGATATCACCTCGTTATAGAACAGGTTACTTTTCTCATATATTCTCTGGCGGTTATTCATCAGGTTATTACGGCTACATTTGGTCAAATATCTATGATGCAGATACTTGGTTAGCGTTTAAAGAAAATGGCATATTCGATGAGAAAACTGCAGATTTATACCGTAAGCATATCTTAGAGCCCGGTGGTAGTGAAGATCCCACTATAATGTACCGTCGCTTTAGAGGTCAAGACCCTAAAGTTCAACCTTTGCTTGACCGTCGTGGTTTAACGACAACTAAATAACGTTAACCCTAATATTATTAATATCCGTTATTTAAGACTCCGTCATGCTGATAGTAGATTTATATGAGTCTCAGCATGACGATTTAGAGCTGAAAAAGATATTAACTGACATAGCGCTTTATGGTTGCTAAAAAAGCTAAGTGCTTATATTTACATGCTGATTTTATATCCAATAAAGTCCTTTTCAGCGGAATAACGTCCAGCTTTAAAAATTTTTAATAAAAGTTTATTTGTATTGTTTATAACCTAATAATGTAATAATAATATTCTTTCATCGCCATATAGCTCACTAAAGTTAACCCCCAATTATGAAGTTAAAATCTGCTGTATTACTCATATTGAAAGGTTTTATAAAAATGAGTATTATTTTCAACAACCGTAAAATAAAGCCTTCGCTGTTTTTATTTTTGCTGATACTTTTCCCTTCCTCCGTTTCATTCGCTGCAGTGCAATCGACTCGGTTTGAGCGTCTATCTATTGAAGATGGCCTACCACAAAGTGATGTAACTCAAATACTACAAGACAGACAAGGCTTTATATGGGTAGGGACTTCCAACGGGTTAGCGCGTTATGACGGCTATACGTTTAAAGTATTTAAACATAGTGGTAAAAATCAGAACTCACTAACAGGCAATGTGATTCGAACTATATTTGAAGATAAAAGTGCTAACCTCTGGATAGGTACAGAAGTTGGACTTAATCACTTTAATCCGAGAACTGAACAGTTTAGTCACTTTCGTCACAATGCTAATAATCCAAATAGCTTAAGCCATGATGTTGTCAATGCAATAACTCAAGACCGCTCAGGCAATATTTGGATTGGTACTCGGGGCGGACTTAATCGTTTTGATCCAAAAACAGGGCAGTTTACTCATTATAAACATAATATAAATAATCCAAAGAGTTTAAGCCATAATAATGTCTGGGCAATATTAGAGGATAATAACGGCGAAATTTGGGTTGGCACTCATGCTGGTCTTAGTCGCTTTAATACAAAAACCGAGCAATTTACTCATTACTTTCACAATGCTAACGACCCCAATAGCGTAACTCAAGGAACAGTTTGGTCAATAATTACCGATAAGCAAGATAATCTTTGGATGATTACTGAAGACGGCTTAAATCGATTTAGTCTGCAGACTGAGCAATTTACTCATTACCGCCATGAGGCTAATAATGCTAATAGTTTAAGTGATGGAGTAGTTTTAACGTTAGCAGCTGATAAAAACGGCAACCTTTGGATTGGGACAAATATGGGATTGAATAGACTGAACCTTGAAACTGAGGCTTTCACCTATTACCGTCATGAAGAGGCTAATATAAACAGCCTAGGCTCAGGTAATGTTATGGCTATTTTAGAGGACAGAGAAGGTAATATTTGGTCAGGGACTAACAAAGCGGGTCTTAGCCGCTTCAATCCAAAAATAGAGCAGTTTGGTCATTACCGACGAGATGCCTTTACCCCCGGGAGCTTAAGTAGTAACTGGGTTGCTGCGATCGTTGAAGACCAGCAAGGCGATCTTTGGGTGGGGGTTGATTCAGAAGGTATTAATCGCTTTAATAAAAAAACTCAGCAGTTTGAGCATTATAGTATAAATAAAACTAACCCAGAAAATATAAGTAATAACTGGGTTAACGCAATAACTAAAGATCACCAAGGCAACATTTGGTTTAGCACTAGGAGTGCATTAAATAAATTCACCCTCAAAACGGAAGTATTCAGTACTTATCGGCATAACTTGGATGATTCAGACAGTTTAGGTAGCAGAGGTATCCAAGCGATAACTGAAGACAGCCAAAATAACCTTTGGGTAGGTACTGCTAATGGCCTAGATTATTTTCTCCCTAAAACTGCAAAATTCAGGACCTATCAGCATAGTGAAGTTAATTTAAACAGTTTGAGCCATAACCATGTTTTAGCAATAACTGAAGATAACCAAAAAAATCTTTGGGTGGCTACTGTTGAGGGCCTTAATTATTTCAATCCTAAGACTGAAGTATTTACTCATTATCGTCATGATATGACTCAACCAAACAGTTTAAGTCATAATTATATTAGCTCAATAGCTTTAGATGACGAGGGTAACCTTTGGGTAGGCACCATGAATGGCTTAAACCTTATGGATATGAAGTCGGGGGAGTTTGTACGTTTTACCGAAGAGGATGGATTACCTGATAGCACCATTTATGCAATAGAGATTGATGATCAAGGTTATTTATGGATAAGTACCAATCAAGGCTTATCTCAATTTAACCCCAAGTCTAAAACGTTTAAAAATTATGATGTTGCCGATGGCTTACAAAGTAATGAATTTAATGCTGGCGCTTCTTATAAGAGTGACAGTGGCGAATTGTTTTTTGGCGGTATTAATGGTTTTAATCGATTTTTTCCTAATAAGCTAATTCAGGATAACAATAAACCTGTGGTCGTTTTCACCGAAATGCTATTGTTGAATCAATCAGTCGCTATCGATGCCAATAAAGAACACGATAAAAATAAGGCAAAACCTGAAGATGGTACATTTTTTTTGGAGCAAGGGATCCATGCAACATCAGCAATCATTTTAACCCACAAAGAAAATTTAGTGGCGTTTGAGTTTAGTGCTTTACATTTTTCTGCCCCCAAAAAAAATCAATATGCATACAAGCTTGAAGGTTTTGATGACCATTGGATAATGACCGATTATAAAAATCGCCGAGCAACGTACACAAATCTATCTGGTGGTGAATACTTACTAAGAGTAAAAGCAAGCAACCCTGATGGTATTTGGAATGAAGAAGGTGTTTCACTTAAAATAACCGTGCAACCACCGTTCTGGAACTCTTGGTGGGCATATACCTTATATTTCATCTCATCTTTGCTCATATTAGTCTTTTTTATTAGGGCTCATCAAAAAAAAGCAATTTTTGAACGTGACCTTATTAAGCAATTAGAGCATCAAGTTTCCACACAAACGGCTTCAATCAAACAAGAATCGAAAAAGGTAATTAAAGCGAATGAAGTTAAATCTCAATTCTTAGCGAATATGAGCCATGAGATAAGAACACCTTTAACCTCTATTATTGGCCAAACTGAAGCGATATTACATGGTGATATTGATAACAGTGCTGACAGCATAAAAGTTATATATAATAATAGCTTGCACTTACTGAGCTTATTGAATGACACCCTAGATTTAAGCAAAATAGAGGCAAATAAATTTGAATTAGAAATAACGGCCTTAGATCTGATACAAATACTTGTCGACATTAAAAATATTTTCTCAGAACAAGCTAAATCTAAGGGCTTAAATTTTACCATATACCATACTTTGCCCTCCCCTTTTATGATCAATATTGATGGCTTTCGTTTAAAGCAAATTCTTATTAACCTTTGTTCAAATGCCATTAAGTTTACTGAAAAAGGGGATGTTGCTATTGAAATATACGCGCAACATTATAATCATATCAACGAATTAACCTTCAAAATACGTGATACAGGCATAGGTATCAGTGATGAACAATTAAGAAGAGTGTTTGACGCCTTTACACAAGCAGATACCAGCATTAGTCGGCGCTTTGGTGGCTCAGGTTTAGGGTTAAATTTATCTGAAAAATTAGCAGACTTCATGGGGGGAATAATCGATGTTGAAAGTGAGATAGGTCAAGGCAGTATTTTTACCTTGATATTACCGTTCACTCCCACCAGTTCAACTGAGATTGTAAAAGAATTCGAAGTAACAAAGAAGACCTTCAGTGGCGCTATTTTATTGGCTGAAGACCATGATGATAATAGGCATTTAATGAGCAGGCTACTGACAGGACTAGGTTTTGAGGTTTATACTGCGACAAACGGCTACGAAGTAATAGCGTCTTACTTTAAAAATAAACCTGATTTAATCTTACTTGATATTCAGATGCCAAAAATGGATGGTATAGAAGCGATAAAAATTCTAAGAGCTAGATCTTGTGAAGTACCGATTATTGCATTAACGGCAAATACCTTAGCCAAAGATCTAGAACAATATTTAGCGCTAGGGTTTAATGGATTTCAAGCTAAGCCTTTTGAGCGACAAAACTTTATCAATACCATCGCTAAGTATTTTGAACAGCCTATCAAAACCAACTACGAAGACAATAGCTCGCTAACTAATAGCAACATTGATATATCTGATTTGGTTGCTAAATTTGAAGTGGGTTTAATTGCAGAACATAAAAACTTCATATTGTTGAACCAAACGAATGATAATGATGCACTTGCTAAGCAAGCACATAAACTAGCTGGAGCCGCACAAATGTTTGGTTATAACAACATAACACGAGTCGCAATGAGCTTAGAGTCCAATATTAAGAAAAAAAATTCTGCCGATATTAAATCTAGCACCCATGAGCTTATTGCGGCGTTATTAACGGTTATTAACAAAAGTGACTGATAACGTTTCTCATCATTTTATCTGTTAGCACATTTGAAGCATATTAATCAGGCGGTTAGCACCACATCCTACTGTTCGTCGTAAACGTAAAAACCCCAGTAAGTGCAAACTTACTGGGGTTTTTATCAGCTTCAACTAAAAGAAATACTTACTTCATGTAAGGATCACTTTCAAAAAAAGCAAAGACGGTATCAAAGGCAGGTTCTTGATATTGCTTCAAGCCGGTATCACGAAAATCAATATCTATTTGACTTCTTACCAGGGTTTTCTTAACAAAACTACCCGCAATAATTTCTACTTGTAGTTCTTTTATAAGTTGAATACACGCTTCTAATTTAAAGCCGATCGGTCCACCAGAAAATTTACCTTTTAAAGCACGACCACGGATAACAACTTTATCAACGTGATAGTCTTCCATCAATTTAGCAAAGGTAAATTGGAAGTGTTGTACTGCTTCGGAATCACCTGCATCTACTAAAGATATTTTTTGCACGCGTGTTTGCGGAATATCATACAAACCGTTTTCACGTGACATAATACAAATAATTGCATCGTTACCTTTTAATTCAACACCACATATTCTCATAACTTACCCTCATTAAATTCGCGGTCGCATTATATACCGAAACAGTGAATACCGAAACAGTTAATGACATTAGTTGTATTACCCTATAGTGTTGCTTTTAATTTAATCCCCTTTTGCTTAGTAAAATCAAGATAATCTTCTAAGGCTTTGGGGTTACCTTTATTTTTCTGGCAAACACTTTTTTGATATTGATAACTAAACATATCAAACCATTGATCCAATAATTGTCCATTGACCGGTTCTTTTGCCATTGTTAACATTTTTGCCGCGACTTCTGCGGTAGCAAATTGATAGTTTTCTTCGGCAATGCGTATTTGATAGCGAGAGGTATTAGCCGCTTCGTCAAGTAAATGTGGGTCAAAAGCAGCAATGGGAAATTGGTTCAAGTAAGGACTTTTACGAAACATTTTTTTCGCTTCACGCCAGCAACCATCCAACATAACAAAGAGTGGTCTTTTACCTGAAGGTATGGTCATTTCATTACAAAAAACCTCACGTTCAGCCTGTGCATACTGTTGAGGAAAAACAACATAAGGTTGCCATTGCTCGTCGTTTAAAATGGCTAACATTTCTTTATTTTCTTTAGTTCTTGACCAAAGAAATGCAAAGGTATCTGGCACGACATCAGCAATTAACTTGCCTGTATTACTTGGTTTTAGTACTTCTGTGTCATACATCAATAATAAAAAACCGGCATTACTGGTAGATTTTGGCGAATATGAACAAATACAATGAGGTTTTGCTAGACGACATAAGTCACAACGTACAACACGTTGCCCACGAGACTTGTAAGTCGTCGTGCTCAGACTCATACGATAATGATGAAGTTTATGTACAGCGTGCATAAGTGTAATTAAGACCAATTCCAACATAAAAAAATAGCGGCAATTAAGGCCGCTACTTTAGTGATTTTTAGTTTAATGTGCAATGCTTAAAATTGCGGTTTACTGAATAAATTAACTTACTCAAACCCATTAGGGTTTTGTGACTGCCAGCGCCAAGTATCAACAATCATAGTATTTAAATTACGTGTTGCTTGCCAGCCTAATAGGCTGTTTGCTAATGATGCATTAGCGTAAACAGTGCCAATATCACCCGCGCGGCGCGGTACAACTTTATAAGCGATGTTTTGACCACTAATTTGTTCAAAAGTATTCACTATTTCTAATACCGATGTACCATTTCCCGTACCGATATTAATGGCTTTACAGCCTTGTATTTTTGTTAAACTCTCTAACGCTTTAACATGACCAATCGCTAAATCTACCACATGAATGTAATCACGAACACCGGTGCCGTCTGGCGTGTCGTAATCATCTCCAAAGACTTGTAGTTGAGGTAAACGTCCTACAGCTACTTGGGCAACATAAGGTAATAAATTATTAGGAATACCATTAGGATTTTCACCAATAGTCCCTGATTCATGTGCGCCAATCGGGTTAAAATAACGCAGACATGCGATTGACCATTCGCTATCACTTTTCGCTAAATCAAACAGCACATGCTCAACCATTAATTTAGTTTGCCCATATGGGTTAGTCGCAGAAGTTGGCATAGTTTCATCTAATGGTGATGGGTTATTCTCACCGTAGACAGTTGCAGATGAGCTAAAAACTAAATTTTTAACGCCATGTTTAGCCATCACCTGAAATAAAGTAACAGAGCCTGAGACATTATTTTGATAATAACTCAGTGGAATTTCGTTTGATTCACCAACCGCTTTTAAGCCAGCAAAGTGCACAACTGCTTCGATATTATATTGCTCAAAAACAGCATCGAGCGCTGCTTCATCGCAAATATCAGCTTTAATAAAGGTTACTGTTTTCCCGGTAATCGCTTTAACGCGATCAAGGACTAAGGTAGATGAATTTGATAAGTTATCAACGATAACAATATCTTTATCTAATTTAAGTAACTCTACCACGGTATGACTACCGATATATCCAGTACCGCCGGTGATTAATAAACTCATTTTTAGTCCTTGTTTAAATAGATCCGAGATCTTAAAGCCGTCATATTGATACTGAAATTCATTCAGGATGACGATGGGAAAGTGATACTTTATTTAATCACTGTGTTATGAGTGATATTCTGACACTGTCGCGATAAACTTACTAAGGATTTTTTGGATAATTAAATGTCTACCGTGTCTTCTCGACTGTTAACCTTAGCCTCAATGCTCAATGCTCAATGCTCAATGCTCAATATTATCAGGCTAAATTCTACGCAAAAATATTATAAGTGATTTAATACATCCCAAATAAACATAGTAGCCGTTATGTTTTACTATCCAACAATATAAAGTACAGACAAGACTTTACCGCTACTTTATTGGTTTGGCTGAATTAACATTATCCTTCTGCGAGCTCTCTTGCACAAAGGAACGCTTTTATTTCATCACGAGAACCCAAAATATGCTGTTTTAACAAAGCAACAGACTTTTCAATATTACCTGCTTTACATAGAGCGAGTAATTCATTGTGTTCAGATTCTGCTTTTGAAATACCCCCTGCCCATAATAAATGCATGCGAATATAACGGTCTGCATTTTTATTCAAAGTGTTAACTAAGTCTTGTGTTTGCGGACGATTTGCCCCTGAGTATAAACAGTTATGGTAATCAGAGTTCAATTCGCTCCAGGTATTAGCCGCATTTTCTTTACCAAGCGCTTTGTCTAATTTCCCAAGAAGTTCTGTCGCTTCGTCAAGTTTTTCAACCGTAAGACGAGGGATTGATGACGCCAACAAGTCAGCTTCCAACATAGCACGCAGTTCAAATAATTCATCAACTTGACTAGCATTTAGCTCGGTAGCTGTAGCGCCTTTATGCGGTTCAAAAGCAACTAAACCTTCAGCTTCTAATTGTAGTAACGCTTCACGTACCGGAATTCGACTAACATTTAACTCTTCGGCTAATGCCGCTTGCCGTAAAGGTTGTCCTGCTTGAATTTCGCCACTGAGGATCTTCTCTCTAAGGGTTTCAACAACTAACTGAGTTCGGGTTTTATAAACAATGGTCATAAAGTACTTCTCTTGCAAGTGTGCTGACATTATAAGGGTTTATTAGCTAAAAAAAAGCGACTAACAAATATTAGCCGCTTATTGTTGTTATCAATGAAAGTTATAACTTCAAACCTACCGACTTAATAATCTAGTTAGTGACTCATAGGGCTGATTTTAATAACCAATGATTGGGGGAGGAGTTGATTTGCATTCCCAACAGTGATTACGATCATTTAATTAGCGCTAAACGTATGGCTTACCTTGTTTTTTTTATGAATACACTTCAACTTCTGTTGGTACCTTATTGTCAATTAAATGATGATTTCATAGACAATCGCTAAATCATTTTTACGCGATATTAAAGTATTTCACTTGCAACAAGATTGGCCTTTAAGTTGGCCTCTAATTAGGGATAAATTCTATGAATTATTATTATCAGCTCTTTAAAGTAGCACTTGCTGAAATCACCCATTTTAAAAGCCATTTACTTGTCTTTGAAAAGAGCTCAGCTAGCACTATTATGTGTCAATTTACCCATCCCCCTTTTAATGACAAATAAAATAAAGACTAGCCAGCTAGTTAAAAATTCTTTAAGTAACACAACTATTACAGGGCATTAATCGACGTATAAAGTTATTAACATCAACACCCTTTTATGACGAAAAAAACGATGGAGATTACAATACAAAACTGGGACTTGGCATTTTTATGCGTTAAAATAACGCAATATTATATTAAATAATAACATCACCAATAAGATAGCGATAACCACAACTTGGTCGTATTATACAACGAACTACAATCCTTTTTTAATTGATTTTAAGCTCCATAGAGTAATTTTTTTCATATATAACTTGGCAAACACAAAGGCTTACCATGCAAAACCACCAAATAATAAAAAAAAGAATATTCACTTTACTGTTATTGGTTACTGCAATGGCAGTATTTATGCCAAAATCTGCAGCAACCACGATCATTTTAGACTTCACGACTATCGACTCTACTGATATGTATGGCGCTAAGACTAATGCTTTTGATGAATCTATCTATGGCTTTAGTAACATGGGATTAAATGACGTTATTAACAATATATCGTCGGCGATCAGCAATGACTTCTTTGGCTATAGCTATGCTGGTTTATCGGCTGGTAAAGAGCTAAATATTAATTTCGAAGTTGGCACAATAGGTTCAGGCCCAAGTAATGGCGATAATGAGTTCTCGTATTTTCAATTCGGTAACGTAACCAGTGGAGAGTCACATTTAGGCCATGCCTGCTCAGGATGTGCTTTAACATCGTATTGGCAAGGGAAGGTTATTGGTTCAATTTTCACCAATAATATAGCAACAGACTTAGCCCGCTATGCCACTAATAATAAGGAACTGATTAACCTGATAGCTGGTACAGCATCACATGAAATTGGCCATTCTCTTTTCTTATCACATCCAGGGGGAAAAGAACTTAACCCCGGTGAGTCGGATTATGGTTTGATGGCAACAGGTGCTTCACAACCGTCTATGCCAAACGAGCAACGAGTACTAGACCGTGCCTTCTCTAATAGAAATTTCGATACTTTAATAACGAGAGTAGGTCTTCGAGATGCTCAAATCGCCGCTATTCCAGAGCCAAGTACTATTTTGTTATTGTTAAGTGCCTTACTTATGCTTATTGTAAAAAGAAAAAAATATTAGTGGTGACTTTTATTTTATTAAAAAATAGTTCTATAGTACAAAAAAAAATAGTCTTTTGTACTAAGCTACGTACGTGTTTACTTTTTTTATTTATGCTACTAAATTCGTTTGTCGCTCATGGCGATCAAATATTTTTAAGCTCGCAAGCGCTTGTTAAAGCTTCTGATGTTGCTGTAACAGGAAAGCTAATACATAAACAAAATATAACACTTACAAACAAACAAGTTATTCGTGTGGGTGCTATTTATATCGAACAGGTATTTAAAGGGCTATCACCGAGTCAACAGAGTCTTTTAATAGAACTCCCACCTTTCACAGCTAATGGAATGTTAAAGAGTACTGATGTTGTTTTAGAAATAGGTAATGAGGGTCTCTGGTTATTAAAAAAGCACACTAATGGTCTTTATCGAGTAGAACGGCCAGACGCCTTATTACCAAAAGAAAAAGCAACCATACTATTTAAGTGACCCCCATTAGTACCCCCTACTTAGATTGGCACTAGCGTGAACTAATACTGAGCGGTACTAACACTAAGGGGGAACTTGTTATTAATAGGTCTCCTTGACCGCATAGTATTAATTTTAAAAGGTTCATGAAAAAGCTAAACTCATTAATGCAGTGAAACAGATGACATCGAACATTGTGCAGTTTCTTTACTTTGATAAATAGCTTGTTGGCTATCAATAATGTTAGCGTCTTTCGGTGCGAGTCTTAAGGCTTGTTCAATCGTTTGTTTTGCCAATTGGTTACAGCCTATCGCATTTAATGCATAAGCATAATTATTGAGGTAAGCAGACTCTTGTGTTGCTAATTTATAGCCTTGTTGATACCAAAAATTTGCTTGTTTTACATCGTGGCTTAAAAAGTAATTACCCAATAAAAAATAAGGTAGCCAATAATCTGGCCATTGCTTGGTTGCTTGGGTAAGCGCTGTTATGCCCGCTGAGCTTTTCCCTACTGAAATTAAATCTTGGGCTGCGCGCGTATAAATGAATGGCTTCAAATACTGACTGGCTTTAGTCGGGGGGAGCGCAGCTAAAAGCCAATATTTACCTCTAGCCCATGTTCTTTCAAAAACACTAAACTCAGCAACTCTATTAGCAAGGTCACCCGAATGCAGGGTAATAAGTTGTTTTTTTAAGTCATAACCGGTAACCACAGCATAATGCCACATCGGATACCAAGGCGTTGAGACATTTTGCAAAACAACAACAGGTATATCTTCGCTAACTAACGACAATAACTGAGCCAAATTACCTTCTTGTGCGTAAGCAACAAAACCAGCTTGACGAGCAGCAGCAACCATCTCAATTTGAAAGCTACCTTTTAACTTTGGAACAAATAACTCAGCCGCTAAGCTTTGTTGATCTTTTTCCACCCCATAATAATTAAAAACTTCAGACAGCGTTGCAGGACCACAAAAAAAATCTTGCTGGGGGAAGAAAGGTACGTTGTTAATTTGATGTTTAGCCGTAATGTCAGGCGGTGAAGCCAAGAGTGCCTTGCTTTGCGGTGGCGTTGCACAGCCATTAGCTAAAAACAAAAAGCTGAACAATAGGCCAGCTTTACAAAAGGTATAATTTAACACCTATAATTTAATTTATGGGTCTAATGAATGAATAAACATCAGTTATACCCATTACATCCAAAACAGCTAAAACCACTAGCACAGTGACTATAGTACCAACGACTCCGCTAGCAGCAGGCATATCGTTTAGGGTTGAATTAAAAGTATTGAGTTCTTGTTGTGTCATATTAGCCACTCGAGTTCGAGCATCGGCAACATTAACCCCCAAAGAAACTAACTTTTCTTGAACTTCTGCACCATCAAGTAAGCTTAAAACTTGTTGGGTGTTATACAAACTTTGCTGCTGTTGAATAACATTGCTTGAAGGGACAACTGCGCCAAAAGCATTTGAGATGCTAAACAACACAGTAAATATTGCACAGGATACTATTGATATTTTTTTCATGTTATTGCTCGCTTAATGATTAATAGTGATACTTGTAAAATAAAATAAGGCTAACGACTAAGCGTTAATTACTTTAGCCAGTCACAAACCGTTATATATCAAAGTATGACTCTAGCACAGATAATTGAAAACCCTAACAATGTTAGGCGACATCTTGATTTTATATAAGGTTAATCCGTTGTGCTTAGCTTAAATTTAAATAAAACAATTAGTTTGATTCAGCACAAAGTAATACTTTTCACATTTTATATAATACCCTAAACCCACTAAAACACTATTCTTATGAATCAACAGCTTATCGTTTTTTTAAAAGCATTACTCGGTAGTTGCAAAGACTTACTGCCAATAATTTTAGTGATCGCTTTTTTTCAATTTGCTGTTCTCCAACAACCCATGCCAAATATTGGTGATATTTTAGTAGGTTTAGCATTAGTTGTGCTCGGCCTGACTTTTTTTATTTATGGCCTAGAAATGGGACTATTTCCCATTGGCGAATCTATGGCACAAGCCTTTGCAAAAAAAGGCAGCATTAGTTGGTTACTTACCTTCGCTTTTTGCCTGGGCTTTGGCACCACCGTTGCCGAGCCTTCATTAATTGCTGTAGCCAAAGAAGCAGCAAGTGTGGCCGCCTCTGGTGGCATTATAAAAGATACTTTAGCCGCACAAATTTCCTATGCAAATGGACTGCGTTTTACTGTTGCATTTGCCGTAGGGCTTGCCATTGTGATTGGTGTATTACGTATTATACGTGGCTGGCCAATTCAATACCTCATCTTGGGAGGCTATGTACTTGTAGTGATGATGACAATGATTGCTCCAAGTTGGATAATCGGTATTGCTTACGATTCAGGTGGCGTGACTACATCAACCATTACCGTTCCCTTAGTCACTGCACTGGGCGTTGGTTTAGCTTCTGCAATCAAAGGTAGAAACCCGATGACCGATGGTTTTGGCTTAATCGCTTTAGCTTCATTAACCCCGATGGTTTTTGTGATGATTTACGGCATGGTGATCAATTAATGGCTTTACTTTTTGAGTTTTTAATTACCTTAAAAAACACCATTATTGACGTACTGCCAATACTGTCAATTATTTTAGGTTTCCAACTATTAGTGATCCGCAAACCCATTCCACATATTAAACAAGTCGGCTTTGGTTTTATTTATGTATTAATTGGTTTAGCTTTATTTTTACTGGGTCTAGAAAAAGCCTTATTTCCATTGGGTAAAATGATGGCAACACAATTAACAGCGCCAGAATTTATCCATACTGGCGAACAGGTATTAACTCGTATTCATTGGTCAGATTACTTCTGGGTATATATTTTTGCAGCTGCAATAGGTTTTAGCACTACAATTGCTGAGCCGTCATTGATTGCTGTAGCAATAAAGGCAGAAGAAGTTTCTGGTGGAGCCATAAAGGCCAATAGTTTACGAATATCTGTGGCGATTGGTGTTGCTATCGGTATCGCCCTTGGTAGTTATCGAATCGTGGTTGGTCATCCTATTCATTACTATATTATCTCTGGTTATATCGTTGTCGTCATTCAAACTTTTTTTTGTCCTAAGCTAATTGTGCCTCTGGCTTACGACTCTGGCGGTGTAACCACATCAACAGTCACAGTCCCTTTAGTTGCCGCTTTAGGCTTAGGTTTAGCCAGTACCATTCCGGGACGTAGTCCACTGATTGATGGTTTTGGCTTAATCGCTTTTGCCAGTTTATTTCCTATTATTGCTGTAATGGCTTATGCACAATTAACCCAAGCAAAAGCCCAACAAATCGAACGAAAAAGTGAAAACAGAAAACGAATTAATATTAATAAACGCAGCTTAAGAAAAAAACAAGAGCCCTCAAAAAGCTCAAGACAAGATAAATTAAACAGGTGATCACATGCAATTCAAACTAATTGTCGCATTTGTTGACGACGGTGTAACAGACGAAGTTATGAAAGGCGCCAGAATGGCTGGAGCCACTGGCGCAACGATAATAAATAATGCTAGAGGTGAAGGTATTAAACGCCAAAGAACCTTTTTTGGTATGCAACTTGAGACACAAAGAGACGTATTACTTTTTGTCGTTGAAGAACATTTATCAAGAAAAATTCTAGAACGGATCAGTAAAATCGCAGGGTTTGACCAAGATCCGGGTAAAGGTATTGCGATTCAACTAAATGTCGAAGATGCTGTTGGCGTAGCTCATCAAGTAGAACGCTTAAAAGGCAAAGTTGAGGAAGAACTATGATCCATAAATTAGTACAAGTTAAAGATGCAATGACCACTGATAACTATCAATTTGCTGATGGCATGATGACTGTTGCTGAAGGTATTAAATTAGCAAAAAAGCATAATGTTAATGCCTTAATTATCAATAAGCGTAATCCTCAAGATGAATACGGTTTAGTGATGCTTGCTGATATTGCGAAAGAGGTCTTAGCAAAAGACCGTTCGCCCGACCGGGTAAACTTATATGAAATAATGGCAAAACCTATCTTAAGTGTTAACCCAAATATGGATGTAAGATATTGCGCTCGGTTATTTGAACGCTTTAGCATTCACTTAGCCCCCGTTGTTGCAGACAATGAAATTGTTGGCATGGTTGATTACATTAATATGGTTTTTAGCCAGATAGAATAGCACCCCTGTTATAAAGTCTAAGGTGATGCTTTAGGCTTTATTATGAGTAAAACATCTTGGCGTTTTAAAAGAAAAATAAGCGGTGATAAAAAATACGCCCATAACGATTAATGTGCCGGTGTCTCCCTGATAAGGTGTAATAACATTTAAATAAAATAAAGCATTCTCTAATAAGCCAACACCCACACCGATAATAAATAAAATATAGCCACTAGACTGCCCTTTTGCTCCGATAAGTTTGGCCAACAAATAGCCTAACACAGGTATAAAAGACCAAATAAAGAAGACCACTATTGAAAATATAATGGCTGACAAAGCAAGACTTTGCTGTGATAGAACATTAATAACTGAGTAAAGTTTAACCAAACAATAGCCAATATATAAATACAAAAATAACATCTACAACTTCCTAAAATAACGATAACCCAATTATAATAACAAGCAGTATAAAAATTAACTTATGCTAGAACAAACAAAGACCACTTAACTATAATTAACTAGCAAATAATGCTTTAGCTATTGTTCAATAAATCGTTACCGTGAGCTGAGTTATCGATTAGTTAGTTTGATTAATTAAATTAATAAGTCAGTTATCACAGCTGACAATTGATTATATAAAACATTTCTCATTGACGTTTTTCGCCATAACACACCAATTTCTCGATAATAATCTTGATCTAATGGTGCAATGGTTAACCCCTCATTTTCCCCAATATTTTTCTTTACCGCCATTTCAGGCAAAAAAGTAAAACCTTGATGAAAAGCGGTCATCTGTACCAATGTTGACAAGCTTGACGCAGAAAAAGAATGAATACGCGATTTATCAGCAAGTTTACATGCCGACAAGGCATGCTCAGTAAGGCAATGTTCTGATGATAATAAGAAAATACTCTGTTCTGGTAAATGTTTATAACTGTCTGTTTTTTGAAAGGTCTCTACTAGCCTTTTATTACCTGCCATAAAAAACCTGTCTTTACCTACTAATCGACAATGAAAGTTGTTTACTGCTATTGGCAACGCTAGAATCAACACATCTATTTCACCATTATTAAGCATCTTCATTAAGTTTTCAGTAGTATCTTCACGTAAAAACAAGGCTAAATCAGGAAGTTTACTTTGGCAGGCGCGTACAAAATCGGTTAATAGGAATGGCGCAATCGTTGGAATACAACCAATACGTACGGTGCCGGTATACTCACTACCTTGTTGTTTTGCAAAGTTGACTAATTCGTTGGCCGAGACTAATAACTGTCGGGATTTTTCAACAACTTCAATGCCCTGAGTAGTAAATAAAAAAGATTTGTTGTCACGTTCAATTAATTGACAATTTAGCTGTTCTTCTAATTTTAGAATAGCGCTGCTTAAGGTTGACTGACTAACAAAGCATGCACTAGCTGCTCGATGAAAATTTTGTTCTTGGTAAAGCGCAATTAAATAGCGTAAATGTTTAAGATTCGGTAAAAACATAAGGCAAAGTCCAAAGGGTAATGACGATTAATTTATCACATCACAATTAAATAAAACGATTATGATTTAACAAACACCGAATAAGGACCCTAGGACAAAAGTATAAATTTATTGTTAACTTGTCATTTTAATCAATAAATCGAGTATAAAGTTGATGAATATTAATTCAATCCATCGATTTCTTTAATTTTTTCTAAAGATACGGTAAAGTTAGAGGATTAATTTACACCATCATATAGGAAGCAACATGTCACAAGCATCAGCACGTCATTTATTAGTAGATACAGAAGAGCAATGTTTAACGCTTAAAGCACAAATCGAAGATGGAGCAGATTTTGCGGTTGTAGCGCAGGAGCACTCAAACTGTCCTTCAAAAATGCAAGGTGGAGATTTAGGATCATTTGGCCGTGGTCAAATGGTACCAGAATTTGATGAAGTGGTTTTCACTGCTGATTTAAACACAGTTCAAGGACCAGTAAAAACGCAATTTGGTTATCATTTATTAGAAGTAACGGCTCGCTCTTAATAGTCAGTTTGCTCAAAAATCGATAAAGGAAAGGTTATCAATGGCAAAAATTATAATATTGATGCTTCTTTTATCGATTTCAAATCACTGCCAAGCTAATTCTATTGCAATTGACGCGGTAAAAGCAGATAAAAAAATAATTCATTACCTTGCTGATAAATCTATCACTAACTTTCAAATAACTTACCAGCAACTCGAGCTTGGTGATATTTGTGGATTTGTTGGTTGCCAGTGGCGAAAACTCGTTTCTGTCGTCGTAACGTCTAGAAGTGCTAATGCACCATCAACAACCATTGTCGCGCTTGTTGAAGGCATAGTACCTAATAACCAAGAACAACCTAAGGTTACCTTTGTAACGTTAAACAATAGCCTACCCAACACGCTAACCTTTATTAATTAACGAACGCGTTAATACCTTATTAATTTGTTAGATACTTTTATTATTTTCTCGAATCTTTATTTATTTTTCCTTATATAAATCATTGCCTATTTCACAAATATCACTTCGCATAAATTTTTTTAAACAATAATTTATTGATATAGTTGTTAATCAAATATTAATAATAGATCAATTTGTTGCTAAAGATGTTAAATCAATGTTACGGTTGATTTGTCAGCAAAGACTGGCTAAAAAATCCTCAAGGCCATTGGAGGACAAATTAATCAAAGGAATGAGGGAGGAAAATAAAAATATCACTTGGCTTTTAATGCAAGTATAAATTAAGTAAAATTAGGAACACTTAATGCAAAATAATAAGATTTCTCAACTTTCATTCCTTATTGGCGCAGCACTTACCGCTGCAACAATGAACGCAACAGCTGTTGAAATGAGCGCCAGTTCACTGCAACAAGAAACAAACACCGGAACACCGGTTATGGCACCAACAAGCCCAAGTCCAGTGCTTGGAAATTACCCACTGGTAATCAAAAACCCTGCAGAACAAGCCTTTCAAAACATCATTTCAAATCAAAGCTCATACGGCTCAGTTGGTAATGAAAAATTTAAAGTTCGACGCCAATGGACTGATGAATTAGGTAAAAGCCATACTCACTTTGATCAAACGATTAACGGTATTAAAGTTTATGGTACAAGTATGATTATGCATACTAATTCGCCAATAAATACTTTTAACGCAAGTAACAGTGCAAGTAGCGTTTATAAAGTTACGGGTAAATTAGCCACTAATTCATTACCTTCGTTTTCAGTAATGAACAACGCTAGTGCATTAAGCAATGACTCTGCACAAGCACTGGTTGCTGCTGAAAGTGTTGGAGACGTGTTAAATATTCCTGAGCTTGCTTACGTGTACCTACCACTTTCAGAAGAAACTAAACTCGCTTATAGACTAGAAGTATCATGGGATAATGGCGGTGAAGACTTTGGTCGTGATTTTATATACTTTGATGTGAATACTTCTGAAATCTTAGCGAGAGAGCCACAAGTACATTCTGCTAAAAATTGGCGGACATACACGCTTAATGGCGGTTCGGCAAACTCGGCTCCAGGTACTTTGTTATGTACTAACACACAAAGTTGTGGCAGTAACGCCGCAGCACAACGTGCACATGATGGCGCGTCAAAAGTATATGACTATTATCAAAGTAAATTTGGTCGCGACAGCCTTGATAACAATGGAATGACACTCGTATCTAGTGTTGATTTAGGTGTAGTCAACGCTTATTGGACGGGCTCACAAATGATGTATGGTCAAGCATCTAGTGGCATGAACGACTTTACCAGTGACTTTGATATCATAGGTCATGAATTAACACACGGTGTCACAGATAAAACGGCAAACCTAATTTATGCCAATGCATCAGGCGCCTTAAACGAAGCTTGGTCAGATATTCTTGGTATCTCAGCCGAAGCTTACCGTAATGGCACAACAAGTTCTTCATGGTTATTGGGAGATGGTTTATATAACACTCAAGGTCAGGCCTTACGTTACATGGATAATCCAACTCAAGATAATTACTCAAAAGATTGGTACCCAGAGCGCATTCCTTTTGTAAGTAACCCAAGTAATAGTAATGACCAAGGTGGTGTTCACGGTAACTCAGGTATTGCTAATTTAGCTTATGTTTTGTTGGTAGACGGTGGTACTCATCCGCGCAACAAATCAACGGCACAAGTACCCAGTATAGGTATGGCAAAGGCCGAAAAGATTTTCTATCGTGCACTTGTTACCTACATGAATCAAAATACTAATTTTGCGGGTGCAAGAGCGGCAACAGCTCAAGCCGCACAAGATTTATATGGTGCTACCGAAAAAACAGCAGTAGAAACGGCTTGGTGTGCTGTAGGTGTTGGTGCTTGTCCGACAACAGGAACACCTCCAACGGGTAATGTATTAACCAATGGTGTTGCTGCCACGAACCTAAGTGCGTCAACAAATGCAGACGTTGTTTACACGATGGAAGTTCCATCGGGCGCAACAGATATCAGCTTTTTAACAACGGGTGGTTCTGGTGATGCTGATATGTATGTTAAGTTTGGTTCAGCACCTACCGATTCAAGCTATGACTGTCGTCCTTATAAAGGCGGAAATGTAGAGTCTTGTGCAGGTACATCAACGGGTGGAACATATTATGTTCGAGTCAAAGCCTATTCAGCATTTTCGGGAGTTAGCTTAACAGGTAGTTTTACAGAAGCTGCTACAGGAAATCCTGCGCTTAATGGTTCAGAGTCGAATGTTGCTGTATCAAAAGGACAGTGGAAGCGCTTTACTCAAGTTTTACCTGCAGGTTATGCCGATCTGACTATTAGCCTTTCAGGAGGGTCAGGTGATGCTGACTTATATATTCGCCGAGGAGCACAATCAACAGCTTCTGCCTATGATTGTCGACCTTATAAAAATGGTAACAATGAAAGCTGTAGCTTTACAAACCCTGCTGCAGGTACATGGTATATAGATATATTTGGCTATAGTACAGCTTCAGGTATGACGTTAACATTGCAAGCAAATCCATAAACTTACTTATAGTCATTACTTTATAAATAATAAATAAGTTAAGACTAGCCGGTGCTTTTGGCTAGTCTTTTTTTATCCACTTATTTAGTTTTTTAAAACGAAGTGCTAAAAGAAGAAAAGTAATAAAAAGATAAATACTCGGTTCTATGATTTCAGACTTTACCGACCAATAAAAATGAATCCCAACAAGAACAACAGCTAAGTAAACCCAATTATGGAGCTTTTGCCAATTTTTACCCATTTTTTTTCTTAATAACGAAATTGATGTTATCGCAAGCGTTAACAAAATCAATAACCCCGCCATACCAATAGTAATATAAGGTCGTTCAAGTATTTCACTCACAAATAGTGACCAATCAAACTGCACTTCAAACACTAGGAAATTGGTTAAATGTAGGAAAGCATAAGTAAAGCTATATAAGCCTACTAAACGGCGAACTTTTAATAATATTGATATTTTAAAACGCTTACTTAAAGGCGTTATCATTAAACTTAACAACAATAAATTAAACGCACCAATACCGGTAAAATGAATAATGGCCTCAACTGGATCAGCGCCTAGTTGATCAGTAAAAGCCAGATAATAAGCATTGGCTAGCGGTAAAAAAGCCGCGAGGTGGACAAAAACTTTAAACAAAATAACTTTATACTTCATAGAGATGATACGACTCAAGTTATTACTACAGATTAGTGGGGCAATAAAGCCCCTACTCACGATTTTACCCTGTCGCTATTTTTAAAAGTTTTTCCGTAAATCAAGGTTTCTATATAGATCGGCAACTTCCTCACCGTAGCCATTAAAAGGCAAAGTATCGATACGGTTACGCGCAAACAATCCGCCAGAAGTTAATCTTCGTTCACTGGCTTGACTCCACCTTGGATGGTCAACGTCAGGATTAACATTGGCATAAAAGCCGTATTCGTTAGGGGCTAAAATATTCCATGTTGACGCAGGAGGATGTTCAACAAATTTTATTGCAACAATCGATTTAATACTTTTAAAACCATATTTCCATGGCACCACTAAACGGATTGGCGCACCATTTTGTGCTGGTAATGTTTTGCCATAGAGACCGACACTCATTAAGGTAAGTGGGTTCATCGCCTCATCAATACGTAACCCTTCCACATAAGGGTAATCAATACCGCCGCCCATCCGTCTACTTGCTTGTCCTGGCATTTGTTCTGGGTCGTGTAAGGTTTCAAAAGCAATATACTTAGCCCGAGAGTTCGGCTGTGCCTTTTTTAATAGTTTTGATAATTCAAAGCCAACCCATGGGATAACCATTGACCAAGCTTCTACACATCGCAGCCGATAAATACGCTCTTCAAGGGCAAAACTTTTCGTTAAATCATCTAAATCTAAAGTATAAGGCTTATCACACTCACCACTTATCGTGAGCTGCCAAGGTTTAATATTGAAGTTTTGCGCATTATTAACGGGATCGTTTTTACCTATACCAAATTCATAAAAATTATTATGGCTGGTTACCTTAGCTTCAGGTGTCAGCACTTCAGTATTATTAGTAGCGTCAGCCGTGAACTTTAAAGGATAACGTTGAAAGGTGTTTTCTGGTTCTGATGAAAAAAAATCTAAACCTTGGGCGTTTACAGTACTAGATATAGTTGAAGATAATAAAGTACCGGCACCGAAGAAACCCATTTGCTTAATAAGCTGCCTACGCTTTAAGTAAACACTTTCGTTGGTAACTTGATGTTCTTTTAGTGCAGATTTTCCAAGAGATTTAATTAACATAAAGCGACTTCTCAGGTTATTAATTAACTAACGATAAACCAATAGACCCGAGAAATAGAGAAATACTTCATTATTTATAAAATAATATTACTGTTCTATCAATTAACGGGCAAATTGATGTAAATAATCAACCACAGCAGAAGATTCATATAACCAAGTAACCTTTTGGTTTTCATCAGTGATTTTCAAACAAGGTACCGTACGTTTTCCACCTTCTTTGATTAACTCTTCACGATAATTCTCATTTTGATTAATATTACGTAATTCGATATTTAAACCATCGCGTTTTATAGAACGACGAACTTTCACACAAAAAGGACAAGCGGGTAATTGATATAAGCTCAAGTGTTGTGTGCTTGTATCTATTTCAGCTTGCAATTGAGTTGTTCTTTTTGGGCCGCTCGGTGAAAAAACAAAATTTAACAATAAGATAATACGACCAATAATCCAGCGAACAATAAACATAAATCAACTTCTCTTTATTTAAAAAAAAACACTAGACTGTCTAAAAACAGCCACCCTAATTTTGCGCGAGTTTAACATAACTACTTGGTTAACACTGCTTTCATTTCGCGCAAATGGCTATCTACCACATCATATCGTCAGGAATTTGATAATCGGCATAAGGATCGTCAGCTTCAACTAAATCACTTTCCACTTTATCATTTTGTACTAAAATAACACTAGCATCTAAAGTCGCTACTTTTGCTGCGGTTTCAGCTGTCACTAAATAACTCTGTTCGGTTAACCCACAAACCGCTAATCGTCCATTAACTAAAGCTCTATGGGTAACCGCGTTAACAAATAACTTTTTAATTTTACTGTTAAAGGTGTAATTATATTCTGTTTCACCACTAACATTTTTTATTTGATGGTGTTCGAGTATTTGTTGGATGCGTAGCATTTTTTCTTTGTTGGCGAGTTGTTGCTTTTTTTCTTCATTGAGCGCGGTGTCTTTCGCCAATTTTTCTTTTTGAGCTTTAGCTAAGTCTTGCTTTACTTGTTCTTGTAAACTTTCGTCTTTTGCTACGCCACTGCGTTTTTGTTTATTTGATTTACGCTGGCTTGTATTTGCTTGTCGCGCTTTTTGCTTAGTCGTTAAGCCTGCTTTTAATAGCTGATCTTGTAAAGATGCCATACAAACTCCTTAATTAGGTTTATCAATAGTAATTGTTGCTATTCTATCGGGAAAAATAGCAATAAAAAAGTAGCTCGGCTTTTCTTTGTACATAAACCGATAATAATCTTCTATCATTAAATGTTAACTTTATAAATAATAAGGTAATCTAGCACGTCTAAATATCCTAAATACACCACATTATGAATAGATTTAAACATATATTAATTGGTTTCTTGCTGATCTTATTTTTAGTTGTTACAAGTTTAGGTACTTGGATTTACAGCCAAATTGATAGCGCGTTACCGGTACTTGAAGGAAAGCGAACATTACTTGGCTTGAGTGATACGGCCATTGTTGAGCGCGATAGTCAGGGTATTGTCACCATAAAAGCGAAGAAACGTAACGATGTTGCAGTCGCCACAGGGTTTATACATGCCCAAGAACGTTTTTTTCAGATGGACTTACTGCGCCGTAATTCAGCAGGTGAACTCGCCAGCTTATTTGGCGAAAAAGCCTTGCCACATGATAAAGAGATCCGCCGTCATCGTTTTCGTGAGCGTGCTAGAGCCATAGTTGCACAACTTCCTGAAAAAGATTTAGCCTTATTAAAAGCCTATACCCGTGGTGTGAATCAGGGCATAAATAATTTAAGTTCACCTCCTTTTGAATATTTATTACTTCAACAAGCTCCCGTTTCTTGGCAAGAAGAAGACACCATATTAACCGTATTAAGTATGTACATGGACTTGCAATATGCGGCAGGTGACCGTGAAAGAACCTTAGGAAATATAAAAAACACCTTAGGTGAAGATGTCTTTAAATTTTTGAATCCTAAAGGCAGTATCTGGGATGCAGCCATTGATGGTAGTCAATATCCATCAAGTAAAATGCCAACACGTGCATGGCCTTCAGCCTCATCTGAACAAGATGCTTTAGCTGCTAATACGGTGCAAAATTTAGTAACAGATGTACCTGAGCAAAGGTATCAAGGTGAGGAGTTCCCAGGTTCAAACAACTGGGCGGTATCGGGGGAAATAAGTAAAACAGGAAGTGCTATTGTTGCTAACGATATGCATTTAGGAATACGCGTACCAAACACTTGGTTTCGGGCAACCTTTGAATATCAAAGCGATAACAATAAAGCCATCAAAGTAACAGGACTGACCCTCCCGGGAACACCTAATATCATTGCTGGCAGTAACGGTAATATTGCATGGGGGTTTACTAATAGTTACGGCGATTGGAGCGATATAATTATTTTAGATACCAATGCAGATAAGAGCCAATACTTAACACCTGCAGGCTATCAAGACTTTACTGAGCATAAACATGTTATTGCGGTAAAAGGTCAAGACGCGCAGGAAATCATAGTCAAAGAAACAATTTGGGGGCCAGTTATAGGAACGAACAACAGCCAACAATTATTAGCTTATCGCTGGGTTGCTCATGATGTACAAGCCGTAAATCTGCACCAAACTCAACTCGAATTAGCCACTAGCGTTGATGAGGCATTTAACATTGCTAACCATGCAGGTATTCCGGCACAAAATCTAGTTGTCGGAGATAAAGCGGGAAATATTGGCTGGACAATCATGGGGCCTATTCCAAAAAAGTCTTCCTCGTTTGGCGAAACGCCTACACATTGGGGTGACGGTATCAATCATTGGCAGGGATATTTAAAAGCGGATCTGTATCCTAAAATTAAAAATCCGCAAAATAATCGTTTATGGACCGCAAATGCTCGTGTGGTTGGCGGGGAAATGTTAGAAAAATTAGGCAACGGCGGTTATGCACTTGGTGCAAGGGCACAACAAATCAGAGAGGGATTGCTTGCAAAAGAGATATTTTCAGAACAAAACTTACTTGATATTGCGCTGGATGACCGCGCCATTTTTTTAAAACGCTGGCAGAAATTTTTAATTGATAAAGTACTAACACCAGACGCAATTATCAATCATCCGCGTTGGCAAGCAGTGAAAGAAACCCTTAATACTGATAATTTATGTGCATGCACAGACTCGGTTGCTTATCGCCTTGTTAATAATTTTCGCTTGAATGTGCGTAATGATGTTTTTAGCCTACTCAACGAAAACTTAACTCACTTAGATAATGGCTACTCTTTTCACACCATTCGCCACCAAGTAGAAACACCG
The DNA here is from genome assembly GCF_014077195.1 of Colwellia sp. BRX9-1. Taxonomy (NCBI): domain Bacteria; kingdom Pseudomonadati; phylum Pseudomonadota; class Gammaproteobacteria; order Alteromonadales; family Colwelliaceae; genus Colwellia; species Colwellia sp. BRX9-1. The sequence continues at coordinate 71,428 of NZ_JACGVM010000004.1, forward strand.
CTTTGGCAAATGATTAATGAACAACCAAGCAACTTTTTATGGTTGCCCGAAGATAACTGGCAAAAAGTTTTTGAGCGAGCACTCTCTACCACCTTAACGGATATGACCCAAGACCAACCATTGGCTAAAGCGACTTGGGGGCAACAAAACACCAGTAAAATACAACACCCACTTAGTAACGCTATACCCTTTATTGGTCGTTGGTTAGATATGCTGCCAATACCTCTTGCTGGCGATAGCTATATGCCTCGTGTCCAAGGAAAGTCTTTTGGTGCCTCTCAGCGTATGGTGGTTTCACCGGGTCATGAGGCCTCAGGAATATTACATATGCCAACCAGCCAGTCTGGCCACCCGTGGAGCCCTTATTATGGTTTAGGTCATGATGATTGGGTACAAGGAAAGCCCTCACCTTTCTTACCGGGTGAGACAAAATATACACTGACATTACTGAGCTATTAAGCTAAATTTTCAACATTAAAATTAATATCTACAATATAAAAAGAGGAAAAGTATGACGATTCTTATCTGGTGTTTATTTGCAGCCACTCTATTGCCTTATTTAGCTAAAGCCCCTGTCGCAATAGCTATGAGTAAACTCGATGGTTATGACAATAACCACCCGCGTGCGCAACAAGCAAAACTAACTGGCTTTGGAGCCCGTGCACTCGCCGCTCACCAAAATGCTTTTGAATCACTGATTATTTTTGTCCCTGCGGTTTTACTCGCAATAACCACAAATACAATAACCGACAGTGTAACCTTCTTAGCAATTACCCACGTTGTCGCTCGAGTGGCTTACAACTTATTATATTTATTCAATATTGGACTACTGCGCTCAATTGTCTGGGGAGTAGCAACCGTGTCTTCTTTTGCCATTATTTGGCAATGTTTTCCGCAAAGCTAAAAATCTATTTCTATTATAGATTTTTTTAATACAAGCCTTTAGCAATAAAGGCTTGAACAATTTCTTCGCCCTCGCTAAAGTAATGCTATATATCCTAGCTAATAGCTTGTTTTAGTCGCCTTCATGACTTTCCTTTACTAAAACATCAGGATTCTTTCTTTTTAACCATTTTCGAAAATAATATATAGGGTGGAAGTACTGTGAGTGAAGATTTAGATCTGAATAAAATTCGTGAAAAAATAACCAAACTTGACCAGCAATTATTAGAGTTATTTGCTCAACGCCGTTCTCTCACTCTCAGTGTTGCAAAAAGTAAAGCGCATCAGATACGCCCCGTTCGCGATCAACAACGCGAGCAAGAATTATTAATACGTTTAATTAACCAAGGTAAAGTGCTTGGTTTAGACGCTCACTATGTTACCAGCGTTTATCAAACAATTATTGAAGATTCAGTATTAAATCAACAAGCCTACTTACAAACATTGGCCAACCCCAATATCCAAGTGCCTACGGTTAGCGTCGCTTTTCTAGGTAATAAGGGCTCTTATAGCTATTTAGCCAGTCATAGATATTTTTCACGCCGTGCAGCAAAAATCAATGAATACGGTTGCCAAAGTTTCAAAGAAATTATGCAACAAGTCGAATCTGGCCATGTAGATTACGGTATGCTGCCCATTGAAAATACCAGTTCAGGTAGTATTAACGAAGTTTATGACGCCCTGCAACACACTAACTTGTCAATTGTTGGTGAGATAACTCAGCCTATTGAGCACTGCTTATTAACCGCAGTAAATACCCAACTCAGCAAAATAAAAACGATTTACGCGCACGGACAACCCTTTACTCAGTGCAGTAATTTTCTCGACAAACAAAAAAACATTCGCATCGAATATTGTGACAGTACCGCTGATGCAATGGCCCAAGCGTATGAGTTGCAAGACCCTACAGTCGCCGTTATTGGCAGTGAAGAAGGTGGTCATCTCTACAAGCTTCATGCTTTAGAAAAGTCGATTGCTAACCAAGCAGAAAATCACAGTCGCTTTATTTTAGTCGCTCGTAAACCTATTGATGTCGCTGAACAAATCCCGGCTAAAACGGCATTGATTTTGGCAACAGGACAAAAAGCAGGTGCCTTAGTTGATTGTCTTATTATTTTAAAAGCAAAAGGTATCAACATGTGTAAACTTGAATCTAGACCTATTCAAGGGAGACCATGGGAAGAAATGTTTTATATTGATGTTGAAGCCAATTTGAAGAGTGCTGTACTGCAAGAGGCAATTAATGAAATAACCTCAATTACCAATTTCATTAAAATATTAGGCTGTTATCCTATTGAACATATTAGCCCAACCAGTGTACCAAGTAGCGCGATAAACGCTTAGCCGTTGTCGCTTAACTTTTAAGTTAATGGCTTTGATAAAGTCTCTACGCCAGCAATATTGACCTTACTCGACCTCGTGAAAAACACAGGTCGGTAAGGTTTTAGTTTTAAGCGTTATTCAACAACGCTTTAAGAGCTGCACGATAACATCGAACAACCCGCCTTATTTCTCGCCCATTCAGGACGTTTCTCACTGTAATGATGAAACTCAACTTGTTCATCATAAGGTTTTTCCAGAACCTTTTGTAATTCATGTAATTTACTAAAATCACCTTGCTCTGCAAGCTCAATGGCTTGTTGTGCTAAATAATTACGCAATACATATTTAGGGTTCACCTTATTCATCGCCGCTTTTCTTTGTGCTGCTGTTTTTTCGTCGTGCTGAATTCGATTAGCGTAGCTTTCTAGCCAAGAAGAAAAACGTGCTTGATGCTGTGGCGTTAACTGCTCGTCTAGATAGAAACAATCGGCAAAATGATTGACGTTATTTGCTTTAACTTTTTTGTCGTAACTAAAATCAGCCAGTAAACGATAAAAAATAGTCATGTCTGTTTCTATATCACCCAACAAGGTTTCAAGTGCTAAAAACAATGCTGTGTCCGCTTTATGGTTTATATCTTCAGCCGTAATACCCAGTTTATTCGACATCATTTCATGCCACTGTTGTTGATACGTTTTACTGTAATTATTTAATATCACCTCTAGTGGCTTAGATTCTTCTATCAATGGATAGATAGCGTTCGCTAATTGAAATAAATTCCATTGTGAAATTTCACCCTGTTTGCCGAAGCTGTAACGCTTACCTTGGGCATCTGTGGTATTTGGTGTCCAAGACAAATCAAAATTATCAATCCAACCATAAGGACCATAATCAATCGTTTCACCGATTAATGACATATTGTCGGTATTCATTACGCCATGAACAAAACCAACCCGCATCCAATGCACCATCAATCGACAAGTGCGTTGGGCAATTTCATCAAACCAAGCTAAGTAACCTTGTACCGAGTCATTTTCGTGGTCATTTAATAAATGCGGAAAATCTCGTTTTATCGAATAATCAACGAGCTGCTTTAACAAAGCCTTATCTTTACGGTAAGCCGGTAGCTCAATACTTCCAAAACGCATAAATGACGATGACACTCGACAGACAACAGCGCCTAATTCAGCTTTCGCATTACCGTTATAAAACATATCCCGAACGACACTGTCACCGGTTAACGATAAACTCAGTGCTCGGGTGGTAGGAATACCTAAATGAAACATCGCTTCTGAACATAAGAACTCTCGTACCGATGAACGTAATACCGCTAAGCCGTCAGCCGTTCGTGAAAACGGTGTTGGTCCTGCACCTTTTAGCTGGAGAACTTTATGGCCATCTAAGGGGGTGTTTACTTCAGCTAAGTTAATGGCGCGGCCATCACCTAATTGTCCAGCCCAATGGCCAAACTGGTGTCCGCCATAACACATCGCATAAGGGGCAAATTCTTCAGGCACGACATTCCCCGTGAACAACTGTAAAAATTCATCACTTTTAAGCTGCTCTTCGCTTAACCCTAATATTGAGGCAACATCACGACTAGTCGTAACCAACTGTGGATTTGACGTTCTTTTAGGCGATACCCAAGAAAAAGCAGCGGCATGAACTTGGTGCGGAAAAATAGACTCTTCTAAATCTTCAGGTAACTGTGAAGAAAAGCTATTATCAATATTGAAATCTAAGTAAGACAAAATAAGCGACTAATTGAAAAATAGAATTGAAAGGGAATTATTGACTGTCAGTTTCTATATTGCAATATTCATTTCAAACAAAAAGCTGATTTAGGTTATTCACTTATAAATATCATTAAAAAGTAATATCTACTCAGGTAAAAGCTAGCACTCACTATTGCAAAGCTATCGTCAGTGAAGCTTTAAAAGTGCTATGGCAAGATTGACAACCCAGTATTAATTTTTGATATTCAGCGACAATAACAACCATATTTTTTTCTTTGGCCGCTTGCTTAATTTTGATAGCGCCACCATGAACAACTTTGTCAAAACCTTTAAATGTAGCGACTTTTGATCCTAAGGCTCTCATCAATTTTTTCCGTTGCGACATTGCCGGTTTTGGGTGATTAATAATCCCCTGTGCTGCACTTTCAACAAGGCTAAAGTCTTCTAAAATAATTCCTTGTGTGATCATCTTGGTGTCAGATAACAATGCCTGCATAACCTGTTTAAACGTTACAATACTATTTTTATCGATATCTTGTTGGTAATGCTGTGCGTTCGCTGAAACACCAACGAAAAAAGCTATCACGACACTGGTAATAATCATTGTTTTTTGTATTTTATACATGGCGACTCTTATTTTATCGAAAGGTAAATGAGTAAACTAAGGTTAATAAAGGAGTTAAGTCATTATGACAATAATCGCTTTAACGTTAACCAAACAGGAAACAATCATTCATACTCGCATAAGGACAGCCAATTTACGCCAAAAATATTAAAGCGCTTTAGCTTATTTCAGTTTAACGGCAAATTTTAGCGCCAAAAATATTAAAGCACTTTAGCTTAGTTCAGTTTAACGGTAAAATAGCGGCAAATTTTAGCGCCCTATTAGGCTTTATCTTGCAAACATTAGCCCAGCTCAATTCAGGTAAATATTCAGATATAACGCATTTAACCCTCAGTGAGAATTTAACTGAATTTCCGCAAAAAATCTTTTCATTAGCAAACTCTCTTGAAGTATTAGACTTAGCAAATAACAAATTAACGGCTTTACCCTGTGAGTTTTCTTCAATGAAGAAGTTAAAGATATTATTTTTAACTAATAATAACTTTAAAAGTATTCCTGAAGTCTTAGCGGCTTGCCCACAACTAGAAATGATCAGTTTCAAGGGTAATCAATTAAGCCGAGTAGATGAAGACGTGCTGCCAACAGGAACACGTTGGTTGATATTAACTGATAATAAAATATCAGCACTACCCCATTCAGTCGGCAAGCTAAGCCGTTTACAAAAATTAGCATTGGCTGGCAATCAATTACAGCAACTGCCCGATAGTATGCAGAACTGTAAAAATTTAGAATTAATACGTCTTTCGGCTAATCAATTAGTCACACTTCCCGATTGGCTCTTTCAACTACCTAAATTGGCGTGGCTAGCTTTTTCGGGTAATAAGTTAACGCGCAGTGTTCAACCAGTGATTGATCAGATGACAAGTGTTTCACAGCAAGACTTTCAACTAAAACAAAAATTAGGTGAAGGCGCATCAGGGATAATTCATCAAGCAACATGGTTAACTAAACCTATCACCATTGATTCAGATGACGATATAGCAGTAAAGATTTTTAAAGGTGAAATAACCAGTGATGGTTACCCTATTGATGAACTAAATAATTGCTTGCAAGCCGGTGAACATAAAAACTTAATCAAAGTCATTGCTAAAATCATGTCGAAAGAGCAACTTGCTTTAATTATGGAGTTAATTCCTCAGCGTTTTTATAACTTAGGTTTACCCCCTTCGTTAACAAGCTGTACTCGTGATACTTTTCCTAAGTCTGCCACATTAACAACAAGTCAGATAATAAAAATAGTCCTTAGCATGGCTGATACTTTACGTCATTTACATGAAAATAAAGTCAGCCATGGTGATATCTATGCTCATAATACTATGGTCGATGAAAACGCAAATATGCTGTTTGGTGATTTTGGCGCCGCTTCTAACTTAAAGGTTTTGCCTGCAACACAACAAAAAGCAATGCAAGCGATAGAAGTGAGAGCTTTAGGCTGTTTATTAGATGATTTATTGCCTTTGTCTGTTCATTTAGAAAACACTGCGCAATACCAAGCGCTGTTGATAATAAAAGAGCGTTGTATGCAAGCCGATACGTTTAAAAGACCCACCTTTATCGCTATCGTTGAGCAATTAAAAGTACATGTTTAACCTGATTTTTTAATTCATATTATTAAGTGTATAACCGGTGAGATCGAATAACTGGTTTTAGAAGCTCTCTTTTAAAACCAGTTTATCATCTACAAACCGCTTTTTTTTTAAACACCAGCGCTAAAACGATTCAAACACATTTGCTTGCCCAGCCCCTTTAACCTAAAATATCGACAAGTTAATTTTTCCTTCAAATAATAAGGTTTTTCATGGCACAACCATTACCAGATAAATTTATCATGTCGATGAACCGCGTATCAAAAGTGGTTCCACCTAAAAGAACAATACTTAAAGATATTAGTCTTTCATTTTTCCCTGGCGTTAAAATTGGTGTTTTAGGTTTAAACGGTTCAGGTAAATCAACGCTGCTTCGAATTATGGCAGGTGTTGATAAAGATTTTGAAGGTGAAGCAACGTCTTTAGCCGGTACAAAAATTGGTTACTTACCGCAAGAGCCTCAACTTGATGAAAGCCAAACAGTGCGTGAAGCTGTTGAAGAAGGGGTTGCTGAAGTTAAAAATGCTATGGCTCGTTTAGACCAAGTCTATAACGAATATGCAGAAGAAGGCGCTGATTTTGATGCCTTAGCCAAAGAACAAGGCGATTTAGAAGATATTATTAATGCGCAAGATGGTCATAATCTTGATAACGTTTTAGAACGTGCGGCTGATGCTTTACGCTTACCTGAATGGGATCAAAAAATCGCGGTACTAAGTGGTGGTGAACGCCGTCGTGTCGCGCTTTGTCGTTTATTGCTCGAAAAACCAGACATGTTATTACTTGATGAACCAACTAACCATTTAGATGCTGAGTCTGTTGCTTGGTTAGAGCGATTCTTACACGATTACCCAGGCACTGTGGTAGCAATTACCCATGATAGATACTTCCTTGATAATGTAGCGGGTTGGATTCTAGAGCTTGATAGAGGGCACGGTATTCCTTATGAAGGTAACTATTCTTCATGGCTAGAACAAAAAGACGCACGTCTTGCACAAGAAAGTAAAGGTGAAAGTGCACTACAAAAAACCATTAAGCAAGAACTTGAATGGGTGCGTTCAAATCCAAAAGCTCGTCAATCAAAAAGTAAAGCCCGTATGGCGCGCTTTGAAGAGCTTAATAGTCAAGATCATCAAAAACGTAATGAAACCAACGAACTTTACATTCCACCTGGACCTCGTCTAGGGGATAAGGTTTTAGATGTTAATAACTTAACAAAATCTTTTGGTGACAGAGTGCTCATTGATGACTTAAGTTTTAGTGTGCCAAAAGGTGCTATTGTTGGCATTATCGGACCAAACGGCGCAGGTAAGTCAACATTGTTTAAAATAATGTCAGGCGCAGAAAAACCAGACTCGGGTAATGTAGAGCTAGGTGATACGGTTAAACTTGCCAGTGTAGATCAGTTCCGTGATGACATGGACAATAGTAAAACCGTCTACCAAGAAATATCTCAAGGCCATGAGATATTACAAATTGGTAATTTTGAAATTCCAAGCCGTGCTTATGTCAGCCGTTTTAACTTTAAAGGTAACGATCAACAAAAGATCATCGGTGAGTTGTCGGGTGGTGAACGTAACCGAGTTCATTTAGCTAAACTAGTGCAAACCGGCGGTAACGTATTACTTCTTGATGAACCAACCAACGATCTTGATGTTGAAACCTTACGTGCGCTTGAAGAAGCGTTGTTAGAGTTCCCCGGTTGTGCCATGGTTATCTCGCATGACCGTTGGTTCCTTGATCGCATTGCAACTCACATTTTAGATTACCGTGATGAAGGTAAAATTAACTTCTATGAAGGTAATTTTACTGACTATGAAGCTTGGTTAAAGAAAACATTGGGCCCTGCAGCTACTGAGCCTCACAGAATTAGATACAAAAAAATTGGCTAAGCTAAAGTTAATAGATAATTTTTAAATTACCTATTAGTTATTAAATAGTTATCGGCACTTTATTTTTGTGGTTTTATAAAAATCCACACGAATAAAGTGCCTTTTTGCTAAAAGGGAGCTATGCTAAAGATACCCATTTATAATTTGAACTTAAGCAATGGAAAATAGACGTCAATTCACGCGAGTTTTGTTTTCAATCAATGCGATATTAGAGGTTGAACAGCAGAATTATCCAGTTACTATCCACGACATTTCACTTAATGGCGCTTTGGTCACTATGCCTAAAGCTGAAAAGTCATTAAAAGGTAAGTTAGGCTTATTACATTTTGACTTAGTTAATGGCGAATCGATCGTTGAAATGCATATTGCTGTCGTTCATGAAGAAAATGACAAGCTAGGCTTACAGTGTGAAGTAGGCTTGCAATGTAATGCTATCGATATTGACAGTGTGACCCATTTAAGACGGTTAGTTGAATTAAATTTAGGTGATGAAAGCCAGTTACATAAAGAACTTTCACAATTATCACGCCTTGCTTAATATGATGGCAATCGCCTTGCTTTATAGAGGAACATTATGAATCACTTAGTTATTTCATTTATTACCAAAGACCGTCCTGGTTTAGTCGAAACCTTATCCAAAGTCATTAAACAACACCAAGGTAACTGGCAAACCAGTAGTTTGCATCATTTGTCCGGCTGTTTTGCTGGTGTACTTGAAATAGCGGTAGCGCAAGCTCAATGTGAAGCCCTAACTCGTGCAATTACGACACTGGACGGTTTTAAAGTCATTATCGAAAAGACTACCCCTAGCCAAATTAACGATGAGTCACCGGTAGTTTTAGAGCTAACAGCAAACGATCGAGAAGGTATTGTAGAAGAAATATCTGCGGTTATTCACCATCAAGGCGGTAACATGATAAAGCTTGTCAGCGAGCAAGATAATGCGCCACATACTGGCCAGCCACTATTTAAAGCAAAAATAACCTTAGCGGTTAATAAAGAACAAACACCAAGCTTAATAAATGCATTAGAAGATCTTGCTGACGATTTAATGATTGATATTTCTCGTTAATCTGTTGAATAGTAACTTAATCTACACGGTATTATTAGCCCACTTATCAATACTTCTTTGGGCTTGATAATCCCGTGATATTTTATTCATAGACTGGCTTAACCCTAATGTTAAAAAGGATCGAGTAAACAAGATTCCCCCTCTTTCCCCTTCAATAATGCTCACGTAAAATTACTGTTAACTCCTAGCTACTAAACTAAAAAACTAAAAATAAGTATTAACTGAAAATGGCCTTACCTCACCTAATGATTTTGATGAACCTTTAGGGATTTACCAGTGCAATAGAAACAAAAAGGCCCGACATAAGCCAGGCCTTTTCAAAGTGGTACTGGTGCTTTTTCTTAAAGCTTAATACCTAATTTTTTCAATTCTTTTTGAACAACTGAGTTCGGTAATGGAATATAACCATCTTTCTCAACAATCTTTTGACCCGACTTAGAAAGTACCATAGTTAAAAATTCAGCATCCATTGGCGCTAATGGCTTGTTTGGATGCTTATTTACATAAACGTATAGGAAACGAGATAGTGGGTATTTTTTCGATATAGCATTCGCCATATTAGCTTCAACATAGTTGTCACCTTTTTTAGACAAAGCTAAAGCACGAACACCTGAAGTTGTATAACCGATACCAGAATATCCAATACCGTTTAGTGAAGAAGATACTGATTGAACAACTGAAGCTGAGCCTGGTTGTTCATTAACTGTGTTTTTAAAATCACCTTTACAAAGGGCTTTCTTTTTAAAGTAACCGTAAGTACCAGAAACTGAGTTACGACCATAAAGTTGAATGTCTTTTGCTTCCCAGTCACCTGTTAAACCTAAGTCGCCCCAACGGTCTGCATCTTTATCAGCACCACATTTTCGGTTATTTGAGAAAATAGCATCAACTTGATCAATACGTAATCCTTTAATAGGGTTATCTTTATGAACAAATACCGCTAATGCGTCAATAGCAACACGAACAGCCATTGGCTTATAGCCGTAACGCTTTTCGAATGCTTCTATTTCACGCGACTTCATCTTACGGCTCATAGGGCCTAAGTTTGAAGTGGCCTCTGTTAATGCTGGTGGCGCAGTAGATGAACCAGCGGCTTGAATTTGTATATTCACATTTGGGTAAGTGCGCTTAAACTCTTCAGCCCAGAATGTCATCATGTTTGCTAAGGTATCTGAACCCACTGAAGATAAGTTACCTGAAATACCACTGACTTTTTTATATTCAGGTAAATCTTTATCCATTGCTAATGATGAGAAACTCACCAAGCTTGCTAAACCTATAACGCCTAAAGCACGTTTAAAACCCATGTTATTCTCCACTGAGAGTGATGTCCCATTAAATTATTATTAATTTGTTTGGGGCTAATTAATTTATGAACACTATATAAAGTTTATGTGACAATTATATTTAAGGTTTATGACACTTATATTACAGTGATCAATATATGGGTATATAAACAACATTTAATCAATTTCTCTCCTTCGTTCAAAGATAAAGGGGAATAGTTAGACCCTAGCTACGACTTTATAACGAGCAGTATTACTGGAACTTACGGCGAAATAAGAATTAACACATCAAATAATAGCGTTCATCATTAAAGCCGTGAATGTTCAGATAAAAGATTAGGATAAAAATACCGCGGCAATAATTATTATAATGATAAAAATTTAGCGTGTGTTGAAGTTAGTTAACCTTGGTAAATAAGCCACGTTTAGCAAATAAAGCGCTATCAGCACCTTATTCACTAGTAGATAAGGTGCTGTTCAGAAGATTATTTTTTATTTAATGCTTCAAAGTAAATAATAAACTCACTACCCTTACCCCACTCGCTTTCAATGGCTAATTCGGCATTATGGTGATGTAAAACATGTTTAACAATTGATAGACCTAACCCTGAACCACCGGTGTCACGAGAACGTGACTTGTCTACTCTAAAGAATCGTTCTGTGATCCGGTTAACGTGTTCAGGACGAATACCAGGACCATTATCTTTAACGGAAAACTTAGCCTTATTACCACTTCGTTGCCATAAAATGTGAACAGAACCATGGGCAGGCGTGTAAGCAATAGCATTAGATATTAAGTTAACACACGCACTTTTCAATTCAGTATCTATGCCTTCAATCCATAAGTCATCATTAAGATCAGCAGTAATTTTGTGTTGTTTATCTTGGTTGAGCCAAGTGGCATCGTCGACCAATGTTTTAATTAGTTTAGGCATATCAACAAATTGTTTATTTTCTTCATCGGCATGATTTTCTACACGCGATAAAACTAATAACTGCTCTACTAAGCGGTCCATACGTGATACTTGAGTTTCAATAGTGCAAAAAGCTTTTTGCCAATGAGGCTCGAGCGCATGTTCAGTGGTCAGTATCATTTCCACATAACCACGCACCACGGTAAGCGGTGTTTTGAGCTCATGAGAAACATTGGCAACAAAGTCACGCCGCATTTCTTCTAATCTTTTAATTTTACTGACGTCTCGGGCAAGAAAGAGTACTTGGTCACTTCCATAAGCCATTAAGCGCAGCTCTAACTGTAATTCGCTGTTAATGGGTGAAATAATATGACAGGGTTGTTCAAAATTACCGAGTTCTAGGTATTTAGAGAATTCAGGAAAACGGATGAGGTTGTCAATACGTTGACCAACATCACTGGGCCAACGAATGCCTAAAATGCGCTGAGCTTTTTTATTACCCCACAAAATAGTCAGTTCATCAGATAAGACTAAGGCAGCATCAGGTAATGCTTCAGCACCATCCCTGAATTTTCTAATTCTTTCGTTTAACTGTCTTTGTTTGTGGCGGTGCTGTCTAATTTGTCGGTACAGGCCATCATATATTTTCCCCCAGATACCTTCAGATTGTGGAGGAGAGAGTGACTTACTTAGCCACAGCCACTTAATAAGTTTAAATAAATGGTGATAATGCCAACATAAAATAACCAAGGTACTGATACAGAGTACGAGGAGAGTTTGGCCAATTAAAAAACCAAAGAACGCGCTTACCGACAATATAGTCAGTAAACGCGTGATAATACTTTTTACGGATAAACGAAAATACATAGTGAGTCGTTTTTACCTATATATAATAATAAAATGCATACTTATGTATTACACACTCGTTTTAAGCTTTCCGGAGAATCGGTAGCCAGAGCCTCGAACGGTTTGAATAAAATCTTCATGCCCTTCGCCAGTAATCGCTTTACGTAATCGTCTAATATGAACATCTACCGTTCGGTCTTCCACATAAACATTCGTCCCCCAAACATTATCAAGTAATTGTTCACGGCTATAGACTCGCTCGGTATGAGTCATAAAAAAGTGTAATAAACGAAACTCCGTTGGTCCAAGCTCAAGTGACCGATCATTAATTGAAACCCGGTGGGCGATGGGGTCAAGTTTCATTCCATGAAATTCAATGGCTTCTTCTAGCGCGGTAGGAGAAACTCGGCGAATAACAGCTTTGATACGTGCTATAAGCTCTTTTGGCGAAAATGGCTTAGTAACATAGTCATCAACACCTGCATCAAAACCTTTAACCTTGTCGTCTTCATCGGCACGGGCAGTTAACATTATAATAGGAATAGACCGCGTATATTCATTTTGTTTTAATGATTTAGCAAGCTTAACACCTGTGCCTCCTGGCAACATCCAATCCAATAAAATCAAATCAGGATAAGGCTCAACAATCTTTGCTTTTGCCTGTTCGTAATCTTCAGCTTCAATAGCATTAAAACCATTTTGCTCTAATACAAAAGTAATCATTTCCCTGATCGGCGCTTCATCTTCAACAACCAATATTTGTCTATTCATGTAAACTTCCCGTTGTCTAACTACACTTTACTTATTGACCATTGTGATAACTTTTTATGACATTTATATTACACACAACAAGTTTAATTCATTTATCTTTATGCCAAAAGCTTAATTTATTGATCTTCATCTACATCGCTAGTTATAAAAAAAGCGACCAAAAGTCGCTTTTTTTATTTTTACAATACGGTAATTAATTAAAACTTGTATTCTATGCCTGCCGCTAAGTAATCTTGATCAGCTTCATTGTCGAGATCAAAACTCGTGTAAAAAGCAAAAAGTTTAGTACTTTTCGCTAAGGCGTAATCCGCGCCAACGGTCATACCTGAACGGTGATCGCCGCCATCATAATTAGCCGTTTGTACTTGTCCTTTAACTGTAATTTTATCAAAGCCATATTTTGCTGAAAACAAGAAACCTTCGACATCACTGCCATCAGAAACTTTTTCTTGTCTGTGAACAATAGCACCTAAGGTAAAGCCAGCGAGTTTACCCTGCACGGTTAAACGGGCCGCATCATAACCTTTAACTTCTGAGTCTACCGCGATAGCAGCATAAATCTTAGATTTTTTAAGCGCTTTATCACCATAAAAAAGGGCCATTGAGGTGCCATCTTGTCCATCAACCTCATCTTCTGCAATATAAGTAACACCCAGTTGAAAACCGTTAACCTTAGGTGATTTATAAGTAACCGTGTCGCTCATGCGGTTCTCACCTTTCCAGAGCTGTTTAATATCTGCGTTTAAATCACTGAATAAGTCAACCTTGCCTTGTGACTGCTTTAATACGGTATCGTTAATACCTAACAATACTTCACCAAAATTACCTTTCAAGCCAATGTATTGATTACGGTCAGTAATGCTATCACCCTTGTCACTATCACCATCAAGGTCGACTTGAAACTCTGCTTTAAAAATAACTTCAAGGCCATTACCCAAATCTTGACCACCTTTAAAACCTATACGTGAAGCGTTACTTTTAACTTCAGAGTAAGTACCAGTACCGTCATCTGATGACTGAACTGTAACATTGGCTTTACCATAGATATCAACATCACCAGCAAACGCTGATACAGAAAGAGTTGATAATAATGCCGCTGCAAGAGTGCTGTAAGAAATTTTCATATATATACCTTATTGGGTGACAGAGTCTTTTATATTAAGAACGATTTAAATTAACTAATTATTTGCCGCATATTCTGCCTAATTTATATGACATTTTTGTGACATTATGAATTATTTTTTAAAAGTTTATGACAATTTGATAAATTTAGCTAAGAAAGACTTCGTATAAGCCACAGCAATTTTAAATAAAAAATTATTTCCTTTAAAAAGAGATAAAACACCTTATATTGAATAAAAATCATTCTTATAGCAGAAAATACTTTTAACCTACCGTAAAATGTCTAGAATTAAGCTAGGTATCATAATAAAGAAGATAAAATGAAGGTAACAAGCATTTCTCGAAAACTATTGACCCGAGTGCTCTCGGTTTATTTTGTTTTAACCTTTATTGTCACCTGCGTGCAAATTGGTGCTGAGTACATTAACACTAAGAGCCACATAAACAGTGAGTTACTGACCTTAGAAAAAACATTTAGCAGCAGTTTAACACGTGCTGTTTGGGAGTTAAATACACAGCAAGCTGTTGATATTGCTGTGGGATTAGTCGCCATTCCTATGATAAAAGGCATTGTTGTTACCGATGAAAATGACCAAATCATTGCACAATTAGGTGAGTTTTCTGAGGGTGAACTTTTTAATCAACCCGATAAAGTAACCTTAAATAGTGAATCTACTGCCATTAGCTCTTTTTCTGAAGGATTATTTGGCCATTCGTTTCAACTCATCTTTGAGTTTTCTGGTCGAACAACAAAAGTGGGGACCGTCGTTCTCTTATCAAGTAATGAAGTGATTTTCGATCGTATTGAAGTTGGTATATATTTTTTAATCGGTAATGCGATGGTAAAAACAGCCGCGTTAGTTATTTTATTTTCTCTCGCCTTTTCCAGCTTATTAACAAATCCGCTTAATGAACTTACTGAACAAATCAACCATTTTGATATAGATGATCCCGAAGCATCAAAGCTTCATACCATGAATTATGAAAATAACGAGCTGAACATTTTACAAAGAGCTTACAACAATCTGCTCGATGAGCTGGTGCAATATCAAAATCGACTGAGTACCGCCAAGCAAGAGATATTAATGGCAAATCATAAACTTGACGATCAAAATTTAATATTAGAACAAGAAGTCGCTAAAAAAACGTCATCGCTAAGTACCACCATGCTTGAAATGAATAAACAACAGCGTGAACTTATCGAGCAACAAAAACAGTTAAAAGCAGAAAATATTCGCCGCAGCCAAACAGAACAAACCTTAACAAAGACCAATCAAGAATTAAAAAACTCGATTCTAGAACTCAAAAAAGCGCAAGAACGTTTACTTGATGCAGAAAAAATGGCTATTTTAGGAAAATTATCCGCTGAAATATCCCATGAAATTAATACCCCTATTGGTGTCAGTATTACCTCAACCAGTTATTTATCAGATTTATTAAATTCATTAAAAAATGATGTCGACAACCAAAAATTAACCAAACGTTCATTAGATGACTTCACTAAAAATGCTGACCAAAGTTTACATTTACTCTTTAACAATCTTAATCGCGCATCTGATTTGATCACCAGTTATAAACAAGTTGCTGTTGATCAAACAAGTAATAAAACACGCAAGATTAACGTTGCACAATACCTAAATGAAATTATTCAATCTTTGCAGCCAAAATTAAAGAAAACCAAACATACGGTTAACGTAAACTGTGTTGATAATATTGATATTTATTGCCATGCGGGGGCAATATCACAAATATTTACTAACCTAATAATTAATTCTATTATCCATGGCTTTGATGGTATAGAGAATGGCATGATTACCATAAGTGCAAAACTAAAAGGTGAACGGCTACATCTGCATTACCAAGATAATGGTGTTGGTGTTCCTCAAAATAAATTGCCACAAATATTTGACCCTTTTTATACCACCAAAAGTGGTACTGGAGGCACAGGCTTAGGCACTCATATCATTAACGAATTAGTTACTGATACATTGAATGGCACAATAGTCGCACATTCTGAGGTTGGACAAGGTCTTAGCTATGATATTGAATTTAATGATATGCGTTAAAAAATTCTTCATTGCGATATCTTAACGGTAAGACTCTGCAAGTGAGTGCTAATAGCTGATATTTAAGTTACTATATTGCTCTTTTAAAATTTATCAGCCGGTGCACTTAGTGTTCCAGCGGCGCAGGAAACTTCTATGTGGTTCAAAAACCTATACTTTTTCACATTTACTCGCCCTTTTGCATTATCAGAAGATCAATTAGAAAAACACTTAGCTGAACATTTATTCACCCCTTGTGGGTCAACAGAGCAATCGCATTTTGGTTGGGTAAATGCTTTGGGTAAACATGGCCATTCAACGGTTCATGCCGCTAACGGTAACCTTTTAGTTTGCGCAAGAAAAGAAGAGAAAATTCTTCCTGCTCCTGTTGTAAAAGATATGATTGAAGCAAAAGTTGCGCAACTTGAAGTTGAACAAGCGCGCAGCGCAACTAAAAAAGAAAGAGAACAGTTTAAAGAAGATATCATTTTTGAACTACTTCCTCGGGCGTTTTCTCGTGTTACCGATACCCATGCTTACATTAATGCTGAGCATAACCTTATTGTTGTAAATTCAGGTAGCCGCGGTAAAGCTGAAGATTTATTAGCCTTGTTGCGCAAAGTTATTGGTACTTTACCCGTAACAAGTGTTTCACCAGAAAAAGCGCCTGATGAATTGATGACTGACTGGTTAAACGAGAAAAGTATTGGCGACAACTTTACTTTAGGTATGGAAGCAGAGTTTCATGCCTTAGGCGATGATGGTGCGGTAGTTCGCGTTAAAAATCAAGATCTTGATAGCGATGAAATTAAAACGCATTTAGACGCTGATAAATACGTAGTGAAATTAGCGCTTGAATGGGATGAAGCAATGTCGTTTATTCTTTGTGACGATCTAGCGATTAAGCGTTTAAAGTTTTTTGATGTCTTACAAGAACAAAATGACGATATCGATAGTGACGACGTTATAGCAAAACTTGATGCAGACTTTGCCTTAATGGCTGGAGAAATTAATCGTTTGATTAATGACTTACTGGCTGAATTCAATGTTAAAGCGACAGACTACTTAGAGAGCTAATACGCTTTAGGTTACTGATGTCTCTAAAGAAAAAAGCAGCTAATATAGCTGCTTTTTCATTACTTCACTTTATTACTTCAGTATCAATCGAGTTAATAATACCGGTAAAATAGGTAGACTACTTCAAACGAATAGAGTTGATGATATCGGTCGTGGAAATACCTTCTTCAAAGTTAAGTACTTTAACTGTGCCGCCATTGGCCATCACTTCTTTACCGCCAGCAATATCTTCAACTTTATAATCCCCCCCTTTAACTAATATATCGGGGAGAATGTTGCTTATAATACGTTGAGGGGTGTCTTCTGAAAAACTCACTACCCAGTCAACAGCGCCTAAACCAGCTAAAACTGCCATTCGTCTGTCGGTAGGGTTAACCGGTCGTCCACTGCCTTTTAATCTTTTTACAGAAGCATCGTCATTAACAGCAACAATCAAACGAGTGCCTAAAGTACCGGCATGGGCTAAATACGAAACATGGCCTGCATGTAAAATATCAAAACAGCCATTGGTCATGACAATATTTTCACCACGAGCTTTTGCTAATTTAACCGCAATTTTTAATTGCTCTTCGCTGACAACACCAAAACCACTTTCTTGCCCTGTCGATATTTCAGCTAATAATTCGGTCTCGCTCACGGTTGATGTCCCCAATTTACCAACAACAATACCGGCAGCAATATTGGCTAAAGCACTCGCTTGGGTATATTCAGCTTTTGCTGCAATAGCCAAAGCAAGTGTCGCAATAACCGTATCACCGGCACCGGTTACATCATAGACCTCACGCGCTCTAGTCGGTAAATGGAATTCGTCATGATCTCGACGGAGCAAGGTCATTCCTTGTTCACTGCGCGTCACTAACATTGCTTCTAAATCAAGGTGCACTAACAGTGCCTGACCTTTAGTGACAATATCATTTTCTGTTTTACATGCGCCAACCACAGCTTCAAATTCGGATAGATTGGGCGTTAGTAATGTTGCACCACGATAGCGTTCAAAGTCGGTACCTTTGGGATCAACTAAAACAGCTTTCCCTTGCTTTTTAGCTATAGCAATTAAATTTTGAACCTCAGATAACGTACCTTTGCTATAATCAGACAACAAGAGTAAGTCATGATTAACCAATTGAGCAGCTACTTTTTCTTCAAGTACTTTTTTATTTACTTCGCTAAGAGACTCTTCAAAATCTAAGCGGATCAACTGCTGATTTCGGCTCATTACACGTAATTTAGTGATCGTGGGAATATTAGCTTGTTGATCAAATTCACAATTAATATTTAATGCTGATAGCTTTTTTTTCAAATGCTGAGCGGCTTCATCATCGCCAGTAATGCCAACAAGAGTCGCTCTGCCACCAATAGAAGCTATGTTTAATGCAACATTTGCCGCACCGCCGGGGCGATGTTCATCTTGATTAATTTTAACAACAGGAACGGGGGCTTCTGGAGATATACGATGTGTTGGACCGTACCAATATCGATCTAACATAATATCACCAACAACCAACACACTTGCTTGCTCAAAAGCGGGAATGTCTACTTTCATCCTATGCCTCTTAACTCTTTATGGATATACAGATATAATGGTTAATATTGTATCACATGAATTTCAATGAGTTGACATCATCCCGTGAGTAAAAATAAAGTTTTACAACCTGATTTTAAAATATCCTTCCTATTACCTAAGTATTGGTTAACTTGGTTTGGGGTAATTGTTCTCTATACCATTTCATGGTTGCCTTATAAATTACAATTAATGCTCGGCAGGATGCTCGGGCGCTTACTGTATAAAATAGGCTCAAGTCGCAAAACGGTTGCGATGAAAAACTTGCAACTGTGTTTTCCAGAAATGTCGGCACAAGAACGTACCCGTATTTTAAAGAAAAACTTTGAAAATACCGGCATCGCCTTATTTGAAACCGGCATGGGCTGGTGGTGGCCAGATTGGCGAGTTAGACGAAAAACAAAGATTGTTGGCCTTGAGCACCTAGAAAAAGCCCATCGAGAAGGTAAAGGTGTTTTACTCTTAACCATGCACTACTTAAGTGTAGAAATTAACTGTCGTGGCATGGGTACTGGACACCCTACGGTGGTTTTTTATCGCCCCCACAATAATCAACTAATGGAATTTTTTCAGTTTAGAGGTCGTGGCCGCTCCAATAAATACATGCTGGGTAAGCGCGACGTTAAGGGCTTAATGAAGGCACTACGTGATAAGGAAGTTTGTATTTATTTGCCCGATCAAGATTATGGTCGAAATCGCAGTTTATTTGTGCCTTTTTTTGCTGTACCTGATGCAGCAACAACCACGGGTACATTAATTTTTGCTCGCCAGAAAAACGTACAAAGTCACATACTCATACCGACCAGAAATGATGATGGCAGCGGATACACTTTAGAAATAAAGCCAATGATGGAGAATTTCCCTACCGATAATGACGAGGCTGACGTTATTCGCATCAACCAAGAGCTAGAGAAAGCCATTATGTTTAAGCCTGAACAATATATGTGGTTACATCGACGTTTTAAAACAAGACCTAATGAAGGTGACCCTTCACTTTACAAATAAGTCATGGTTGAAATCATCAGCATTGTATAAATAACAACTTTTCAGTATGGTAGTATTTATTATAAGTACACCATACTGGAATTTTCCATATGGCCTCATAACTAAGACAGCCTTATATGAACTTTTGGTTACGCAACATTATTTTTGGTTCAATTCTAATTGCTTTAGCTTTTTTATTATTTGATAACCAAGAAGAGCTATTTTCTTCTTTGTCGGATGATACCCAGGCAACAGCAGAAGTTGCGCCAATTAAACCAGCAGATAAAGCCGTTCTGGCATCAGAGTCATCGACTTCAAAAATAAAAAGTAACAATGCGGCGGCAGATGGTTTATCTCGCTTTTACGCCAACTTACATGGTGACGATGGCAGTTCAGGTCCAAAAATTCGCAATAATATAGTTTACTTGCAAGAGCCAACGGGTGACATTGTCAAACTGCTAGAAGCTCGGCGCATGGTCACACGTCCCTTACGAAAAAATTGGCGTGGCACCAATGAAAACCACCCATTTCGCTTAGGTGAAACACTCTTTCAAAAACTTTCAGAATATGCAAATAGTGAGGGTTTAGAAGTTATTTGGTGGTTAAATAGAGATTTTTTGGTCAAAGACCCTTTTCGTATTAATAAAGAAATCATCAAAACAGCTTACCAAGTTGGTAAAGCGGTTGAAGGACACTTTCGCGAAGGTATTAAGGTCTATTTTTGTCATCAGCAACGAGCCATTGTACTGATTGATTTGGATATACCCTACCTAGATGAAGAGTGTATTTTATTACCGCAAAAATCTCAAAGACGCTAAATAATAACGTCTTTGTAGTTATCAGACATTTCTATAAAGATTTTTCATACAGTGACAGGCAAATAGCAGCAACGTTTTCAGCTATTACTTCAAAGTCCACCTTAGTCAATAACTGCTGCTGATTTTTTAAGGTCGCGTGGTGACCAAAATCACGTAACGTGCAATAACTAGTCGTTAGCTGCTTTTGTTGCTCTGAACTTATTACTCCGCAGTGCTGTAGCCCTTTAAGTAAATGCAAGTTATCGGAATATTTGCAAAGCTCTGGGTGCTTTGCACTTTCGCTAAGTACAAGGAATTGGACTAAAAATTCGATATCAACTAACCCACCCTCGCCTTGCTTGATGTCAGTGTCAGCCGATGTTGATTTATCTAAATGCGCACGCATTTTTGCACGCATTTTTAAAACATCGGCACTGACATTTGCTCGTTCACGGACGCAAGTCAGTATTTCTTGTCTTATGGCTGAAAACTTATTAGCTAATTCAAGGTTACCAAATACAGTACGAGCTCTGACTAACGCTTGATGTTCCCATGTCCATGCTTCTTCTCGCTGATATTGTGCGAAAGTATCAACATGAACGACCAACAAACCAGAGTTACCAGAAGGACGTAGCCGCATATCTAATTCATATAAAATACCACTGGCCATACGTGTATTAAAAATGTGCATAATACGCTGTGCTAGTTTCATGTAAAATTGCGAAGCGGGGATCTGCTTTAAACCGTTAGTAACCTCATTACTTTGACTATTATGAACAAAAACTAAATCTAAATCGGAACTATAACTTAATTCTATACCGCCCATTTTTCCATAGCCAATCGCAGAAAAGCCTTTATGGTTTTCGCCAACTGTCGACTCTGGCACGCCAAAACGCTGAGCCATTTGTTGCCAAGCTAAATGAATAACTTCTTCAATAATGGCTTCGGCAAGAGCGGTTAAATGATCGCTAACTTTAGTTACTGGTAAGATCCCACAAATATCACCGGTCGCAATTCGCAAGTGTTGTGCTTGCTTAAATTGTCTTAACATGTCCATTTGTGCCTCCTGATCATCTTCAGGTATCCGCAACATTGCTTGTCTTAAGTCAGCAGAATAACTACTCAGCTCTGGCGGATTGTGTAACAATTTAGGATCGATTAATTCATCTAATAATATCGGATACTTGGCAATATGCTCTGCGATCCAGCTACTTTGATGGCACAGTTTAATGAGGTGCTTCAATGCGCCTTCATTTTCAAATAATAATTCAATATAGGCGGTACGCGTTGATATCTTATTAAAAATAATTAAGACCCGCTCTAGCGTAAAGTGACCACTATGCTCTTGCTGTATGTGCCACATTAAAACGGGTACTAATTTATCAAGTACGCCACGCCCTCGATTACCGATACTGCGCTTTTCCATCTCAGCTCTAAATTCAGCGAGCAAACTCCATATTTTTTTAGCATCAACGAAGAAGCTGACCTGTTCGATCCAAGCAACACTCTCCTCATCTGACCATTTACTGTCCCACAATGCTGTCCAATGCTGATCTTTCGCTTGATGATTTGGACTCTCTTCGCCAATAAGTGCACAAAACTCCTGATGAACGCTGTTCATTTTCAACGCTAAAAACTCAAGAAAGTCTGGCCATGTTTGACATTGTTTATGATTAAGTGCCCATAATAAACGCATTTGATCCAAGGTATTATCTGGCAAGGTCTGAGTCTGTTGATCATTTAACGCTTGAATAATATTTTCTACTCGCCGTAAAAAACAATAAGCATCGGTCAGCACGGCTTCATTCTCAGCGGTAATAACTTCTTTCTCGACCAAAATAGGTAACACCGTTAATAAGCGGCGGTGTTGCAATTCTTTTATCCGCCCGCCACGAATAAGCTGAAACACTTGCACTATAAATTCAACTTCTCTAATACCGCCTGCACCCAGTTTTATGTTGTTATTTAATTGTTTACGACGCACTTCTTGGGCGATCATCATTTTCATACGGCGTAAGCTATCGATAACACTAAAATCAATATAGCGACGATAAACAAAAGGTCTGAGTATGGTTGAAAGTTGGTCATGATATTTGCCCTGACCAATAAGACGCGCTTTGAGCATCGCATAGCGCTCCCAGTCACGCCCTTGCTCTTGATAATAATCTTCCATGGCATTAAAGGTTAAAACAAGCGGACCACTTTCACCAAAAGGACGTAAACGCATATCAACGCGATAAACAAAACCATCGGCCGTTTTTTGATGTAAGGCAGTAATTAATTTTTGTGCCAAACGAATAAAAAATTGCTGATTATCAAGACTACGCCTAGCACCTTGTGTTTCTCCCATTTCTGGGTAGGTAAAAATAAGATCGATATCAGAAGAAAAATTTAATTCACGTCCACCTAGCTTGCCCATCCCATAAACTAACAGTTGTTGAACCTCACCATTTTTGCTGTTGGGTATGCCCCATTTTTCTTGGCAGAGTAATGTTAACCAGTTTAATGCGGCTAAAATAAGCTGGTCAGCGAGTTCGGATAAACGCTCTAACGACAAGGTTAATTCAAGATCAAACAACAAGTCAGCAACGGCAATATTAACCATCTCTTGTAAACGAAACTGCCGTAAGATTTTATGTAATTGCTCTTCACTTTCACAAGGGGCAATCAGCTCAGTAAGCATTTGCTGATAATTGGGACAGTCAGTTTGGTAAACACGTTCACTTGAAAATAAAGACACCACAATGTCAGGGCACTGCAATGCACTGTTTAATATAAAGTCACTTGCCATTAATGCTTGATGAAAATCAGCGAGTTGTTGCTTGGACAAATTAGCGGTTGCTTCGGGGTATTGATGATTAAACAATTGCGTGCTTTTTTGCTGTTGCAGGGAGAGTATATTTGGTAGCTGAGTTGATTTATTCATTTAATGACCCATTTGTTAACTATGCAAAAGACAAGGAAGAAGAATTTCAAATGAAATCACGAATTAATAGACATATTATGTCTATGATGCTATTAATAACGTGTTATATATATTACACATATAGATAGCAAATTCGTACTCAAATAACCTGAGTATATGTTAATAATAGCATTTTTGAGGACACTATGGCAGGAATGCAACACATCAAATACGCTTTTTTAAGCTTGATTATTTTCTTAGTCGGTTGCTCTGATCCCTTCGAAGAAAAAATTAAACAACAAACGCCAATCACTGAGCTTCGTATTCAACAATTAGCTGACGCCTTAACGGATGGTCAGGTACGTAATGCCAGTTTAATTCATCAATATGCTGAAAAACTTCAACAGCAAAAACCTCATCTTACGCAATTAATTAACGAATTTAACAAAGATGCGACGACAAAAGGTCCAATGTATTTGTCGCTACTTGACCGTTTAGCAACCATTAAAAATCAACCAAGTATGTTTGCCAGTAAAGAAGATATCTTCAATGAACTGGTTAACATTTATCTTGCCGCTGACCCAGTACTTTACTCTGACGCATTAAGCGATCCACTCAATGTGCTTGCTGACATGTCTGATGGGGTTTTGCCGCGCGTTAACTCGTTATCAAAAGCACAAAGTAAACAAGCCAATAATGCTCAGGACTTTGGTACCGGAGAACAGTTAATTGGCAATCCAAGTTATGGTAGTTGGACGCAAGGAAGCAATGGTATGTCTTTTTGGGCATGGTATGGCATGTATTCAATGATGGGTGATGTATTTGGTTCTCGCCGCACTTCATATAATGATTGGGGTCGTTCAAGAAACTACAGTTATTATAATGATTACGGCCGAACTCGCTATAGTTCACCAAGCCAATTAAAAAAACAAAATGATTTAGATACCCGTACAAAAAAATCATTTCAAAGCCGCGGTCAAAAATATAACAGTACTTACAGTAAAAGTCGGACGGGGTCATCTAGCCTTTCTAAACAAAGTAGTACGGCACAAACCAGTGCAAAGCGATTTAGTACCAATAGTTCATACGCAAAGAAGTCTAGCTACTCAAAAAGCTCCAGCTTTAGAAACAGCAAAAGCACCACATCTCGCAGCTTTAGACGCGGCAAATAACGAGTAGGATATAGGAATTAACATGAATACATTTTTTGAAATTACTGCCCTAAATCAAGATTTATTAATTTACTTAGTTATTGATATTTCTATTGCGATTGTTTTATTAGGTGCAATGCGTTTTATTTCAGGTTTATCGGCTAAAGTTAACTCTACGCAAGAGTTAGCACAAAAAGATAACTTTGCTTTTGGCATCAGTGTCGCAGGGAGTGTTGCCGCCTTAGGTATTGTTCTTACAGGTGCAATCAGTGGTGAAAATGCGCCAAGCTACTGGATGGAATTTGTTGGCATGTTCGCTTATGGCACATTAGGCTTGATACTGATAAAAATTGGACGTGTTATCCATGATAAATTATCACTGCAACACATCAATAAAACACAAGAAATTCTCAATGAAAATTTAACCATAGGTATTGTTGATGCTGCAGGTGCCATTGCGACGGCTATCATCATTCGCGCGGTTTTACTTTGGGTGCATGGTTTAGACGTTGATACCTTTATTGCCATCATTGCCGGCTTTATTATCTCTCAAGCTATTTTATTATTAGTTACCCGCTTAAAAGAGCGCCAATACGCAAAAAATAATCAAGGTGATTGCTTACAAGAAGCATTTACACGTGGACAAACCGCAATTGCTATACGTTATGCTGGCCAATTAATTAGTACCGCTTTAGCCGTTACCGCAGCGAGTCACTTTCTTACGTACTCACCTGAAACTTTATTTTACAATTTAATCTCTTGGTTTGTATTTGCGGTCGTGATGACTCTATTAGTCGCAATATTAACAGCCATTGCCAAACGTATTGTACTGTGGGGAATTAATTTAGTTGAAGAAGTTGATCAACAACAAAATATAGGCGTTGCTTGTGTTGAAATGGCAACGAGTATTTCAATTGCCCTCATTTTAACCGCATTGATGTCATAACCTTCCCCTCTTTTACCAAAAAAGCTTTAAGGGCATAAGCACTTAAAGCTTTTTTATCTTCAGGAAGAACAGTATTAGCCATTGACCTTATTTGATGGTGCTAGGTACTTTATAACTATGAATAAAAAACAATTATTTTGGAACGATACACTGCTTATTTTAACCATGGCCGTTTTAGCTGGTTGTGGTTTAATCTATGAATACCTTTTATCCCATTATGCTGGTCGTGTCTTAGGCGCGATGGAAAGTACTATTTATGCCATGATAGGCTTGATGATTGTCGCCATGGGTTTAGGTGCTTTTGCCGCACGCAAGATCACCTGTGCATTCAAAGGTTTTGTTTGGTTAGAGCTTACCATAGCGTTTTTAGGTTGCAGCTCAATTTTAATTATTGGTGGCTTAATAGCACTCACTCAAACGTTTCCACAGGTATTAGCAGACACCTTTAATTTGCCACCCGACTCTATGCCCCAGGGTGGATTTTTAAAACAACTATCGCAGCTCGCTTTTAATAGTCCCTATTTTTTTGGTTTCATCTTAGGTTTTTTCATTGGTATGGAAATTCCCCTTATCGCACGTATTAGAGAATCAATTCACCAAAAACATTTAAAAAATAACCTAGGCACTATTTATGGCGCCGATTATGTTGGCGCGGGTATTGGTGCTGCAATTTGGGTTATTTTTTTATTATCCATTGATATCAGTAAAGCCAGTGCGTTAACTGCTGCCTTAAACTTAATTGTCGGTGGTATTTTTATCTTTCATTTTTGGGATAAACTCACCTGGCGTAAAACCTTAGTTTCACTTCATATTTTATTATTGATCGCCATTGGCGTTATTTATCAGTCTGGTAATAGCTGGTTAAATCAAATGAGTAACTTGCTCTATTTAGATAAAGTTGTTTATACCGATAAGACCCGCTATCAACAACTCAACTTTACCCAACGACATATGGGAGCAGAGCAGCCAAGTGTGATTAATTTTTATCTTAATGGCCGTTTACAGTTTTCGTCTGCTGATGAGTTTATTTATCACAGTTATTTAGTCAGTCCTGTTATGGCTGGTTCTGCTAGACATGACAATATATTAATCATTGGCGGTGGTGATGGATTAGCATTTCGTGATGTCTTGCAGTGGTCGCCCAAAAAAGTCACCTTAATTGATTTAGACGCCGAATTAATGCAAATATTTTTGGATCCTACCGAAAAGTTATCACCATCGTTGGCGGCTCAGCTTAATCAGTTAACGCAGAAAAGTTTACAAGACCCTAGGGTAAAAATTATTAATGAAGATGCCTTTTTAGCGATTGATAACTTGTTAAAACAACAACAAACCTTTGATAGCATCATTGTTGACCTACCTGATCCTAGCCACCCTGATTTAAATAAACTTTATTCTGTTAATTTTTATGCGCGCTTACATCAGTTGCTCGCGGGTGACGGCTTAATTGGCATACAATCGGCAAGTCCATATCATGCCAAAGATGCTTTTATTGCGATTGGAAAAACAGTAAAAGCGGCTAAATTCGCTCATGTTCAGCAATATCACGATAATGTGCCAAGCTTTGGCGAATGGGGTTGGACGATAGCGTCAAAACGTGGTGCTAGCCCCCTTAACCGTTTACAGTCTTTAGAAAAATTACCAGTTGAACATCATTGGCTAACACTACCTATGGTGATTAATTCATTCGAGTTTTCGAAAAGCTTTTATAAGAACCAAGCAGATGTTCCTATTAACTATTTAGGTAGCCATAATATTTATCAATTACATCAAAAAGCATGGCGCGATCAACAAGGTTTGAACAATGCTTATTTACAAGAATGACAAATAAATAACAAATAATGCAAATCGGCTCTTGACATATTATGTCAAAGTGCTAAATTTACCTCAACGACATAATATGTCTGAGAGATATTTACTTTTAGATTTATTAACGAAAAATACAGACTAAGGAATCACATGAACATTCATAAAATTGCTGATCACTTAAATAGCTTAGCGGACAATTCTGAAACCGGGATGGTTTTTGATTGTCAGCCTATTTCAGGCGAAGTGGACGTTTTACAAATTACTGTTATCGACCGTGAAGAATTACCAATTTTTGTTTCTGTAACCGATGATCAAATACTATGTATCACCTACTTATGGGGCGTAGAAGAAGTAAAACCTGAATACCTTCAAGACATGCACGTAAGCATGTTAGAAATGAATATTCCGATGCCTTTATCATCATTTTCAAAAATTGGTGATAAATACGTAATTTTTGGTGCCCTATCTATTAATTCGTCTTTTCATGATATTGAACACGAATTAGGCGTTTTAAGTAATAACGCGATGGAAATTATAGATGATATGGGCGAGTACCTAATTTAATTAACCACCCTAAGGAAAAAACTATGAGTATTTTTAAAAAGATAATGACCGCAATTCGAGGTGGCGCTTCAGAAGTTGGAGAATCAATTGTTGATTCAAACGCTACCCGTATTTTTGAACAAGAGATTCGTGATTCAGAAAATCACTTAACTAAAGCTAAACGTGACCTTACTGGTGTTATGGCTCAACAAATGTCATCAAGCCGTGAAGTTGACCGTTTAAAGCGCGAAGTCACTGAGCACGAAGGCTATGCAGTACAAGCCCTTGAAAAAGGTGATGAAACGTTAGCATTAGCTGTTGCTGAAAAAATTTCTAACTTGGAAAATGATCTAGCATCTCAACAACAAGCACTTGATAGTTTTTCAGGTAGTGCTAATCGTTTAAAAGAACTAGTGAAGAAAAGTGAGCGCCAAGTAGGTGAATATAAGCGTCAACTTTCTATGGTTAAAACGACAGAAAGTGTTCAAAAAGCAACATCGGCAATCACAGATAACTTTTCATCAAGTAATTCTAAGCTGTTAAATGCTAAAGATTCTTTAGAACGCATTAAAGCTAAACAGCAGAAATTTGATGATCAAATGAAAGCGGCAGAAGTGTTAGAATCTGAAAACTCAGATAATTCATTAGCTGCTCAACTTAAGCAAGCCGGTATTGGTGGCACAGATAATAGTGCGAATTCAGTATTAGACCGTTTAAAAGCTAAACAAAAGTAACACACATGCTCGTTAGCCATTATTGACTAACGAATACCGTTTTAACCGCCTAGCTGTTTTCCTCCCAACAACTAGGCGGATTTTTGGGATCTGAATATGAGTTTTCTAAAGCGACTATTTAAAAAGAAAGAAGACGAACGCCAAGTTAACTCAGCTGAAGAGTTAAAGATTAAAGATATTATTGTGCTGACCGACAGTTTCGCCTTACCTGAGTCCTTACGTAAACAACAGTTTCAAGTATCAGCCATTAACTGCTACGAATTTGAAAGTAACACACAAACTGAATGGGTTTTACAAGGTGCGAACAACCTTGAGCTTTACTTAACCATCGAAAGTGATGATAAAACTTACCTTAAATTTGCTCTTAAAATTCAGCACCAAGATATCGAATCACTGTTCGATTTAGATGAGTTTGCCACAGTATTTGATGAACCTGGTGAAGCCTTTCTAGAGAGAAAGTCAGATTCTTTATTAACATCAGGCTGGAGTAGTCCACAATACCAGCAACAAGTTTTTGCAAAAGTAGGTTATTTTCACCGCAGAGATAATCGTAGTGAAAGTTTAAGCGCCTATGAAGGAAATGAAGCAGGCGAGCAATTTGAACTTTATAGCTTACTTGATGAAGAGCAATCGCGCGGTATTGATATTGAAGTATGGCAAGATGGTGATACCGACTTATTTATTACGTTATACCGTCCAACTTCTGATATTATCGATATTTTCCCGGGGAGCTAATTTGTGAGCAGAAAATTACCTGAAAAATGGCAATCTTCAATTCAAGCAGTCAAGGCGGTGCAAGTTGCTTTTGATATGGATGAAAAAATTCAATTAGCAATTCGTACTCAAGCATTACATGCCGGTCTGAGTCCATCAGACCAAATTCGTGATATTCTTGGCCTACCAACGAATAAAAGACCTAAACGACCTCGTTTAACCGTAAGTTTAGGACAAGATGATTACCAAATATTAGCCTTAAAATACGGCCTTTCTCCTGAACAACAACTTGAAATAAAGCGTAAATTAATGGATGATTTAATTCTACATGTTACGCAAAACAATAATAGTTAACTGCAAAAATGAAATTATAAACATTATGATGATGCGCCATAGACTTAAACATTACACTATCGATGAATTTGGTATTAAGAATTATAAATCTCGATATATATTAATCTTAACAATATTGACACTCTATTTGATTATGGCTGGAGCAGCGAAACTGTTACTGCATTTCGAATTACCCGCACCTACGGCCAATATAAAAACATATAATGATGCTTTCTGGGCGCTACAAGTGAGCTCTAGTACCATAGGTTATGGTGATTACTATCCTGTAACTACAGGTGGCAGGGTCGTTGTTATGTGTATGTTCTATATTGGTGTTGGATTAATGAGTTTTATTGGCGCGCAGTTTATTAATCGTTTTTTTGGATTTTCTAACACAGACGTTAAAAATAGAGAATTGCGCCGACAAAATAAAGAAATACTTGATCATAATAAGCAACTCGAAGTGAAAATTGATTTATTAGCCAATAAAATTGAAGAAGTTATTCACAAATCAACCAAGTAAATATTAATAAATAATGTGTAATAAATTTATTATATTATGCCATACTTGTCTTTTAAATATAATAAAAGGGAAAACACTATGTTAATTAAAACTATTGCTCTAGCAGCACTTATCATGACGGCAACAGGCTGTGCTAACACTGACGCTTTAGAAGCAAGTGTAAGTAGCCTAAACCAAAAGGTTGATACACTAACTAATAAAGTTAATGCCTTAACGGATGAAGTTGCCGATGTAAAAAGTCAGCAAACAATGAATACAGAAACAATAGAAGGTGTTAAAACATCTGTTGCTAATGCTAATGAACGCATGGATAACATTGCTTCTAGCTACAAAAAATAACGGTTAGACCATAGGTCTATTAAATAAAACACGAGATTGATTATATCAGCCTCGTGTTTTTTTATGCCTGCTATTTTCGTATCAACAAACTATGACTATTGGCGTGCAATGATGGACAAACGCCTTGAAGGACAGCCTGTCTAAGAAATACCATTATCGACTCTTACATCGACATCAAGGAGTATCAAGACCATGTGACTATATGAATGCCTAGAAATGGCCATACCGTTGTGAACATCGTCGTTCCTTGCCATCTCGGTTACTGCTCCTGCGTTACTCTACTTATTGCATCCATGCAGTCACAGCATCACGACATAACGTAGACGTACAGAGATACACTAATGCCTAGAAAAACAGGATGTATGAGAAAGACCATCCTGAACATAAAAAGCCAGTTACTTTTCAGTAACCGGCTTTCATTTTCTGTTGATTAATACCAACATATACTAGTACTTAGCTAGCTACTTTTTCTTTCACCCAAAAACTGGAGATAAAGGAAATTAAACCAATTAAGAAAAACACGCCGGCAATTTCACGTAGCCAATAAAATATTGAAAGTTTATCTTGAGTTACCATAAAACTTAACGCTTCACCACTTTCTGGTATACGCTGTAACCACACTTGTAATACACCAGCACCTGTTAAGAATAATGTGATGAAAACCATAGCAACAGTCATCAACCAAAATCCCCACATTTCACGTACTTGGGCACGATTACAATTAGCTTCACCGATACCACGTAACTTAGGCATAGCATATGAAATAATTGTCATTACGATCATCGCATAAGCACCATAAAAAGCCATGTGACCATGAGCAGCAGTAATTTGTGAACCATGGGTATAGTAGTTTACTGGTGCTAATGTATGTAAGAAGCCCCAAACACCTGCACCTAAGAATGCCATTACTGACGTGCCTAATGCCCAGAGTGTCGCAGCCTTATTAGGGTGCTCACGGCGACGGCGATTAACCATGTTAAAGGCATACAATACCATCGCAAAGAATGGTAAAGGTTCTATTGCTGAGAATACAGAGCCCACCCACTGCCAATATTCTGGAGTAGTTAACCAGTAGAAATGATGACCTGTACCTAAAATACCTGAGATTAACGCCATTGCAATAATGACATACAACCATTTTTCAATAACTTCTCGGTCAACACCTGTTATTTTGATCAACACATAAGCTAAAATTGCGCCCATGATTAATTCCCATACACCTTCTACCCATAAATGAACAACAAACCACCAAAAGTACTTATCAAGTGCTAAGTTAGTTGGATTATAGAATGCGAATAAGAAGAATACGGCTAAACCAATTAAACCTGTCATCAACACCATGTTAATAGCTGTTTTACGGCCTTTTAAAATAGTCATACCTAAGTTAAACAAAAAGCCTAAACAAACAATAACAATACCAATTTTTGTGATAGTAGGCTGTTCAAGGAACTCACGTCCCATCGTTGGCCATAATTCATTTAACGTATAGTGAGCTAAAGTTGAATAAGGGACTAATAGGTATCCTAAGATAGTTGCAACACCTGCGGCGGCAAATATCCAGAACAAGATAATAGCTAATTTAGGACTATAAAGTTCAGTTTCAGATTCTTCTGGAACCATATAATAAGCAGCGCCCATAAACCCAAATAATAGCCAGACTATTAGTAGATTGGTATGCACCATACGTGCTACGTTAAAAGGAATTGCGCCAGCAAGAAAGTCACCAACAACATATTGTAACCCCATAACTAAGCCAAATAGAATTTGGCCAACAAAGAGTATTAATGCAAAAATGAAATAAGGTTTTGCGACCGCTTGAGATTGATATTTTAAAGTGTTCATCGCATTATCCTTCAATATTCGGTGGCCAGTCATTAGTATCTAACTCTGACGTCCA
Organism: Colwellia sp. BRX9-1; assembly: GCF_014077195.1. Lineage (NCBI taxonomy): Bacteria > Pseudomonadati > Pseudomonadota > Gammaproteobacteria > Alteromonadales > Colwelliaceae > Colwellia > Colwellia sp. BRX9-1. The sequence continues at coordinate 103,901 of NZ_JACGVM010000004.1, forward strand.
CTTCAAAAATTCTGCTAAGTCATCAATTTCTTTATCGCTAAGATGAAAGTTTGGCATTTGACGACGGCCAGGGATATTTAACGGCTGAGCTTTCATCCAACCATTTAAAAAGGCTTTAAAGCCCGCTTCACCGCCACGGCGTTTATAAACATTACCGAGTTCAGGTGCAAAATAAGCCCCCTCACCTATTAATGAATGGCAACCGATACAGTTATTCTCTTCCCAAAGTTCTTTACCGTGAGCAACAGCTTCGGTAATATTTTCACGGTGATCCCTTTCAGGCATCACTTTGGTGGTGTGGTAGGTCAAAGCTAGAAATATTAAGAAGAAGAATACGCTTCCTCCATAATAAATATTCCGAGCCATGCCTTTAGTAAAACGCTCTGACATGGTGTTTTCCTTAGTAAAAACGATAATAAAGCTTGAGGATAATAAACCGCTCTTAAATAAGGAGACTTGATTTCTATCAAGTTTTAAAGAATGTGTAATAATTTGTGACTAAAAAAAAGGTAAGTATGCGTTATATCAAAAAAGTGGAAGTTTTTTCGCCATTGCCCTAGAAACATTTAGCATTCCCAGCAAAACAAAAGCGGCATGCATAGTAACAAAGTAAATGATCATCACCATTAAAGACACTTCAAAAGCATCAGTTGTTAGTAAGACAACAAGCGGAATTACGATAATAAAAAAGCCGGCTAAAATAGACAATTGAATGGAGCGGTATAGATGAATACATTGCCAGCCTTTCTGGTGCTTTTTTTTAATAAATAACCATATTAAAATTAAAAAAGACAGGCCAGGTATAAGTAATAAATTCATCAAAAATAACGATTGATAAATAATAGCATCTCGGCCATCTTTGGCTGAATGGTGTTGGTTCGATGACTGCTCAACTGAATTTTTCATATAAACCTCTCTTAACTAAAAGTAACACTATTGTTTAGGTCAATGATTAATCTGAATAGACCGCCCAACGCCTTAAACATCACTACAAAAGATAAATTACACAAATAACAGCAGGAATTATAAATACATAGCCAAGTAATAATATCCGCCACATTTTAGGCGCTGTGCGAAGTTCCATGAAAACATCGGTAATTTGCTGCCCTTTAAGGAAAACAATTAATAATACAAAAGCAATTAAGTACTCTGGGGATTTTATAACCTGTCCGATATAAACTGAACTAAAGGTCAATATAATTAAAAGTAGCCAACTTATAATTGTTTGTTTCAAAGTGATCATAGTGTCATTACCGCCTCTTTAAATAACATAGATAAGTGGAAACAAAATAATCCATAACATATCAACCATATGCCAATAACTTGCACCCGATTCAAAGCCAGAGACGTCCTCTTGATAAGCACCTTTCTTAGCATTTACGCCAATAATAAGCAGAATAACCATACCTAAAAGTACATGCATAAAATGGAAGAAGGTAATAAGAAAATACAAAGTAAAAAAAGTATTTGTCTCTATATCAATGCCTATATTGAAGAGAAACTGATATTCCCAAATTTTTACTGCTAAATAAATACAGGCAATAACTTGTGAAATGACGAGTAAGTTAATTGATTGTTTAACTTGATGAAGATGAATAGCTCGAACAGATAAAGCAACAAATAAGCTGCTGGTGATTAAGGCAATCGTATTAATTAAACCCGCAATCGGGTGAAGCTTAGCTTTACTCGCAATGAACATATCACTATGTAATTGCTCAGTAATAGCAAAGCCAATAAAAAATATAGCAAAGACAGTAAGTTCAGCAAGAATAAAAAACCACATGGCTAAATCACCCGGCAGTCTTTTATTAACCATATTGTCAGCTACTTTAACCTCGCGAAGTTCTGAAGTTTTTGAAGTAATAACGCTGTTACTCATCAAAGTAGATTCTAGCAACATCCATTAAAGCATTAACCGTATCAATATCATCTGATAATGGTTCGGCTAAACAACAACGACAAACTTCGATAGGATTCATACCACTTGAAATCATTTTCGCTGCATAGATTAACAAACGTGTTGAAGCAACTTCATCGAGATCGTTTTTTTCTAAACGACGTAAAGCTTGGGCAAGTTCAACTAATTTAAAAGCTAAATGGGGATCAACCCCTGCTTCTTTAATTAAAATTTCTTGTTCTAATTCCGCAGTAGGGTATTCAAAGCGCAGTGCCACAAAACGCTGACGTGTACTTGGCTTCATACCTTTCAATAGATTTTGGTATCCGGGATTATAAGAAACAACCAGCATAAAACCGGGGGCGGCTTCTATTAACTCACCGGTGCGTTCAAGGGGTAATACGCGACGGTCATCAGCTAATGGATGCAATACAACGGTTGTATCTTTGCGTGCTTCAACGACTTCATCTAAATAACAAATGCCGCCTTCACGAACAGCCTTTGTTAACGGACCATCTTGCCAATAGGTGCCGTTGGGACCAATTAAATGGCGACCTACTAAATCAGCAGCGGTTAAGTCATCGTGACAAGAAACAGTATAAAGGGGTTTATTGAGTTTTTCTGCCATATGGGCAATGAAACGCGTTTTACCACAACCTGTTGGCCCTTTAATTAATACGGGTAATTGATGGTGATAGGCATATTCAAATAAGGAGACTTCATTCTTTTGTTCTTTATAATATAAAGAACCGTCAGTTTTGGTCGAAGGTTTAAGATTAACGGTGTTCATAAAAACTCAAAGGCGTAATTTAACTTAACGTTAAAATACGCCCTAAATGAGTTAGCTGCAAATTTGAATGGACCTTAGTTGATTCCGATCAATTGAGCATGAAAATAGCGATTAATTAGCCAAAAATTGCGCGCATTAAACCGATAGCTTGTTCAACACTTTTACCATTTTTAACCTGAATAATAATTGAGTCACGTTTACCCTGCAAGTACGCTGGAAGATCTTCTGAGGTAAGCGCTTTGTCCACTAATATTTCAGCTGACTCTTTACTACGTTTTTTAGGCGTCGCCTTTGACTTCGATTTCGCTTTATTAAGCATTTTTTCACGTAATTTAATGTAGTTTGAATTTGGTGCTAAATCAGCATCAGCAAATAAAAATAAATCAATTAATACCGCACGATTTTTCCAAAGGATAAGTTCACGATTTTCTTTGTTGCTAGTAGCTTCATCTTGAGCGCTTTCTTCGCCCTCACTTACATCACTGTTTACTTCAACTATCTCTGGTTGTGCTTGATGCCACCATGCAAAAGTACGCATAGTACCAATCATGTCATGCCAGTAAGATGAAAAATCTGTGTTTTTTAGTTTAGCAATCGATAAGCCTTGGCAAAGAATATCAATTTTATTGTTATTTAATGCAATAAATTGATCCGGTCTGCGCATCGCTAATAGACGTGTAGCTACCGCTAAAGGCGCTTTTTCGCCTTGGGCTTTTGTTTGCGTATATTCTTTAAAAATTTGTTGGAAGTCGTTAACAAAACTTTGGTAGTTTGCATGACTTACTTCTCCAGTTAAAGGAATGTGCGCTAATGCTGCATCAAACTTTTCTGGCGACTGCTCAAGCAAGGTATGAAAAACTTTTGCACCTTTAGTGCCCGCAAACCATTCAACATCAAAATTATAAATGCTGTAGTCATGCTGAGTTGTGTGCTTACCAGAAAAAGCTAAACGGTCTTCAACAATTAAGTCTGCTAAAGGTTGTTGGCGAATTTCGTCAAGATAATTCAATAAACGTAAACGTTCATCTAAAGCATGAATCGTGCTTTGTTGTTCAATAAAACTGGCAAATATAGGCCAAGGAGCAATTCTAGCCATTTTAAACTGACTAAGCGTAAAGCCAGCTTCGAGAATATCTTGTAGCTTCTTAAGCGGTAAAAGTTGCTCATCTTCTAAAAGATCCTTATTAAGTTCTTCACGACATAGTCGGGCCAACTCGCCACACCAGCCCAGAAAATCATCTGGACGATGTGTCACTTTAACCGCCATTAAATTTAGGCTCAATGGCGTGACATATTTAAGGGCATTTTGATAAACCTGATTTTCAGCATCAGACAAGGGCATATTAACAGGTGAAGATAACAACTTTCTCATGAAACTATATAAACTCCGTATAAGGAATTATCACTAATAATACGGTTAAGCATAGATTAGAAATAATATAAAAAAAGCGTGAAAAATCCACGTTTTTATTAGGTATTGCAATTAAGTGTATCGATTATAGCAAATGAGGAGTGTTTTGTTGATTTAATCTGCGAAAAAAAACGCTAGCCAACTTTAATCTTTATGCATCTACACCACCCAACTTATAATTAGCATCGATAAAGCATAGCGTGTAGTTAAACGGAACGTTAAAATTGACGTGTAATGATTAGTTTTCAACAACACTTTATTATAAGTTATTATTCTGTTAATTTAAGTACAGAGCTCTTGGTAGTTAAGTTATCCCGTGGCAGGACATCGCTGATAGCGTTCACCAGGAAAAATGTAATCAGGCTCTTCTTGGGCTAACTGTTTAAACCATACGTTATTCAATAACAGTAACTACACCTTGCATTTTCGGATGAGGTCCACACTCATAAGGAAACTCTCCCACAAGTGAAAAACGTCGCTGATAGCGTTCACCAGGAAAAATGTAATCAGGCTCTTCTTGGGTTAACTGTTTAAACCATACGTTATGATACTGACGTTTTTCAATATTCTTCCAAATCACGGTATCACCGACATTAATGGTAATATGGGCGGGAATAAAGTTTTTCTTATATATTTCTACAACCACTTCTTTTGCATAAACTGAAAATTGAATAAATAGTATTAACATAATCACCAATAACTTTTTCATTAGCATATCCTCACTTTTAAATTTATAAAAAATCATTTAACAGTGCAGATATTACATTTTATATTTATGCCTAACCCTGTTCTATCTCAAGTTTATTACCTTTATTTATTCATTAATTTTATTCACAAAATCATACTAATAACGAGTAATAAAGAAGCGCTGAGGTTAAATATATTATAACTTTCTTATGATGATGGCGCAGTAATGAGCACAACATATATTATTAATATTGCCGCAGGAAAATTTTATTTATTCTGACAATAGCGCTATTTTAACAGAATCGATGAAATTAATAATATTGTCGTAAGCGGCTTAATCATAGATTTTAAAGATAGCAATAAAGAAAAAGTAAAAAAATAATTAAAACCTTATTCCAGTAACCACTACAGGAAAGGGTCAGAGGCTGTTATTATATCAGACAATTAAATATCCTTAATATAAGTAAACTACATGCCGATAAAACCTTTAGCACGCGTCACTATAGATCCTAGTTCTCCAGCAACTTCATGTGTTATTTGGCTACATGGGCTTGGAGATTCGGGTGATGGATTCGCTCCCATTGTTCCGGTATTAAATTTACCCAAGGCTCACGGTATTCGTTTTATTTTTCCGCATGCTCCTGAGCAAGCGGTAACAATTAACCAAGGCTATGTGATGCGTTCTTGGTACGATATAAAAAGTATGGACTTGCATAATCGAGCTGATATGGCTGGCGTACTTGAGTCTGAACAAGCCATTCACGCGCTTATTCAACAGCAGATAGATTCTGGTATTGCTGCCAATAAAATAGTACTAGCAGGTTTTAGCCAAGGTGGCGTTATTAGCTTATTTACCGGTCTTAGGTACCCAAAAGCCTTAGCGGGCATTATGGCTTTGTCATGTTACCTACCAACCGCAGATAAATTGCCCGACAACTGTCACATCGCCAATAAGCAAACTCCTATTTTGCAAAACCATGGTGAGCAAGATGACGTAGTACCAATGAGCTCGGGAAAAATGGCCAATCAACTATTGATTGATGCTGGATATAATACAAAATGGCAATCTTATCGTATGCCTCACAGCGTATTACCGGAACAACTTAGCGATATTTCAGCTTGGTTGGTGAATACCCTGTTAAAGTAATTAAGCTATAAATTAACTCAATAAAAATAAAGTCGGCATATTGTCGGCTTTATTCATTTAGGTCAGATAAGAAATAACACGTTAGTTATGAACGACCAACCTCCGACATTAACCCCTTGACTTTCATATCTAAAACTCTCTTTACCATTCACAGTGGCTATCCAGATTGGCCAAAACTCAAAGTGATTTTTTAATGGGTGAATAATTTATGCGCGTTATTTCAGCCAAATTTTTAACAAAGCATAATTTAAATAACATCGATGATTTAAAGTGACTACTGCTATTACATTTAGCAACACGTCTTTAAGCTTGGCAAGATTGGTTTTTACAACCTAATGCTTAAACGCCAACAAAACAAGGCATGCTGTTTGAACTAGTATCTATCATTGCTAAAGCCGCAACTGCAGAGTTAGGCATAGCTTTGCTCTCTAAGTTTCTTATTCGAAATCAGCTTGATAAAGTAGAGTTTTTACCTGCACTCGACTTACCTTTAACCAACAACTTTGGATATTATTGGGTTACTCCCTTTGAACAAATAACTTACCCCCATAATCGCTTTCATAAAATGGTTCTTTATACCGGCTAAAAGCTAAAAAGTCAGTGTTCTGTCATTCAAAGCTATAATAAAATCGCTCATTGCCATAGCGCCCTGATGCCCTAATGCCGTGTAACAAGAATGTCAATGAACAGCCATCCTGAATATAAAAAAGCTCCAAAGTTGCACTTTGGAGCTCAGTAAATAACCCATTGATAATAATGTTTATAGCGGTGTTAAAGTTTAACGGCGTTAATTTCTGCGTTATCGTTATCAAGTGCTAACTTATAGCCAAATGATACATGATGGTAACGAGCGCTTGAATAATCATCATGTATCGCGAAGCCAAAGTTATATACTGCACCTGCGGCAATACTGACATCACCCACTTTGTCAGATTTAAGCTTACGTTTAATGACCACAGACCAAGTACCATTTTTCAATGACGCTTCAACTTCCGCGCCTTGACCTCCATGCATATTACGTTCAGCTAATATTTGACCATCTTCAACTTCTTTGCTGCCAGATTTATAGCGAACAATATCCATGTATTTATTTTCAGCTTGCGCAGCATCAATATCACTCTGACCTTTCAATTTATCCCAACCACCCAATGCTTTATCACCACGGCCTTTTATTTCTAATTCAGTACGCGACTCTTTCAAGTACTTAGTAACACCTGAATTTAAATTTAAGCGTGTAGCGATATCTGAGCCGATGAGCTCCTCTTTTATCGGCGCATAAGGCATAGAGTTAGCGTCAGCATGGCAGGTTGCCCAACACCCAGCACGGTCAGCATATTCAACATCGTCCGTTGCTAACATAAAGGCTAACTTCATTGGGTTATCAGGATCCATTTTACCCCCTTCAACAAACGGAACTGGCGCATGATCACCGTCAGCCCAACTAAACCTCAAATATAAGCTTTCATCATCATGGCTAGCATCAATTGTTACGGGGAAACTTCCTCGCTTACCCGGTATTATGTTTGGCTCAAGTTCCTTCTCACTTTTACCTGAAACAATATTTTCACCAATATCAGCAATTTCTTTACCATGACATTCAATACAACGGTCACCTTTACTAAAAGCACGTTTACCACCATGAGACCGGCCTAATATCCATTCTAACGATGCAGTTCCCGGATAAAAAACGCTAATATCTGTGGATTTTGCTTTTGACCAATCAACATTAATCGTGCTGCTAGAACTCGTCGCTAAAGCATTATCAGTTATTGCTTTATTAGCGGTTGAATTAGTACCTGCATTGGTTAATGCTGCTTGAACTGCTTGTTCAATTTTTTCATCTATCTTCGCTTTCTCAGCAAGCTCTGCTTCCTTGATATCTGCAGCATCTTTGGATTCTTTTGCTTCTACTCGCGCTAAACCATCAAGGTACATTTGCGGTACTTCGCGAATAAATTCAGGGTTTGGTGCTTCAAGAGCTTCAAGTGCTTCATCTGACAATTGATCTCTCACACCATGGTGAGCAATACCTTTATGACAATCAATACAGGTTTGCCCTGTTTCAAATGCATTTAAATGCTGCTTGCGGGCCCGAGGTTTTTGATATTCTGGATTCATAGACTCAAAATTATGACAATTCCGACATTCTCGTGAATCAGTATTTTTCATCGCTTTCCAAACACTCTGAGCAAGTTCAAAACGATGTTCATTAAATTTTTCTTTGGTATCTAATTTACCCGTTAACCAAGAGAATACTTCTTTAGAGGCTTGTATTTTACGCACCACTTTGTGGATCCAAGGTCTAGGTACGTGACAATCAGGACAACCCGCTCTTACGCCAGTTCTATTTGAAAAATGTATGGTGGGTTTATATTCCTGATAAACATTGTCTTCCATTTCGTGACAGCCGATACAAAACTCTGTGGTGTTTGTTGCTTCCATCGCGGTGTTAAAGCCACCCCAAAAAACAATACCGACAACAAAAAAGAGCACAGCTCCGGCTACTGTTGTACCCAGCAGGAGTCGACGAGACCAAAAGCTAGGTTTAGTTATTGTGTTATTTACCATAATTAACTCGTAGGAATAAAGCGAAAAATTAAACAAAGAGTGCGAGTACAACGGCTGTTGCACTCGCATTATTAGTCAAATGACTAATTAAGTTTTGTGGTTCATACGATTATGAACGTTAAACTTACCAGTAGGCGTTGTTAAACCCTTGATACGATGTAACTCTTTAAGCGTTTTTGCATCGTAAATTACAATCTCACCCGTAGGGTTTCTAGCATCTTTACGATTCCAAACAGATACCCAAACTTCAGTACCGTCATCATTAAACTCCATATGCAGTGCCGCTTTACCTGGCTCTGTTGTTACACGGATAGTTTTAACGATTTGGTGAGTATCTTTATCAAATACTTGTACTGATTGTTGAACTTCTGGCTCAGGATGTTTCAACTGATCAGCCCAAACATATTGTGAAGTTTCATGGGTACGGATAAATGCACCAGCACCATCTGTTTCAACTTCATAGCAAAGTTTCCAAGCTTTATCAGGATGACCCATAGGATCATTGCCCCATACTGATACTAGGCCAACACCTAAGTGAGTTGTGCCACCAACAGGACCACATTCTTTATCAATCCAGTTAGCGCCAGGACCAGGATGCGGTAATGCATCAACTTCAATCATCGCTTCTAACTTACGTTCAATAGTATCAATCACAACCATTTTATTTGAAGCATTAGCCGCAATTTGGAAGTAACGACCAGAGGGATCAAAGAAACCATCATGCAAAAATTCTGCTGAAGCAATACTAGTAATGGTTAAGTTATCTAAGTCGGTATAATCAACTTGTAGCATTTGACCAGTTTCTTTAACTGCCACGATAAATGAAGACGTTAAAGGCGAAGTGTAAATAGCAGCTACACGTGCTTCATTGATGAATTCACCTTTAGTATTGTAACCACGAGTAGATACAACTTTAAGTGGGTTTAATGTTACTGCATCCATAATAACGAAATGCGCAGGCCAGTAACCTCCAGCAATTACGTATTTTCCATCGCCAGAAACTGCGATATCACGAGCGTCATAAGCCATTTTAGTTTCAGCAACTAACATTTTGTCAGGCGTTTGCCATAAATCAATTTTATTTACTTTACCGTCACGACCAATGGTGTACCAAAAACGTCCAATATCTTTTGCATGGTCAACTTTATGATGTTCTGTACCTTTAATGACATGTACTGCGTAACCCGTATCGAGGTGAGCAATAATTTTCTTAGTATCACCATCAATAATGGCGGCAGTACCTGCGTCACGTTCGATAACAACAAAGAAGTTTTTCCAATTTAAACCATGCATTGGTTTAGTTGGATAATCTTTCGGTGCTACATATTCTTTGGTGTAAGAGCGCATTTGCGCTAAAGACATTTCTGGAGGAATAGGTGGTTCCATCTGAATGAAGGTCGCTAAATTAGCTATTTCTTCTTTACTGAATAAATCGTCAAAGTTATTCATACCACCTTCAGTACCTAAAGAAATAATCTTCTCTAAACGTTGCTGGCCTTTTTTTAAAGTATTTTCAGGCTCTAAATTTTTGCCTGTTGCGCCTTTACGCAAAGTACCATGACAACCAGCACAGCGTTGAAAGTATTGTAATTTCGCTTTATCAAAGTCAGCCTCAGACAAAGTCGGCTCTGTTGCTGATACAGACAGACTAATACCAGTAACGGCCATTCCTATTGCTAAACCAAGTGCTGACAAGCCATATTTAATTATTTTCATCGTCATTCTCCAGATATTTTTACGAGCTTAATGTTTTGGATAATTCTTATTTTTTCAGTGTTCTACTCTAATTTTATTTTTATTTTTATTAGAATTTCGGTTATTTCGCTTTAATAAAAGTCGAAACTGAAACACCAATAAACAAATTCGTCGTTGTTAACGTTCTGGTCTACGCGCTTTATTATTGAAAGCAACTTAAAATCAATTACAAGAAAAAGTGTTAGTCCAGTAAACAAATGTAACTATTCATTACTTCAGGAATAAATAACCTGATTCAGATCAAGTTTTAAAAGTTTTAGTCATCAATGAATTTGCAACTTGATCAAGGTCAATAAATCAGGCGTTTTTAGAAGACTTAAGCTATTTTCGTATTAGAATCACCACAGAAACCAACTACTTAACCACATTAATTTTAGGGGTATTATTTATGAATAACCGCACTAAGTCTTTACTATATGCCGCCACTATTGGTTTGATTATTGTTGCTATTTTTTTAGGCTTTTTATCAAGCATGGCCAATCCAGTTTCTTGGGTATTAATTGTTGTGCTAGCACTGGTACCTTTGATTTATAAGAAAACAAATCAAAGCAATCAGCTGGAGTGGCAAGAAGAATATAGCGTCGGCATTGAAAGTTTAGATAATGATCATAAAAAACTGATTAACTTACTTAATCAGTTCACTACTGCCTATGACTATGCGATGAGTGAAGATTTTGAACGTCAAGCATTGAGTAATTTAATTGCTTACACAAAATATCATTTTGAACGAGAAGAAAATTTACTTGTTGAGCATAATTTTATTGATGTTGAAGCCCATAAAAAACAACATAAGGTGATGATAGCTCAAGTTGAATCATTCGTTAGCTTGTATGATGAAAAAGGTCATGACGCACTATCTGAAGTCAGTAGTTTCTTAAAAGAATGGTTAATTAATCATATCAATGGCACCGACAAAGAATATACCCAGTGCTTAACAGCACATGGCGTAAAGTAAGAAGTATCCAAAAATATTACTCAAAAGAAATCTCTATTATTGTAGAAATTATTGCTAGTGATCGGCCGCTTTATTACGTTTGTTTGTTTATCACCTAAAGAATAGTGTTTCAGAGTAAAAGCAATAAAGGTTCAATTTAAGCCTTGTTGATTTTACACCAGGGTAAGGATTATTCTCACTCAATGTATTGACGAATAAAACTCAACACACATAACCTGAGTATTGCCTTATTTTAACACTGCTGCCTGACTCTCCTACTGCATCGATATAAACAGAAGTGTCGATAACATCGATGCAGAGAATGATAATGCAGGCACGCCACTGCACTATTTCGTACCTTGATGTAGCTATTCAGTTTTTTATCAGAATCAAAACTGATCGTTGACGAACAAAGATACACTCATCCCTTGAAAGATAGGCTGTCTAAAAATAGCCATCATGAACATAAAAGCCTATTCATAATAGGCTTTTTATTCATCTTAAGTTCTTGTGTTAATATTTTTCTAACTTAAGCTACCAAGCATACTTGATTTGTACTGAGCCATTAATGCCCGCCGCAGCTAAGGTATCTAATAGTGGATCATTCGCTTCAAATCCGTTTACGTCAGACCAATGAGCGTATTTTTTGTCCGTTATATTATATATTGCTGCAGCTAAAGTTATTTTATCGCTAAAACTGTAATTAACCACCAAGTCAAACGTTGTATAGCCAGACGTTGTAGCTAACTTATTGTCGGGATCATCAATATCTGATTTTCCATCAACTAAGCTGGCATTAAATGCAATAGATGCATTTTCATCAGCACTTAACCATTGCACACCAAGTAGAGCATGATTGGGTTGTATTTCATTTAATGGTTGCTCTGTATCTTTATTTTCACCATCGCTCCAAAATAAATTACCATAGGCAGTTATACTATTATTGCTATTAAAAACATTATCAAATTTACCTTTGTAGCTAAGTTCAACGCCATAGATTTCTGCATTATCAATATTTTGAGATTGAAATATTAATCGTTGCACTGCTGGATCAAACCCTAAGTTAACTTTTGTTTGAATAAAGTCTTTATAATCATTTAAAAAGCCAACCAAGTTAAATGTATGTTGTTCAATATCAACGCTATAACCTATTTCATAGCCATGAGTTTTTTCAGATTTTAAATCGGCGTTTGGAATGGCTCGCATTTTAAACATTGGAATGTCTAAACCAATATTAGCGTCTTCAAAAGGGGGAGCTCGAAAACCTTTAACGTATTGAAGATAGACTTTGCTGTTATTATTTATTTGATAAACAACACTCAATTTAGGTGAAAAACTATCTTCACTGATATAAACAATTTCAGTAGCAGGATTATCTTCTAAATACATAACATCAGGTTTAGGTGTTAATTTATAACGATCATAACGAATCGCCGGAATAATGGTGAAATTAGTACCCTCTATGGCAATTTCATCATTAATATAAATACCTAACTCTTTAACCTCTGAAATAGGAAAGTCTCTTACAGGAAATACCTCAGATAAAATGTTATTTGTTGACACACCTGTGGCTATATTAGTTTGTACACCGTTTCGCATTTCTTTAGTTTTACTCTTACTTAACTCTAAGCCATAACCAATATGCTGAGTGGTACCACGAGTATCAATATTAGTATAAAAATTAAACCTTAATCCTTGCACTTCTTGTTCATAAAAAAAGTCTCTGTCATAAAGGTACTCTTTACCCCTAGATACCCTGCTTTCATCAGTGAGTTGTTGTGTTTCAGTATTTTGATCATAAAGTCGAATATAACCACCTTCTAACCAATCATTTTCTAAAACAAAATCATAAGTTACTAAAAAATTTTCGCGAACAGTTTCATCATCACCTAGTAATAAATGAGTTGACTCAAAACGCCCTAACCCCAAAATTGCACGCATATCACTTTGGCTATCACGTGAAAAGTAATCATAACTAAAACTGATTTCTTGGTTGTCTGATATTTCATAATAGTACTTAGCAAGAAAAGACTGAGTTTCGTTATCTTGAATATCTTTAGCTAAATCTGTTGATGTGTTGTGATCAAACTCATGGCCTTTGCGCAAAGACCCTGAAAATAGCGCACTAGACTTACCATAAGCAAAAGCTGTATTTAAAGAAATAGCCTTACTGTCATCAATTGAGTAATAACCTGTTTTTAACCCCAAATAGACATCTTTGTCTGTTTGGCTGAGTAAATCAGATGGTTTTTTAGTCACATAAGAAATCACCCCACCTATCGCATCACTGCCATATATACTTGACGCAGGTCCTCGTAGAATTTCAACTTGTTTTATCAAATCAGGGTCGATCATGTTTCTGCCTGAGTTTGAATAGCTACCGACATTAAATTGTTCTGCAACCGGTACTCCATCTATTTCTGTTGCAATACGATTACCGGAAATGCCACGAATCGCAATATTTGAATCACCGAACCGACTGCCAGAATTAATAACATTGATACCCGCTTGATAACGAACAAGATCAGCGATATCGTGCACTAATTGTTTATCGATTGTCTCGCTATTAATGACTGAAACAGCACCGACAACGTCTTGAATTTTTCGTGGTGTTTTCCCAATAATAACGAGAACTTCAGTTTTTTCATCAATGCCTTGATGAATAACATCGTTGTTGTTTGCTATAGCAAAATGTGACGGTAATAAAATAGCTGTTAACGCTATATTAATTAATGACTTTTTATACATGTTAACTTCCTGTATGACCATAAAGTAGTAAAAGTGCTTTAATAATTCATCAGCAAAATTTGTGTATTTTATCCCAATGCAAATAAAATAATTCAACTGCCAAGTACATTATTTTGAAAATTCCAGCACTTCATATGAGTAATGTGGCGATTATAAATTAACGAAAAAGAAAAATGATGATCTTAAACAATACATACATACACAATGGTTGGCTGGAAAGGCTATTTGTTAAAAATTAGATCTACATCATGTTTTGAGATAAATAAGGATGTTTATTTAACATAAAATGCAATTCATCTCTTTGTTCTTTGAATGATGGTCATTACAGGAAAACGCTATCAAACGACAATATACTGGAGTTTTTTATTGATATAGCGATAAAAGGGATGTTATGACTTAGCATGTGACTGGGCGAAAGATTACCGCAAAACTGGCCGAGTGTTTTGCATAAAACGTCAAAAACATTAAAAATCGTGCCGATGTAAAACTAGTATTAACGCACTTAATTTTGAGTAGGCACTTAGCTGAAGATTAAACATTAGGGTAACGCAAAAGACATTACTGAGCATAGACAGACTCAGTAATATCAACTTACTTGCACTTCCCTTTTCTTCGGCGCCATCTTTTCAATTGGCGTATATAAGCGTCTTAATAAGACTTAATGAGTATGTAGTCACTCAATTGCATAAGCATAAATATCTTAACTAAGAGATAAATAGAGTTATCCTTGAATACCTGCTTTTATTAATACCGCACTATTGGGGAAACCGTCGGCGATTAAATCATGTTGTAATTGATATAAACGAATGGCTTTTCGACTTTTTGGTCCCCAAATACCATCAGGTTTTCCAACGTCAAAACCTAACGTATTAAGCTTTTCCTGAAGCGCTTGTAGTTCAGCAGGCTTATATAATACCTCCTTATTTTGAGCACTGACCTTTAAGCCGCTAGCCCCTTGAATACGGTTAGCTAACAAGCCAACAGAAAGCGCATAATTCTCAGACAAATTCCATTTCATAATAACATTAAAATTAGGGTAGACTAAAAATGCAGGTCCACCAGCGCCAGCAGGTAAGACTAACTCAGCATCAATTTTATAATCAGATAAAGCAGTACCATTAGCACGTGTTACGCCTAAAGCTTTAAAGGTTGCTAAGGGATAGAACTGATCAAACTCGACTTGTTGAAAAGCAAAGTTTTTTGGCAGCTGTACTTGACGACCCCAACGCTCTTTTTCTATCCAGCCAATGCTATTTAAGTAATTAGCCGCACTCGTTAACGCATCGGCTTCACTTTGCCAAACATCTACTTTACCGTCATCATCGCCGTCTAATGCATACTTTCTCAATGCTGAAGGCATAAACTGCATATGCCCCATGGCTCCGGCCCAAGAACCAGCGAGTTGCTTGGTGGTGACCGTTTTATTATCGATCAAATGAAACAGATCAAATAATTCAGCGGTAAAGTATTCACTACGTCGCTCATCACAGGCCAATGTGGCTAAAGAGTTTAACACCGACATTTTCCCTTTGTTTCTACCAAAGTTAGTTTCTAAGCCCCAAAAAGACACTAAGTACTGTGCAGGAATGCCGTATTTTTTAGACAATTTGTCAAACAGCTCTTTATGCTCAGCTAATTTCTTTCTACCGGTTTGGATGTGATAATTAGTTAAGCGTAATTTTAAATAATCAGCAAAGCTTTGACTAAATTCAGGTTGGCGTTGATCGAGCTCAATCACGCGTTTTATCGGCGCAAGCGCTGGAATAATATCATTAACAATATAGCCTGAATAACCAGCAGATTCGGCCTTGACCTGCAAATTATTGATACATTGAGTAAAATTGTTATTACCCGAAGCATTCACTACTAAGGGCAATGTTGTTAATGAAACAAAAACTAACTGGGAGAAACGTTTAATAACGGATGACATAACAGAAAAACCTTATAAAAAATTGAATAAAACATCGAAAAATATAACCAAGTTCACTTTAGCAAATACTAACTGTCGCACCCAAGGAAAAATTAACGTAAAATGCAGATCATATGTAACAAATTCTCTTAACAATATCATTTAGGAACGTCATGAAAAAAACATTCAACATCACTCACCCAAAAATTAAAGTTGCTCGCTTATTTGAAGGTGTAAAACATGATGTGAAAAAATACATAAAAAGAGAAAGAAACAAAAAGCTGCCTGCTGGCGTTGATTTTTGGGATTTTGACTCTAAATATGGTATCACCGAAGCAGACGCAGAAGTTGTACACTTATCTGCACTTAATAAACATATCGACGAAGCTGAAAAGCTTGGCTTAACTTCATTCTATGTAGAGATCGTCGTAAAAGAAGGTTTCCGTTCAGTAAAACCGCTTGGTGAAGACGAAGACTTCGACGAACTTGACGAAGAATAACTTCAAAGCCGATTTAATTAAATAATGAAAATACCTAAAAGACTACAACCCCTGGTTGACGATGGACTGGTTGACGAAGTAATCAGTCAATTAATGAGTGGCAAAGAAGCAACTGTATATATGGTACGTTGTGGCGATGATATTCGCTGTGCCAAAGTATATAAAGAAGCCAATAAACGCAGTTTCAAAAAAGCCGCTCAATACCAAGAAGGTCGAAAAAGCCGTAATAGCCGTCGCGCACGCGCGATGGAAAAAGGCTCAAAGTATGGCAGAAAACAACAAGAAGATGCTTGGCAGAATGCCGAAGTTGAAGCCCTTTATACGTTAGCTGCTGCTGGTGTACGAGTGCCTCAGCCATTTGGTTGTTTTGAAAGTGTGCTGTTAATGGAACTGATCACCGACGGTGAAGGCGACGTTGCACCGCGCTTAAATGACATAATATTGCCACGTGAACACGCCATTGAAGACCACCTTATCATGATGAATTATGTAAAGATCATGCTTTGCGAGGGTATCATTCATGGTGATTTATCAGAATTTAATGTCCTAGTTGACGAATACGGTCCTGTTATTATTGACTTACCACAGGCTGTAGATGCCTCAGCCAACAATAATGCCAAAAGCATGTTACTGCGCGATGTTGAAAATATTACTGATTATTATGCTCAATTTGCCCCAGAATTAGCAAAAAGTAAATATGCTCAAGAAATGTGGGTCTTATATGAGAAAGCAGAATTATCACCAGAAACCGAGTTAACGGGCCTATTTAAAGAAGACACAAAATCGGCTGATGTTGATACAATATTAGAAGAAATAAAAGCAGCATTTGCTGAAGAACAGGAACGATTAGAGCGAATTAGTGATGCTGATGAGTTAGATTAATCTATTCTTATCAGTTAGTAACAGTCGTTGTAAAAATACCAAGTACTTCATCATCCGTTAGAAATCGACTTTGACCTACAGGTAGATTTTCATCCAAGAATAAGTTTCCGATGGCTTGTCGATGCAAGCCTATAACGGGATTACGAAACCGACCAAACATCCGCTTAATTTGATGATAACGCCCTTCAATTAACTTAACTTCAGCAATATATTGATTAGTTTGTTGGCCTACAGTATTACTGATAATTGTTAATTTTGCTGGCTTAGTGGTGATATTTTCAAATTCAAAATACATCCCTTGTGCAAAAGCTGACTGATAGTCATCTGTTAACGGGTTTTGTAAAGTGACTTGATAGCACTTTTCTACTTTATGCTCTGGGGACATAAGTCGTTCAGACCAACGACTGTCGTTGGTCAGTAACAGTAACCCGGAAGTATTTAAATCGAGTCGACCAACAATATGTAAGTTGTCTTTTTCTTCGTTACCACTGTCGCTAAATAAGTTTTGCTCGACAAGTAGGTCTATGACCGTTTTGTGTTGTTTATCTATCGTTGCACTGACTACACCAATAGGTTTATTAAGCATTATATAGAGCGCACGATTATCTTGTAAAATGTGACCATCTAGAGTGATTTTTGAGAACTTATCAATTCGTTGGCCAATATCATCTGCAATAATAGTATCTACCGCTATACGCTTTTTCGCTAACATTAAGCGCACAGCTCTGCGACTAACGCTGCAATTTTCACTAATGAAACGGTCGAGACGAGCAGTACTTAATGACATAAATAGGCATTCATTTTATCTGGGGATTAGAATTATTGATATTTTAGCCGCTTTTGATTCAAAAAATAGCGCAAACCTGTAGATAAGTTAACGAACCAGTTTAAGTATTGTTGTCTGCTTAACCGCTTCAGCTTCAACTTTAATCGGTTTAATATCAACACGTTCAGCAATGAGTTTGTTATTTTTAAAGCGATCGAAATGAGCTTGCTTAACTTGCATTTGATGACAAAATTGATGAAAAGCTGCGTAATCTTTTCGATTAAATTTTTCATTCTCTCTTGTTAACAAACCATCTATGTAGGCGTTATCTCCATTTACTGTTAAATTGGCGATCGCCGTGTAGGGTTTACCATATTCATCAACACGTATTGCTCGTACGGTTTTTATTTCAAAAATCCAATCATCAACTTGTACAAATCGAGGCATTGATTCTATAGGGATACCGTCAGTGGGTTTATTGCTCATAATAGTTTTCGACTGCGTATTAACTAATAAAAATTCCAACTGTTTATTATCTACAGTTGGAAATTAGGGACTATAATTCTAGAGAGATATGGCTTATTTTTCAACCATTAATTGTTAATTTTTACAGCCGCAAGGTAGGTTTTTAGCTCGCTAGCACTGATTTCAGCGTCGGCATTTTTATCGATGTCTTTAAAATGCTTAACTAATTTTTCATCTTTGCTCGCAATAACTTCTGCTTCATTAAGCAAACCATTTTTATCTTCATCGAACTGAGTCAGTATGGCCGGTGTACTTTTTGCTACATTGTCTACCGACAACATTTTAGTTGCCACAGGTTTAATTGCTGCTTGATCAGCAATAGGAATATCTAGGCTTGCAACTTTATCTCCTGCGTTGACAAAATACGAAGCTAAGGCACAAGTACCAACAAGTAGAGTCACTTTTGTTAAGCTAATAGAATTCATTTTAATTCCTTTATTTATAGAGTTCATCGGGTTATTTTAATGATTGTAATAATATCATTAACGACACTGCAGGAATCGAACCAAAAGTATAAAGCACTGATTTAATTCAATTAATGATAAAATCAAAATAACTAAGCCGCCTAAAGTGTCGCCATTAAGCAACAGATAAAACAGCCCGAAAAAAAGAAAAAAAACAAAATCGTTAATAATTCAGAAAATAACCGATGTAAAACAGTGACTAACTTATAAAAGTCATAACAAAAAACATTCTAGTATCATCTAAAGTACTGTCTCAAATAAGCGACACGCTTGTTTTTTATCTTAATAAAACTAAAATACACTCCTGATTAATACTTGTGATATCTATGAAAAAATTTAGCTTGTCCGAACTTTTTGCAATAAATTTGTATTCGATTAGAAAACTAAGCATTTTAGGTTTTACTTTTGTTGCATTTCCGCTAGTCATAGCGTTAATTTATAGCGCAAATCAAGTCACTGAGCTTTCCCAACAAAGTACATCGGCTATCTTTAATGTTGCTGAACTCGTTAAAACAAACCGTGAAATTAACTTTACCTTAGCTAAAATGGAACGCAGTGCTGGGCAATTTATCATTCTAAAAGATCAAGATTTATTGAGTGCTTATTTAAAAGACGAACAAGTTATCTTAAAAGCAATGGCAAGTAATAACCTCTTTAAAAGCAACCCAAGCTTACGCTTGCTCAGCACAGAGTTTTCTCAAGCGATTGAGTACCTGCATAGCTACTTAACGCGGCACCCTCTAGAAGAATCGTCATTAACATTGTTACAAGAACAATTTACCCAACTAGTTTCGATACGAAAAACAATAGCCGAAGAAAGTAATAACTTACTTGTTTTACAAGTAGAACAGGTTAAAGATTCAGCCAACGGTGTTAGACACGATATGCTGAAAAGCTTACTTATCATTCCCTTTACTTTGCTTATCGCCGCAATTTTTATCTATTTAATCACTAAACCGCTCAAGCAATTACTCAGTAAAATACATCATTTAGCATTAGGAGACTTTGAAAAAAAGGTCACTTTACATGGCTCACCTGAGATGACAGAAATTGCTGACGCCTTGGAAGTGATGCGCAAGCGCTTGCATGCTCTGGAGTTACAAAAATCGAGTTTTATTCGTCATATTTCCCATGAACTAAAAACGCCACTTGCCGCCATTAGAGAGGGAACAGAATTACTGTACGATAACAGTGTTGGTGAGTTAAACCCCGAGCAGCAAGAAATATCTAACATTATCCGTAGCAGTGTTACCCGCTTGCAACGTTTAATTGAAGACTTACTTGACTTTAATATTGTGCTCGACTCGACCAGTTTACAAGATACTGAAATTGTTGATTTATCATTGTTAGTTACTCAGGTATTACAGCAAAGAACTTTAGATATTAAACAGAAAAACTTAACCATTGACTATAAAAACCACGCAATACAACTCAAGGTCAATGCCAAACAATTAAGTGTTATTTTAGATAACCTCTTATCCAATGCGATAAAATACTCGCACGACAATAATGTTATTAACATTAACTGTTCACTTGATAATAGTCTGTTGTCGATAACCGTTATTGACCAAGGTCGCGGAATAGCCAGTAGCCAAAAAGAAAAAATATTTGATGCTTTTTATCAAGGAACACCGGCAAAGAATGCCAAAATAAAAGGTAGTGGTTTAGGTTTAACCATAGTAAAGGAGTTACTGATGCGCTTAAATGGCACCATTAATATAACCAGTAACACAGGTAAAAATAGTGGCACTGCCATGACAATAACCTTGCCTAATGCTTTTCTAACAAAAAAAATGAGTGGAGTATCAGTGTAATGTTATATTTATTTTATAGAATACTCACTGTTAGTTTTTTACTGTTATTACTGCCCGTGTTAACGGGTTGTCAGTTACTAAACAGCGACAATAAAAGCCATCACATTAACAGTGGCCCCCTTGATTATACAGAATATTATTTGTCTTTAGTCGAGTTAAACCAAGCACAAATTGCCGATAAAATACACCAACATCAATTAGTTTCGTTAGCCGAGAGCATGTTAATCAAACAAGATAAAAATAACAGTGCTGAAACTATTGAATGGCAATTAAAATCAGCACTATTTTTTGCTCTACCTCATTCACCGGTTCACAATCCGTTTACCGCAAAAAGTAAATTAAATCAGCTGTCGCTTATTACCCTGAGTAAAAACAATCTAAGCCAAAGCGACTTTGCCTTTTTTAGTATGTTAAAAACACAACTCAACCAGCAGATATTACAACTGAATGAACTATCGCAAGAAAAAAAGGCGCGACAGCTCATTAAGCAAGCCTATCAAGATCAACAACAACAATTAGAAGTGTTAAAGCAGCAAATAAATCAGCTGAGAAAAATAGAACATAATATTAATGAGCATGGGCAGTAAAAATGATGGTTTCAACAAACAGCAAAAAATTCGATCAGCAAAAAAGTGAAAAAATACTACTTGTTGATGACGATCCCAGTTTATTAAGATTACTTGGTATCCGCTTATCTGCTGCGGGTTATCAAATAGAGTCAGCAAACAGTGCTAAAATGGCTTTAGGTATTTTAGAAACATTTCATCCGCAATTAGTGATCAGCGATTTACGTATGGAAGGTATGGACGGTATGGCATTATTTGAAAAAATCCGTCAGCAACAGCCTAATTTGCCCGTCATCATTATGACCGCACACGGCACGATACCCGATGCTATTAGTGCGACTAAGCAAGGCGTATTTAGTTTTTTAACCAAACCTTTTGAAAGCCAAGAATTACTCTCTACTGTGCAAGAAGCCATTCGCTTACAACCACAAAGTAGCGCTCATAATACCGACAAAAAAGCCGATATTTGGCGCAAGAAAATAATTAGCCGAAGTGCCGTTATGTCTTCGTTGTTACAGCAAACTTATCAAGTTGCCCAAAGTGACTTTAGTTTATTGATCCATAGTCCCAGTGGTACAGGTAAAGAACTCCTGGCAAAAGCCGTGCATTTAGCAAGTAAGCGTCATGATAAAAAATTTACGGCGATTAATTGTGCGGCAATACCTGAACAATTACTCGAGTCAGAGTTATTTGGACACTGTAAAGGTGCTTTTACTGGCGCAGATAAAAATCATCAAGGGCTTTTCCAATCAACCCATGGTGGTACCTTATTTCTTGATGAAGTCGGCGACATGCCGATGAGCTTTCAAGTTAAATTATTACGCGCCTTACAAGAAAAAGAGGTGCGCCCAGTCGGCAGTGCCCAGTCAGTAAAAGTCGATGTCCGTATTATTGCCGCTACCCATAAAAACTTACAACAAGCGATCATAGATAAAAGCTTTCGTGAAGATCTTTACTACCGCTTAAATGTTGTGGAACTCACTTTACCAGCCCTGTCTGAACGACGTGAAGATATTCCTTTGCTTGCCCAGCACTTTTTAACAGTCGCGATTAAAAGTACCAGTCATAAAATAAACGGCTTTAGCCAAGCCGCGATGGAGATTTTAATTAGGGCTGAATGGCCCGGTAATATTAGACAATTACAAAATGTTGTTGAGCAATGCGTCGCTTTATCTACCGAGCCATTAATTAGTGAGAGTTTAATTAATAATGCTTTACGTAATGAAAGTGCACAGCTGCCTTCTTTTCAAGAAGCGAGAGAGCAATTCGAGCGTGACTACTTAGCAAAATTACTAAAAACCACCGAAGGTAATGTTTCACAAGCCGCAAAAATAGCGCAGCGAAACCGAACAGAATTCTATAAACTATTGAAAAAGCATCACTTAAATGCCGAATCATTTAGACTAGACAACAACATGATTTCACAAGCATAGCCGAGCATAACTAAACGATGAAAAGCTTACACTTAACCAACTTTTTTCCTTATCAGCTGACGCAACTGCAAGTAAAAGTGAGTGATAACATTGCTGACATTTACACAGGAAGATTTGAGCTTTCTCGTCAAGAATGGCGAGTGCTAGCCAGCTTAGGTAACGGAGAGTTATTATCCGCAAAGCAGATAGGTGAACAAACTAACTTAGAAAAAATGCCGGCGAGCCGCGCAATAACAAGGATGCAAGCTCAGGGATTATTGGTTAAAAACACAGATAAATCCGATAAACGCTCTTCGCTATTAAAACTAACCACGCAAGGTTTGGCTATATATCAACAGTTAATACCTATGGTGCTAGCTCGTGAGCAAGAACTATTATCGGTATTAAGTGCTGAAGAAAAAAATCAGCTAGCTAATATTATTGAAAAATTAACTTTAAAATCAGTGGATATAGCGAATCAATAACAATGACAATTGTCGCTGATAATGACTGACCAAACTCACCATTAAACAGCCTAGGTGAAATTGGCAGACAATAAATACCTACCGTAGAGCTTAGGTTTTATCGGCTGTTATTGAACGATTCATTATTAATTAAAAAGAAGAAATTGCCGTCACTAAAGTGTCAGTAACTTCAAAAAATGCCTCACCAGATCATCGTTAATACCATCAGATAAAATAGTCTGGCAACAAAGTTTTTCTGATAATACGACATGTTTTACCTCTGAACTCAAAGGGCTGAGTCAAAATAAAGAGTAAATGACGTTGCGTTAAACCCGTCAAACGATTAAAGCTAACTAGCCATGAACTATAGATTTAATACTCTAACTGTTGACAAGCTATATTAATAGTCTCAAAATAACGACCATAATTGATTAGGTGCTCAATATTTATACTTTAACAAGGTATGAATTAGAGATAATCGGGAAGTTAGTACATGCTATGCATAATTCTAACGCTGCCCCCGCAACGGTAATACTTTACGCTATGTAAAGTTAAGCCCGGAGACCGGCCTAAATGATATCGAATGACTTGCAGTGCGGTGGGCGCTACGGAATTTAATGACATTAGCAATAGCTAGTTGTCATGATCCTTCCGTACCTCCCTCAAAATTTTTTGAGGTTATTATTTTTTCTTATTTACGAAATATCTTTGTTCTTTTACTCATAGCGATGCCTGTATTTGCGCAAGTAGGAGACGTGTCAACTGACGATATAGAAGTCATTGAAGTTGTTAATGATCAGTCATTTAATACACCTAATTATCAAGTATTACATCGCGAAAGCTTTATATACTCATCGCAAACGCTTGCCGATATTTTACAGTCGATAAATGGCATTCAAATTCGCCAAATAAGTGGAATTGGTAATCCTGTCTCTGTTTCAATTAGAGGGTCGAGTAGTAAGCAGGTCCAACTTTATATTGATGGTCAACTTATTAACGATAGCCAATTTGGTGGTTTTGATTTAAACCAGATACCCACAGAACAAATTGAAAGTATTGAAATCAGTAAAAATCAAGCGATTGGTACCGGCGCTACCCCTATAGGTGGTGTTATTCGCATTAACACTTACAACCCCACTGAAGACTCCAGTAAATTAACCTTGGCCACGGGCTCATTTGGCTATCAAGAAGTTAATGCGCTTTATAATAAAGCATTTAAAACTCACAGTCTGTCTTTTGGTGGTCATTATATTAACAGTGACAACGATTACGATTTTATCGTTCCTGCGGGCTTTAGTAGTAGTGATACGTCTGACAGACAAGCATTAAGAAATAATGAGTTTACAAAGAAGTCTTTTTTTATAAACGACATATTCCAATTTAATCAACATCAGATCAGGGTCAATGTACAATATAACGATCAAGAAAAAGCCCTGCCTAATTACCAAAACAACTCCCCTGAAAACAATTCGACGTTAAACTCTGACAACTTACGCTATAGCTATCAACATCAATGGTTAAGCAAATCCCCTTGGCTAAATTCAATTGAATTTGAAGCCTACGCTGAAAATAAAGATGAGCGTTATATTTCAAGTCCCGACTCGATAAAACTTGATATCAATGATTATGAAACAACAAAAAAACATATCGGCTTTAAACCTTACCTTACATGGAACGAGTTTAATCTAATGCCATTTGTCAGTTTTAATAAACAAAATTTCAGCTCTGTTAGCGAACACAACGGAAAACCAACACAATGTAATGGTATAGCGTCATGTGATATTTCAGCAAAAAAAGAACAACTCAACATAGGCTCTCGCATTGAGTGGCAACCCGAGTCACTCCCCATAGAAGTGTATGCATTGTTGAGTAACCTACAAGAGAAAAATTCAAACATAGCGATTAATCAATCCAGTGCAGCTAAGTTTGTAGCCAATGATAATTATCAAACAACTGAAGTCGGGTTAAGCTTTAAGCAAGGTAATTTAAAAGTTACCAGTAACTTAAGTAATGGTGTGAGAACACCGACATTATACGAATTATTTGGTGATAGAGGCTCCTTTAAGGGTAATGATAATTTATTGCCAGAAGAAGCAAAAACACTCTCAATGGGTGGGCAGTACCTTTACAAAAGTCTGTCTATATCTTCATCTATTTACCAACAAAAATTAGAAAATTCAATTGTCGCAATTTTTAACTCAAGTAATGTCGGTAGCTATAGAAATGTCAGTAATGCAGACTTGTTAGGCATTGAAATTCAAACAAATTATCAATTATTAACACAATTATCTTTCGCACTACAAGCCAATATTATAGACAGTGAAACCACATCAAAATTTGTCGCATTTAATAAGAAGAAACTACCTGGTATATATCATCAACAGTACAGCGTAGCGTTGAAATACAAGGTAAATTCCGCATGGAATATGTCATTTAAAGTAAGTAAAGATAAAGACTTGTACTTCAATCTCATTAACAGAATTCAAAATAATAACGGTCATGTAGGTAATGGTAATCCAGCCAACCGCACCGTATCAGATTTTTCAGTCAACTGGAAAAAAGGCAAACATAGAATATCTTTTGCCGCCAATAATTTATTTAACGATAAATACCAAGATCTTGCGAATAGAACATCGCAGGGTCGCAGCTTAAAAATAAAATACACAATTAAGGGATTTTAAATGTTAACTAGCTTTAAAAAACACATATTACCATTAAGTTTAGTACTGAGCACTGTTGCTCTTGCAGGCTGTGGCGGAAGTTCAAAAAGTAATGTCGCACCAATAGTTACCGGCGCAAGTAGCCCAACGATAGAAGAAAACACAACATCAGTTGGCACCTATAATGCTACTGATGCCGATGGAGACGCTATCGTACTTTCACTTACGGGTAATTCAAGTGATTTATTTAGCATCACACAAAGTGGTGAATTAAGCTTTATAGATGCTCCTGATTTTGACAGCGGTGAAGTCGGTCCTTTCGCTGTCACAATTGTTGCAACGGATGACAGTAAAAAGAACTTAACCGGTGAATTGGCTATTCAAGTGAGTGTCGGTGATGTGAAAGACACACCATCATTCGCGGTTGTTCAAACAGTTGCACCTGATTTTTCAGGCTCTGAAGTTGTGACCTTAGACCCAATTACAGAGCAAGTCACCAAAGGCTATTATATTAAAGATGCCTCTGACTATACTGTTCGTAGCTACAATAAAGACGTTTTTCACATTGGCCGTTATAACATTGATTCTATTTCAAAATATAATGCTGATGCCCTTGATACAGAAGTTTGGTCATATACAACCCAAGATACCGGCGATTCAAATACTCGTAATCCCTATGACTTAGTGTCGGTCAATGAAAGCAAAGCTTATCTTTTACGTTACGGTTCAGACAAAGTTTGGATTGTTAATCCTCAGGCAACACAATTTGAAGATTTCAAATTGGGTCAATTAGATCTATCTAGCTACATCGCTGATAACAATAGTAATGGCACACCAAACCCTGCCTCAGCGACAATTGCCGACGGTAAACTGTTTATTGCTATGCAACGTTTATCAGACTCTTTTTCACCAAACACAGCTTATGTAGCCGTTTTTGATACAGCGACAGACCAAGAGATTGAAACAAATGCTGATGAAAATGATAATCTTAAAGGTATTCCGCTTCAAGGCTTAAACCCACTGGGTCATAGTATAGTGAGTCAAGGCGATACGGTATATGTTACAACACGTAACTCATATAGCAGTGCTGACTTAACCTCTAGTCGCATCGAAGCGATAGCGACAAGTGATTATAACTTGAGCAGTGTTTTGTCTGCTGCAGATATTGAAAATAATACCGGTGCTTATATTGGTTCAAGCGTCGTTGTATCCGAAACAAAAGGCTATTTTGTTGCCAGTGAAACATTTTTTACGCCAAGTTATTATGAGCTTTCAACGGTATATACCTTTAACCCGACAACGGGTGTTATTGCTAATGAAAAGGTAGCGGCTACTGGCACCGAACAAATTAGCTATATTGCTTTAGATGCTGCCAACTTTCTTTGGCTTAGCGTAAGCAATCCAGAGAAGCCAGGCGTTGATGTTATAAATACTGAAACTAACCTTAAAGTATTTCCAAGACTTGCAACAGAATTAAACCCATCTGCAATTGCCTTTATTGAATAAGATTATCTTAAAGGTAAGACATTAAAAAATAATTTGATTTAGGGCACATATTTATGTGCCCTTTTTTATTTTTACTCAGTGCTATATTAAGTTTAGTTAACGCACAATATTAAAGGGTTTAATTGCATTCATCTGTCTGAGTTCGAGAACGACCTTATTGGACGTCATATCAAGTGTCACTTGCTGTTAGCCGGCCAATAACTTGTTGAATCTTATAATACAGTCATAGCAATCACGTCTGCAGAACTAATGCAGTAGCGAAACTCAGCAGGTATTTTTTGTTGTATCACTGTGCCATTTAAGATGAATAACCTGCGGTGCTATTAATCGGTAGCTCGATGAATATGAAAAGTGTAATTTATCAAGGCCTGGTCGTGTAAGACAGCATAGTGGACTTAAATTAAGGTCAGTAATAAGCATTACTTTCCCTGCTAATTACCATGGCAGGGGCTGCGCAAAATTATCATTAGCTTAGCCTTTAATTTACTGAGCTGATAGATAAATCATCAATCAGCTCAGTAAATTGAACCGCTATCTTTGCTGATCAATTTTTTCACACATATCTGCAACACCACTTAACATTCTGGTACTGAATCTATGTAATAAATCTGCATCAACGTGAATAAACTTATTGTTTTTCACCGCGGGTATTTCTGGCCATTTTTGCCAGTCAATAATGGGTTGTGGTTTATCGGAGTTTTCATCCGGTAAAATCATTAAGTGCGGCTGGGCAACAATAACGTTTTCCGTGCTTATCTTTGGATAAGGCGTCGGGTTATCCTTAAAAACGTTCACTCCCTGGCACACTTCAATTAACTGATTTATCCAGGTTGTGCCATTAATGGTCATCATTGGCTCTGACCACAGTTGATAAAAAACGGGGATGGCTTGCTTAGTTTTATTATCGAGCCGTAATTTTTTTAAACGTTGTTCATAAGCTAACGCGACACTTTCTGCTTGCTGTTGATGTCCGGTTAAACCGCCAAAATAACGTAATTCAGTGGCAACATCTGCAATATCTACTGGATTACTAAAAACAATTTTTAGTCCTAAGCGTTTCATTTTATCAATGTCACTTTGCGAGTTGCCTGACTTCCAAACAATAACTAAATCAGGATTCAATGCCAATAATTTTTCTATTTGCATGCCGTGATAGCTGCCAACACGCGGAATATCTAGCGCCGCTTTAGGGTAATCGGAATAGGCAACCGCACCGACTATTTTATCGCCAGCACCAATATCAAATAACATTTCAACAATATGTGGCGCTAAGGCAACGATGCGCTTTGCCGATTGCTCAGCAAAACTTTTACTGGGTATGACTATCAGCAATAAGCTTATTACGGCGAAGGATATAAATCTTTTTGTCATTTTATTAAGCCTTTTACTTTTTAAGAGGCGCTTTTCAAGCACTAGGGTGTGGTCGTTTTGCTGTTGTTAATAATATCTTCAATCGCTGATATTTTTAGGTATTGCTGGCAAACATTAGCCAAACGTTCAAGCTGTTGCTCTCGGTGTTCATCAAGATTAATCGTCCGCTGGATGTCATTGTTACTGTCTAACCAGTCAACTAATAATTGTGTCGCAGCCCCTTCATCAAAAATACCATGTAGGTAAGTACCCGCTATTTGATTATCATTTGAAACACAACCATCGCTGGTCTGATTGTCACTTTTATTGAACAACAGAGGCACAGGCGTTTTATTATCAATAGCCGTCATGGTAGAAACACCACAATGAATTTCATAACCTTTAACCTGACAACTTTTACTGCCCAAGGTCATAGTGGCAGAGACTTGTGCTAATTTTTTTTCTGCGGTTAATTCAGTGGTAAGTTCGAGTAAACCTAAACCCGTTATCGCCTCAATCGTTGACTCAATACCTTCAGGATCGCTGATAGTTTGCCCAAGCATTTGATAGCCACCGCAAATACCAAACACTTTACCGCCGTAGCGCAAATGACGTTCTATATCGCTTTGCCAATCTTGTTCTTTAAGAAATTGCAGATCAAAAATAACATTTTTACTGCCGGGTAAAATCACTAAGTCACAATTGTTTATCCGCTCGCCCATTTTGACATAACGTAAATTTATTTCAGGGTTTAAACGTAACGTATCAAAGTCGGTATGGTTACTTATGTGCGGTAATAACGGTACAACAATATTTATTTTGGCTTGTTCAACCTTGTTTTCAATCGCAACGGCATCTTCGGCGTCAAGTGCTAAGTCGTGTAAATAAGGTAATACCCCTAATACTGGCTTACCCGTTTTCTCTTCTAACCAATCAAGTCCAGACGTTAATAAGTTAATGTCTCCACGAAAGCGATTAATTATAAAACCTTTCACGCGGTTTTGCTCTGAAGGTGATAATAGCTCGAGTGTCCCCACTAAGTGAGCAAAAACACCCCCCCGGTCGATATCAGCAACGAGGATCACAGGACAATCTACCGCTTCGGCATAGCCCATATTAGCAATATCATTAGCGCGTAAATTTATCTCTGCGGGGCTACCTGCCCCTTCAACCATTAGCAGCTGAAACTCTTTCGCTAAACGGTGATGTGATTCGAGGACAGCGTCCATCGCTACTTTTTTATAGTCGTGGTAGCTGGTCGCCTCCATATTTGATATGGCTCGACCATGAACAATCACTTGTGCCCCCGTATCGCTATTGGGTTTAAGTAATATCGGATTAAAATCAACACGTGGTGCAATCTTTGCGGCCACTGCTTGTAGTGCTTGCGCCCGACCAATTTCACCACCATCACTAGTAACAGCACTATTTAAAGCCATATTTTGTGGCTTAAACGGTGCTACTTTATAACCTAAATTTACAAATACTCGGCATAAACCAGCCACCAAGGTACTCTTTCCGGCGTCAGAGGTGGTGCCCTGCACCATTAATGTTTTCATTAATTTTGTTGTTCCGATATTTTATTTATCAACGCGTCACTTTTTAATGTCAGTGGTAATCCAGCGATAACAAAATCGACTTGCTTGGCTAATGTAGCCAGTTCTTGATGCAGCCAACCTGCTTGGTCGACAAATTGTCGCGACAGCTCGCCCATAGGCACAATCCCATGCCCGACCTCATTACTAACAAAAATAAGCTTTTTTGATTGATAGGCGTTGGTATCGCTAATAAATAGCGTTATAAATTCGATAAACAGTGACTTTTGCTGGCGATAAAACTCGCTATCTTGATGGCATAAACAATTACTTAGCCAAAGTGTTAAGCAATCAACCAGCACACAATCACTGCTTTGTAATGCTTGTTGAAGTGCCTCAGCTAAATACAACGGCGATTCAAGCAGTTGCCAATGTTGAGGACGTTCGCCTTGATGCTGTAAAATACGTGCGCTCATTTCTGCATCATGGGCTTGCGCCGTAGCGAGATAACATATCGTTAGCCCTGCTGATTCAGCCTGTTTGGCAATATTTTCGGCGAGGCTCGACTTTCCTGAGCGTGCTCCGCCTAAAATTAGATGAAGTGTATTAGCATCACTAATTTTCATAGGCCTGCCTCCGTCAAAAATGTTGTCGCTGGAGATGCTAAGACCAGTAAAATAGTATAAACCGCCACTTCTAAAATTTGTTGCGCAGCTCCTAAACAATCACCAGTAAAACCACCTAATTGACGATTAAACCAAAATATTAATAAAAGACGCATTAGCCATAAGCCCGCTATTAGTACTAAACAATGCACGGCTGGTAATAAGCTAAACATCACCACCGCTGAGGTAATTAATAAGATTAACAAGCCTTTTAGAGATAAATGCTGCGCTAAAGGTTTAACCTTTGATTGTGCATCTTCGCTGACATAAGCCATGCTAAAGATTAAACTGGTACTGACGGCTCGGCTTAAGGTATGCGCTATAATCAATGCCACAAAAAGTGCTAATAAAGGATTGCTGCTATGGCTACTTAATAACACTAAACTCTGATATTTGATCATTAAAATGAAAAATAAGCTGGCTGCGCCATAAGTCCCTAAACGGCTATCTTTCATAATGTTTAGCTTTTGTTCAACGGTCCAACCACCACCAAAGCCATCCCAAACATCAGCCCAACCATCTTCGTGAAAAGCGCCGGTAAGCAATAAGCTCGCCGCCATAGAAATAAGTACCGCTAAAGAAATGGGTAAAAAGCTCGCCAACAACACTAAAATAGAGGCGGTGATCACACCAATAAACAAACCAATTAAGGCAAAATATCGGCTCGCTTGATGAAGCATTTCAGGTTTTACCACCTCAGGTAAACGCACCGGTATACGAGTAAAAAAACTTAAAGCAAGTAACAACAAATAGTATTGTTGTTGGCATTGTTGCCAGCGTGATTGCTTAGTCATTTAATCTTCAGCTTTGTTAGTGTTAGCACCAGTAACATCGGTCACTTGCGCCTGAGTAAAGCTTGCCATATCATTATAAAAAGCCACAGCCGCCTGAATTAATGGCAGTGCTAATGCAGCGCCTGTGCCTTCCCCTAAGCGTAAACCTAAATTTAATAGCGGCTTAACCTGCAAATGGCTAAGCATTTTTTGATGACCTTGCTCACCCGAGCAATGGGCAAAAATCATATAATCTTTAACATTTTTATTAATACTGATAGCGAGCATAGCGGCGGCAGTACAAATAAAACCGTCAACAACAACAAGCATTTCTTGTTCGGCCGCCGCTAACATAGCTGCGGTAATTTGTACGATTTCAAAACCACCTAAAGACGCTAAAATTTCTTTAGGGCTGTTGAGACTTCCTTGATGAAGCACTAATGCTTGCTCAATGACCTGTTGTTTGATTTTTACTATTTCATCACTAACGCCAGTACCTCGTCCAACACATTCGCTGGCTGGAATACCCATAACAGCCGCCATAATAGCGGCGGCAGAAGTAGTGTTACCAATTCCCATTTCACCAAAAGCGATTAAGTTACAGCCTTTTTCATGAACTGATTTGACCAAAGCAGTCGCTTTTTCAAAACCGAGTTCAACTTGCGCTAGACTCATCGCTGGTGCGATATTTAATGGTGCGGTGATATTGCCTAAACGTTGATTGATAACGCCTGAACAATTATCAATTGGCGATAAAATACCCGCATCTACCACACTTAACTGCCAACCAAGCTGCTTACAAAAGACATTAATCGCCGCGCCACCGCTGGCAAAATTAGCCACCATTTGTGAGGTCACTTCACTAGGTGCAATAGAAACACCTTGCGCTGCGACACCGTGATCACCGGCAAATATAAATAAACTAGGATGTTTAATACTCAATGATTGTTGGTCAGTATTTACTATTGATAACTGCACAGCGGCAATAATTTTAGCGGTATCTTCTAGTTGGCCTAATGCGCCGAGTGGTTTAGTTTTTCCATCGATAGTCGACTGGATCTGTTGATTAAACACATCAGTTACTTTTTTAATAGCAAAGTTCATCAATAGCTCCTTTAAGCTTTATTTTTGCGAAAGTACAACAAGGATAAAAAGAATAAGCTCCCCAAAGCAGAAGTGATAACACCTACGGGTAGCTCTTGGTTTTCTAGTACAACTCTCGATAATACATCCACCCAAATCATAAAAATACCACCGACTAAAGCGGTTAACATAATGCCAAAAACAGTGCCTTGAGAAACAAAAAATCGTACAATATGGGGTATCATCAAGCCAACAAAGCCTATACCGCCGCACAAAGAGACTAACGTTGCGGTGATCAGTGAACTCAGTACCAACATCACTAAGCGAAAGCGGTTAACATTAATACCTAAGGTTGTAGCACTTTCATCGCCTAACAACATTGCATTCAGTTGGCGTCGATACGCTAACATCATAATGACACAGCTAATAATAACGACCGCGGGAAACCATAAAATTGACCATTGCGCACGTGAAAAACTGCCCATAGTCCAAAATAATATCGCCGTAACCGCTTGTGGATCGGTATGATAAAGTAACAAGCTAGTAAACGAGCTGAACAAAAACGATAACGCTACGCCAGCCAATAGCATAGATTCAACTTGTTGACTTTGCCGACGACCAGAGATCATTAGCAACATTAGCATCGCCACTAAACTGCCCGCAAAAGCCGCGACAGGTGTTACAACAGAAATAGTGCTGCCCAATAAAACAATAGATATAACGACTCCTAAAGAAGCCCCTGAAGAAATACCAAAAAGATAAGGGTCAGCTAATGGATTTCGCGTTACCGTTTGTAAAATCAGCCCAGAAACCGCTAAGCCACAACCCGCTAAAAAAGCTAAAATGGCGCGCGGCATGCGTAACTCCCAAATAATACGCTCATAAAAAATCACCTCACTAGCGTCTTTATCTGCGGATAAACTAGCCAGTAGACTCGAAGTAACATCGCTAAAACTGATATCTGCCGCACCTAAAGATAACGACGCAATAAAGCTGATAACACCGAAAGCTAAGGTCAGAAAAATAATCCCCGAATGATTGACCTTAAACATGAGGTAACGCTCTACTTTCTGCCGTTTTTTCTTGAGTATCGTAGCCATAGAAATAAGAAATATGAGGAACCTTATGTTGTGGATGAAGAGAAACTTGCGCGCAGACACCAAATACATTTGATAACATTTCAGAGGTGATCACCGCTTGTGGTGACCCTTGCTTAACCAGTTTACCTTTATCTAACACCAGCAGTTGATCGCACATCGCACTGGCAAGGTTTAAATCATGAAAAGACGCAATAACCGTGATGCCTAGCGATTTAGCTAATTCAATAACCTGAATTTGATAGCGAACATCAAGATGACTGGTTGGCTCGTCCATAATAAGTAAGCTGGGCGTTTGCACGATAGCACGAGCTATAAGTGCGCGTTGTTTTTCTCCACCGGATAAATGTTCAAAATTTTGTAAGTTTTTATCCACTAAGCCAACCTGCTTAATAGCACGGTCTATCTTGAGTCGGTCGCTGGCTTGATCACGGGTAAATAGACCTTTGTGTGGCAGTAAACCCAGCGCAACAACGTCATGAACAGTTAAGTTAAAATGGGTGGGTGTTTCTTGTAAAACTACAGCGATATCTTGCGCATATTGATAGGCGTCATACTTTTTCCAAATATCTTTTTGATTAAATTCCACCAAACCAGAATCAGGTTTTACGTAACGATATAAGCAGCGAAGTAAGCTAGACTTTCCGGCACCATTAGGCCCTAAAATACCAGTAAAACTGCCTTTTTTAATGGTGAAAGAAATATCATCTAAAATAAGTTGGCTGTCGGCATGCCAAGAAAGATGCTGCACTGAAAGCAATGCGGTATTAGCGGTATTTATTGATGAGGATTGATCCTGGCTACTATTCAAAAATTGCTACTCACATACTATTGACACTTAAGGAGCATCAAACAGAGCACAATCAATCTCTTAGTATATGAAAACTCAAGAGTCGACAATACAATGTTCGAGTAAACCCGCTCGACTTTGTTGGTTTTGCCTGTCATTTTGATAGGCAAATGACTCTAAATTAATGGGTATCCTGACTTAAGCTTTATGGTTATTAAATACCACTAAAAGGCTTTTACAGTTGCGGGTACAGTTGCGGTTTTTCACCACATTCCCACATTAAAAATGAGTTATATAATTTTGTTTGGAGATTATCGTCTGCTCACTAAAAATAGCAAGGTTTAATTGCCAATAACACCGAATTCATTGACTTATCGAGGTAACTTATCACCACACTATTTTTGGCCAATCAACGCCACTATCATCAGTATAAATATTAACTTTAACTAGCCCCGCATAAGGAATATCAATATGACTCATGTGAACCGTGCCCGGCATAGGCAAATTAAGTACACGCGCAATTAAGTGTTTGATAACACCACCATGCGCAACCACCAAGGTATTTCCTTCGGGTGCGTCTGCAAGCCATTCTTGCCACCAAGTATCGACACGCTTGACAAAATCAGCCATAGCTTCACCATTAGGCACAGTATGCTGCCAAGGGTTTTGCCAAAAATCACCCAGTGAAGGCTGCACAGCACTGGCTTTTATCTGCCACAAGGCTTGATAGGTTTTTCCATCCCAATCACCAAAATTCATTTCTTTAAGGTTATCGCTTAATTGGAGATTAATGCTGTATTTTAATGAGTATGCTTTGGCAAACACCTGACAACGTTGCAAAGGTGAACTGATACAAAAGGATATCTCTGGTAATTTTTGGCTAACGTCCCACAGCTGTTGCAAGCCATTTTCAGAAAGTGCGACATCTGTTTTACCGGCTAAAATACCCGGTGTAGCAATTTCACCATGGCGTAATAAATATAAAGTCCGCTGTAGCAAAGCATTACCTCTTAATATATATAGTGTAAAAAAGCATAGCGTAACCTTAAATTCAATATTGCGTAAGTACTATGACAAATAGCCGTGCACTTATAAGCGACAGCATGCGCGTCAATGTTGTTCACTTTAGCAAAATGAGCACTTAACTACCTCGCCATTTAGCCTCACGTTTACGGAAAAAACGCACGTTTTAATCCCTCATTTCCATCATAATAGGACCCTAGATTTAAAGGTAAAATACCTGCTAATTCGTTTTGTTCTTTTGATACTGTTGAAAACCAAGGCGGTCCGGGGGCTTCTCTCTTAATGCTTTAATGTAATAGCAAAAAGTGCCTAAATTCATCTATAAAAAAGCCGCTCAGTTTATCTGAACGGCTTGGCTAATTTAAATATGTTTAACTTTACTATTTAATTAGAAACTATAACGAGCAGTCAGTGTAATTCTACGTGGAGCTTGGTAGTTTACGGGTGTCGTATAGTTAGGGTTAGGCAGTCTCGATGAAGCCGAGCCTACGTCACCTGTTTCATTGTATTCAGTGACTTCTTGAAAGTTAAAGGCATTTCTAACATTGACTTTCACGGTTAAGCCATCAACATATTCCGGCTTATACGTTAAACCTAGATCAACATTTTTAACCCATGGAGTACGGCCTTGATCGCCACGATTACCTAATACACCACCACAGTAAAACGATGAAGCACCGTAATTAGCTAAACCGCCAGCATCAACACCTAACTCATCTCTAAGTTCGTCAAGTGGGATAAAACCAACACAGTTTCTTGGACGACCAGATTGTAAACTGAAATTAACAGATACTGAAATCTCATCATTAACTTGGTATGCACCAAAAGCTTTAAAGGTGTGACGACGATCATTGGGTAAAGCACCATAGGCACCATGCTGAAATAATGCATTATCAATGTCTTGTGTTAAACCTGCATCCTCTTGCTCTAGAGTCGAGTTAACATAACCTTCTGAGTTACCTTCACTTTTAGCTAAAGTATAAGAGCCCTGCAAGAACCAACCGTCAGCAAAAGGCTTCTCGAAAGTGAATTCTAAAGCTTTATAAGTACGTTTGTATTTTTCTAGGCCGAAGTATTCTTCAGGAACACTTTCTACCTCGTAATTACCGTCATTGTTAAGATCCAGCGCAATAGAAAAATCATTACCTGGGTTCATCATCATACAGCCAGCCATTGATTTATAATCGAAATCATTATAACCATTCTCTGTTGCATAATCGATAAATGGCTGATGAGAACAGTAATCATCCATGCCATCTTTAACTTCACGGTAAATAGCCTTGGCACCTAAAATCCAGTCATCAACCTGCTGTTGATAGCCAAGAATAAATTCATCTTGATGCATAGGTTTTAAGTTTGTTGCCGCTACGGTTCTTGAATCAGGCGCTTTCTCATCACCGTTAGAGTTTCTTGTACCAATAGCGTCGCCCACTTTATCAGGAGCAGCAGTGATTGGATTTTCATCAGCACTGTCTACATAAAAGTACTCTTCATAGCTCCATTCAGTACCTGCAGCACGAATATTTGTATTAGCCGCGATTGGCATAAAGTAACGCCCGGCAGTACCGAAAAGTTTTTTGTTACCATCGCCATCCATATCCCAAGAGAAGCCCAAACGCGGCGCCAATTCACTGTCAGATTTAACAAATGAATCGCCATCACCGTTGCGGTTTTCAAAGCCTTCTGAACGCAAACCTAAGTATACCATCCACTCATCAGTAACTTGCCAAGTGTCTTCTATATAAAATGCTGTGTTTTCAACTTCATAAGAAGCAGAACCCGTATTACTTTCTCTATGGCGAATATATTCTTCACCTGCTGTTACAAAAGCACCATTAACACTTTGTCCGCCTGCTCCGTCAACATCTTGAGCTACATGCCAGCGCCAGTATTCGCCACCTGTAAAGGTAGTGCCACGTTTAGTCGAGGTAAATTTCTCTTGGTCATAACCGACACGAAGTGTATGTTCACCTAGAATCCATTCTGCGCCTAAACGTAAAGAGTCGCGTTCATCAGTATCAGAAGCGATCCCAGCTTCAGGCACAGTACTTTGGCCTTGAGCAATACCCCAACAACCAATGCTTTGTGAACTTGAAGGTGTTTCACGGCGATCGAATACTAACTCACATTCAGCGCCAGGGCCGATATCAGGGTTACGCGTTTCTAGTTCATTGGTCATGTTGCCCCAAAGAACACTTACTGAGAAATCATCAGTTAAAAATCCGGTATAGTTAACGATAGTAACATCACCACCTTTGGTGATCTCATAAGGGTCAGCAGCTTCACCATGAGTCCCAGTGTAATACATACCTTCAGGGTTACTGTATGAGGTAAATTCTTGTGTTTCTTCATTATCGATGTAAGTCATCTCTAATAAATGGTCGTCTGAGATATTCCAATCAAGCTTTAACAAGTACATTGGTGAGTCGTCTTTCATTGTCTCACTTGTTTGTTTGCCAAAGGTATTGCTTTCATCATCTTGGCCTTCAAATAAGCCAAAAAAGAATAGTTTATCTTCAACAATAGCGCCTGATGCATAGGCATTATAGGATAAAGAGTCAAATTCATTAGCTGAGCGGAATGAAGAATAACGGTTAGAGTATTCTAAATCAGGATCGCGAGAAGTAACATCTTTGCCATCTTCTCTAAAACTTGCTGGCGTAGATTCAATTGAGCCACCAAATTTCCATTCATTTGAACCACGTTTAGTTACTAAACTAACAACGCCACCTAATGAACGACCGTATTCTGCGCCATAACCACCAGTGCGAACTTGTTGCTGTGAAACAGCATCATAAGGAAGGTCAGCAAAAGAGGTGAAGTTACGAATATTAGTAACATCGAAACCATTAATAAAATAACCATTTTCAGCAATTGACGAACCACCAAAAGAGGCAGTATTACCATTTCCTAAACCAGAATCACCTGCTGTTGCTCCAGGAGCTAACAAAGCAACTGATGTCAAATCTCTTGCTACCGGTAATAAGTCTATTTGCTCAGCAGTAAAGACTGAAGTCGATTCTACCGATGTGGTATCGATACTAACTAAAGAATTACCCACAATAGAGATAATTTCAGAAACTTCTGTAAAATCAACATTACTGCCCTTACCAATAGCGACTAAGATGTTTCGAGTATCTACACCATTGTCGACAGTATATTTGCCTGTCGGCAACTTAGAAAAGTTAAAACGGCCATCTTCACCAACAACAACAACGCGTTTAAAACCTGTCGCTGGGTTCTTAATTGTTACACTTTTACCCTGAATGGCTTTACCGTAAATAGAGCCACTAACATTATCGGCAAAAGTCATCGGAGACGCAGCTAAACATGCCCCAACTGCGATAGCAGCTAACGAGCGATTAAAGCTTCGCTTTATATTTGAATTTTTCATTATTATGTTTATCTCCAGTATTTAATAATTATTATTTGAACAAACCAAAAATGTTACAAAAAAGTAACACTTTATTGCATTCTTACCCAAACAAAGTGACTTTACAAGCATAGTACGAAAAAAGCTGTAGAAAGTACTCAGCAGAATACTCTGATACTGTTGGCATTAGGATAACTTTGATTACCGCTATACAATTTTATTAGCATCTAGATTAAAAAGTTAAAATTCACCTTTATTAACAACAAGCTAATAAATATTTAGACGTAGTTGTTTAATAAAAATAATAAATTTTTATTAAACAACTGAAAAAATACCACATAAAAATCAACTTCAACGATTGTAAAAGCAATGAAATTATGGATATTAGAGTTAAAACCCCACTAAACTTCACACTTAAAAATAACATCCTCGTACTTTTAACAAAAAAATAACAATTAGGTAAAATCCGATAAAAAGACAAAATATAAAACTAGTGTAAAGTGTGAAATCAAATCACATGCTTTCAATAAGTCAATTATCTCTTAAACAGAGTTGAGTGTAATTTAGAAAGTAGACATTGATAAACAGAAATAGGGCATTGATTGACGAACGTCATTCAATGCCCTATTCTTTAAATATCAAAGATTTAAATTATTAATATATTCAATTAATAATTTTGGAAAAAAACAACATAAAATATTAAGTGATTTCCTAATAAAGCTTACAAACTGGTTTCAAATCTCTCCCCATTTCGCTTCACGTTTATCAAAAAAAGCACAAACACCTTCCTCACATTCCTCTGAAAGCATCGCTGCAACCATGCTTGCGCCAGCATGAGCAAAAGCAGTTTCAATTGGCATTTCTAGTTGCTGATAAAAGGCTTCTTTACCCGCTTTTATACCGATGGCAGATTTACTGGCAATTTTTTGTGCCAGCTTTTCTGTTTCTTCCAATAGAAAATCAGTAGGTACTGCACGATTAATTAAACCAAAACGTACCGCGTCTGCTGCTGAAAAAAGATCGCCTGTTAACGCTAATTCCATAGCATGTTTGCGGTGAATATTTCTTCCAATGCCTACCAAAGGTGTACTACAAAAAGTACCGATATTAACGCCAGGGGTACAAAACTTAGCATTTTCACTGGCAATCGCTAAGTCACACATTGACACTAACTGACATCCAGCTGCTGTTGCAGTGGCTTGCACACAAGCAATAATTGCTTTGGGTGATTTTACTAATGACATCATCATGTCTGCACAACTATTTAAAACGTCGTTAACACGCTGTTCGCGCGTTAACGGGTCATCTAACGTTCTACCACTCATTTCTTTTAAGTCATGACCTGCCGAAAATACTTTACCAGAGCCGGTGATCACAATAACTTTTACTTCACGGTCATTGTTCGCTAAGGTTATTGACGATTTCAGTGCCGAGATCATGGCTGAAGAAAGTGGATTTCTTGCTTCAGGTCTATTTAATGTTAGCCATAGCACTCGACCTGACATCCGAGATAAAACATAGGGCTGTGCTGAGTTACTCATCACTTTACCACCATAGTTGCGGGCATTTTTACAGCGATCACCGTCCCTTTTGCACAAGTAACCCCCTTAGCTGAGACAGTAACTTCTACGATTATTTTTCGTTCTTTTACTTCAACAAATGTGCCTATTAGTTCAAGTTCAACCGCCTGAGGCGTTGGCGCTAGATAATTAATATTCAGCGCAGCAGTAACAAAACGTAGCGCAGGAGAGCTGCCCATTTCTCGATCTTCACACTGATACGCCATGGCAGAGGCACTTCCTGTGCCGTGACAATCAATTAATGACGCAATTAGACCACCATAAACAAAACCAGGGATCGCTGTGTGGTAAGGCTCAGGGGTAAAATGAGCAATTGTTTTCTCACCAGACCAATAACTTTTTAACTGATGCCCCTCGGGGTTATTGGTGCCACAACCATAACAATGACTTAAATCGTCTGGGTAACACGCTTGAAATGCTTTGCTGTTCATATTTATTCCTTAAATTAAGAGAGCGTTCTCAAATCATCAATAACTTTGCCATCATCTTTTAATTGCTTTAGTGGTAATAATTCCACATTACCTGATAATTTGGTAATAGACTTTAGGCTTAACGAAATAGCTAATACCAGCGCGGCTTCTTGCTCAATCGAATAGTTTTCATGGTTAATTTCACATTGTAAAAGCATACTGTCATTAAAGTTTTCACTGGTGATCAACAAACGAACCTTAGCAATTTCAGTATGGGCTTGGCGTACTCGTTCAATTTGAATAGGATGTACAAACATCCCTTTTATTTTAGCGGTTTGATCAGCACGACCTAACCAGCCTTTAATACGTTTATTGGTGCGACCACAGGCACTTACTCCTACTTTTATGGCTGATAAATCACCGGTTGCAAAACGAATTAGTGGGTAATCTTTATTAAAATTAGTGATGACCACTTCACCTAC
Organism: Colwellia sp. BRX9-1; assembly: GCF_014077195.1. Lineage (NCBI taxonomy): Bacteria > Pseudomonadati > Pseudomonadota > Gammaproteobacteria > Alteromonadales > Colwelliaceae > Colwellia > Colwellia sp. BRX9-1. The sequence goes on from NZ_JACGVM010000004.1 coordinate 145,467, forward strand.
TTCACCATCAGGCAAGGGCTCTGTTGTGCCCGGCCTGACAATCTCAACAATAATATCTTCAGCAATAATTAACCCATCAGACTGCGCACTTTCATAAGCAATTAAACCCACATCTGCTGAGGCATAGGCTTGCAAAGTTTCAACCCCTCGTGCTTGTAATTCACCTCGCAAGCCCTCGGGTAAAGCCTCACCCGTTACTAAAGCTTTAGAGATACTAGAGATGTCTCTATTTTGTTGTTGAGCTTTATCTAATAATATTTTCAAGAATGAGGGTGTGCCGCAATAGCCTGAGGGCTTTAAATTTTCAATTATCTCAAGTTGCTGTTCCGTTTGTCCTGGCCCCGCGGGTATAACAGCACAACCACAAGCTTTCGCGCCCGAGTCCATAATAAAACCGCCCGGCGTAAGATGATAAGACAAGCAATTTTGTATACGGTCTCCTGCGCGAAAACCAGCCGCATAAAAGGCACGACCCATTCGCCACCAATCATTACCATCACCTTCTGGGTCGTTTATCGGCCCTGGTGATTGAAAAATTCGCCCAATATTAGCTGACTTAGCATCTAGACCCGCAAAAATAGGTTGTGCTTGTTGCAAAGCAATTAAGTCTGATTTATGCATTATCGGCAATGAAGCAAGTAAAGCTCTAGAGCTTATTTTTTCAAGGGTAATATCAGCCAGCTTATCTTGGTAATACGGGCATTGGCTTTGAGCAAACAGAAGTTGCGCGGGTAATTGCCCAAATAATGTGTTTTCTCGCTGCAGTTCACTTTGGTGTTCTTTGTCATCATAGAAGCTATTCATATCGTTGTTCATTCCTTAATATTATTTGCGGGTCTTATTATTGAAAAAATCACAACCAACGTTTACGACGCTTATAAGACTTAAGATTCTTAAAGCTTTTGCGGTTTTCATTACCACCGCCTAAGTAGAATTCTTTTACATCTTCATTATTTAGCAATTGATCTTGCGTGCCATCAAGCACTATTTTTCCTGACTCCATAATGTAGCCATAGTCTGCTGCTTTGATCGCGTAATTGGCATTTTGCTCAACCAGCAGCATAGTAATACCTTGGTCACGATTGATTTTTCCAATAATATCGAACACTTCTTTCACTAAAAGTGGTGACAAGCCCATGGAAGGTTCATCAAGACAGATCATTTTAGGGCGCGCCATTAATGCTCGACCTATCGCTAACATTTGTTGCTCTCCTCCTGACAAATAACCTGCTAATCCGGTACGTTCTTTTAAGCGAGGAAAATAGTTATAGACCATTTCGATATCTTGATTAATTTTTTTGTCATTGCGGGTATATGCGCCTAATTTTAGGTTTTCAAGTGACGTCATATCTTCAATAATACGTCGGCCTTCCATTACCTGAAATAGACCACTGCGCACTACGTCTTCAGCATTTTTACTGTCAATACGCTCCCCCATAAAGGTAATGTCGCCGCGAGTAACTTCACCTTTTTCACTTTTCAACAAACCTGAAATCGCTTTTAAAGTGGTCGATTTACCAGCACCATTTGGCCCCAATAAAGTGACGACATCCCCCTCAGGAACATCTAACGAAACTCCGCGTAAAACTTGAATGACGTCATCGTAAACAACTTCAATATTATTCACTGACAATAGCGGTTTAGCTGTTGCTATTTTAACTGCAGGTTGTGACATAAATACTCCGTAAAACTTCATAAAGACAGACGCTTAATTATTTCCTGCCTTTATGAGGCTAAAATAAATAAAAACTAATGAAAATTAGTAACCTAACCAATCATCACGACGATCTAAAGTAACCGACGTCACTTTTTCAATTTTTATATCACCGTCGTTATAATTACCTTTATAGATGTTTACTTGGTTAACGCCTCGGTGGTCTTCATTAGTCCAGTTAGCGGCTAAACAAACGCCCTCTAAACCTTTTGGAACCCAGTCAGTATTTGCGTACATACCCTTTTTAATATTTTCGCCGGTAATGCCGCCATTGTCTTTCGCCCACTCCATCGCTTCTTTCATAAAGTAAGCAGAGCAAACACCGCGCATATAGTGATGTGAACGTGATTCATTTCCTGATTCATCAGACATTTTTGAAATTTCGCGTACTAATTTCATACCTGGGACGTCGTCTGTCCAAAAAGGTGTCATGGTGGGGAAGATATAATCTTTAATACCTGGTCCTGCCGCTTGGAAAACTTGTTTATCGCCTCCCCAGATATTCGACATAAATTGAATATCTGTGCCTATGGTATTACATGATTTAATCAAGGATTGAACTGACCCCCCTAAGTTACCTATGTAACCATAATTAGATTCTGAGCTTTTTAAACTCAGACACTGTGCTTTAAAGTCACCGGGCTTCATTGAAACAACAACCGGTGGTTGCACATCAAAACCGAGCTCTATCGCATATTCTGCACAAGCGGCTTTGGGTGCATTAGGGTAAGGGTGATTAGCACCAATATGGGTAAATTTAGGTTTGCCTGAGCTACCTTTTGTTTTCCAATCTTGTGCTGCCCATTGCACTAATCCCCGACAAGCGTCTGAGTATGAGGCGCCATAGAAAAAATTATAAGGTGCTGGTTTTTTAGTCTCTGGGTTTTTGCCTGTTGGGTCAGTTAAATGCCCAGAGTAGGAAGCTGAAAAAACAGGGACTTTGTCTTTAGCAACAAAAGAAATTAACGCTTCGGTGTCAGCAGTACCCCAACCTTGCATCGCGACCATTTGTTTACGTGACTTCCACTTTTTATAATTAGAAATGGCTTGTGGCACTTTATAAGCATAATCAACAGTTTCAAATTCAAGCTTGGTCCCTTTTATGCCGCCATGCTCATTAATATAGGCTAATGAATCACGTACGCCGTCAGCATATACTTTACCTACAAAAGCGGTTGGTCCAGACATATCAGCCAAATGCCCCACAAATACTGAATCTTCTGACATTGCTTGTCCACTTGATCCTAATACCGCACACGTAATAATTGAACGCACTAATAGTTTTTTCTGCATGGTAATAATCCTTTTGTAATGTGATTGGCTAATACAATTACTGTAGTTGCCATTATTATTTTTTAGTTTATTGAGCCAGCAAGTAAATCTCACTGGCTTTTTATTCTCCCTGATACTTAAGCTTTAATAAGCAAAAGGGTAAAATTTCCAGTAATTTTTAATTTGAGCCCAGCGATGCGCTAAACCTTCAGGCTCGAAGATTAAGAACAAGATAATCACTAAACCAATGGCCATTTCTTTAATGAAAGCTAAACCATCAATCACCATAGGAATATTTCCCCAAGTGGTTTCTTTCATCATGCCAACCCCACCAGCAAGAAATTCAGGTAATAACACCATAAAAATCACCCCCATCATGGTGCCTTTCACTGAACCTAAGCCGCCGATAATAATCATCGCTAAAAATTGAATGGAAAGAAAAATAGTGAAGCCTTCAGCCGACACATAACCTAAATAGTGCGCATATAACGCACCACCAATACCCGCATAAAAAGACGATATACCAAATGACAACAAACGATATTTATTTAATTTAACGCCCATTATTTCAGCTGATAAATAATGGTCGCGTACCGCAACAAAAGCTCGACCATCTCGACTTCTTATTAAATTACAGCCCCAAATAAACATAAAGACAAAAGCAAATAAAGCGATGTAGTAAAAGCTTTGGTCTGTATCAAAAGCGTAACCAAATAAATTAACAGGCTCTGCCATTGAACCTGAAGACCCTCCAGAAAACCAATCAGCTCGAGCAAAGAAATCTTGAAGAATAAACTGAGCAGACAGCGTTGCTATCGCAAGATATAAACCTTTAATTCTTGCTGCAGGCATACCAAACATCATGCCCACAGCCATCGTTAAAAACCCAGCTAAAGGTATACAGAGAAACACGGGGATCTCCATTGACATATTTAGCCAGGCTGATGCAAATGCACCAAAACCAAAGAACGCACCATGGCCTAAAGATATTTGCCCGGTATAACCAACCAAAATATTTAGTCCGAGTGCTGCAATGCCTAAGTACGACATTTGAATCAGTAAACTTAGAATATAACCATCAAAAAATAGCGGTACTGTAATTAAAAACGCGACAGCGATAATTGCCATAATTCTAATGTTTTTTGTTTCGAAAATAGTATTATCTTGTTTATAACTAGTGCGAAAATCTCCGCACGGGCGCATCGTTAAACTCGACATAATTTACTCCTTAAACTGGTTTGCTAAATGAGTGTTCTATTTAACTGCTAGCAACAACTCATTAATGAATAATCCTATCAATGGCTATATGCGTTCAATATCTTTTGTGCCGAATAAACCGTAAGGTTTAAACCACAAGATAATTAACAACACATAAAAAGGAGCGATGTCGTACATGTTGCCAATATGGAAGTATTGACTGTCAAAGAACTCAGCAACATTTTCTAAAACACCAATAAACAATCCACCAACGATGGCACCAACAATAGAGTCAAGCCCACCAAGAATTACCGCTGGAAAAACCTTAATACCCATAATAGATAACGAATCTGAAACACCGTTGACTAAGCCAATAACAATACCGGCAGTTGCTGACACCGTAGCAGCAATTCCCCAGCTCATCGCAAAGACGCTTTTTACCGATATACCCAAACTTTGAGCTACTTGTTGATCAAAGGCAGTCGCTCGCATCGCTAAACCATGTTTTGAATATTTGAAGAAAAAGAAGAAAGCCAACATCACAAATAAAGCAATACCGGTACTCAGCAAATAAGCCACTTCAACATTTAAACCAAATATTTCGATACTTTGCTTTTCAAAGACCTGTGGGTAACTTTGTGGGTTTAAGCCAAAAATCCACTTCATTAACGCTTGAAAGAACATGGACAAACCTATCGTGATCATAATGACTGAGATAATGGGCTCGCCGATCATCGGTCTAAGCACAATCATTTGCAGCAACACACCAAAACCTGCCATAAAAAATAACGTTAAGAAGAACCCAACGATAAAGGGCAGTTCCATGTAAATTAAGAATGCCCAACACACCCAAGCACCAATCAGTAAAAATTCACCTTGAGCAAAGTTAACTATTTGTGTTGATTTATAAACCAGCACAAAACACATCGCGACAACGCCATATAACAAACCGACAATCAGGCCATTAGTAATTAACTGAAATAGAAGTTCAAAATTCATGATGCTTTCCTCTGTTCATGTGCAGATGGGGCGCAGACATTGTTTTTATTAGATAATGTTGCGACCTTTAATTGAGTTTGGATACGCGTTTTACCGCCATCTTGGAAGGTGATCACCGTATCAACATCAACATATTCTTGGTCATCATAGATAGAGCTAATGATGTCGCCATACTTGTCAGCAATGACTGAACGCCTAACTTTTCGAGTACGTGTTAACTCGCCATCGTCTGCATCAAGTTCTTTGTAAAGTAATAAGAATTTATTGATTTTTTGTGCATCGGGTAGTGTCTCATTAACCTTTGAAACTTCTTCAGTTAGCTTTTGATAAACTTCCGGTAACGCAGACAAACTGGTGTAGTTGGTAAAGGATAAACCTTGTTGCTCAGCCCACTTAGAAACGATACTAAAACGTATACAAATCATCGCCGACAGGTAAGGTTTGTCTTTACCCAAAATAACCGCTTCGCCAATAAAAGATGAGAATTTCAATTTGTTTTCAATATATTGCGGAGAGTATTGGTCGCCATTACTGGTTTTGGCTAAATCTTTAATACGGTCAATAATAACCAGGTGGCCTGATGGTTTAAAATAGCCAGCATCACCCGTGTGCATCCAACCATCTTTTACGTCATCGTCGTATGCTTTTTGATTATCAATGTACCCCGTAAACATACCAATTGTTTTGCCAAGGACTTCGCCAATACCTTGAGTATCTTCATTAATTATTTTTACATCGGCGCAATCAAAAGCAACACCGACGCTGTCATAATCAATGTCATTTTCTTGATGTACCGTATAAGCACCACACAATTCAGTTTGTCCATAAAGTTGACGAAGCGGCACCCCAATCGTTTGGAAAAATCTAAAGGTATCAGGTCCCATAGCAGCGCCACCTGTTGCGGCAGATTTTAAGAAGGTAAAACCTAAACGATCACGGAGTGCTTTCATTAATAGTACGTCAGCCAACCAAGACTTTTCTCCTTTTGCTTGCGCGCTTTCGGCTAACTTCATCGCGTAATTAAAGATTTTTTGTTTTAGCGGTGTAGAGTCCATCATTCTTGAAGTCACGTCCGCTAAAATACCTTCCCAAACTCTAGGCGCCAGTAAAACAAAGCTTGGGCCTATTTCGCGAAGGTCTGCCATTAATGTTTCTTGCTGCTCAACAAAATTAACAATTTGGCGAGCAATTAATGCCTGACCTACCGCATAAACCTGCTCCATGATCCAAGGTAAAGGCAGTACTGAAACATAGTTATCACCAGGCTGACGAGGGTCAGCACGTAAATACGATGAACAATGTTTGACAAAATTACCACCCGCCAACAAAGCAATTTTAGGCTTAGACGTAGTACCAGAAGTTGTGCAATAAATCGCGGTGTTTTCAGCTTTCGTGGCGTTAACGAGTGCTTCATATTTATCTGGTGATGCTTGGTCTATTGTCTGACCTTGTTTGTAGATGTCTTCAATACTGACTAACCGAGGATCATTATATTTACGCATACCTCGCGGATCACAATAAACAATGCATTTCACATCAGGTATGCCATCACCAAGCTCTAAAAGCTTATCGCATTGCTCTTCATCTTCAGCGATAACAACGGTCGCATTACTTTTATTGAGCAGATAAATTACTTCTTCATGAAGCGAGTCTTGGAAAATACCAATGGAATAACAACTCATTGCGTGTGCAGCGATTTCACCCCAAACCCATTCAGGGCGGTTGTCACCCAGCAAAGCAATCGCGTCACCGGCTTTAATACCACGTTCACCCAAAGCGATCGCTAACCACTTCACACGATTTTGGTAATCAACCCAACTAAATTCATTCCAGATCCCAAACTCTTTTTCTCGCATGGCGATATCATTGGGCCAATTTTTTGCATTTTCTCGAAGTATCTTTGGGAAAGTATCGAGTGCACCCATATCAAAATCATTGGTTATACTCATTATCCAACTCCTTGCAAGTCTTCGAGTTCATCATCTTCAACGCCTAAATAAGCACGTTTTACATGTTCGTTCGCCATCACTTCTTCGGGTAAACCGCACATCAATTTTTTACCAAAGTCGAGTACCATCACTTCATGTGAAATATCCATAACCACACCCATGTCGTGCTCTATCATCACAACTGTAATGCCAAACTCTTCGTTAAGATCTAAGATATAGCGCGCCATATCTTCTTTCTCTTCTAAGTTCATGCCCGCCATAGGCTCATCAAGTAAAATGAGTTGCGGGTTCAGCGCCATCGCTCGAGCAAGTTCTACCCGTTTTCTAAGGCCATAAGATAAAGTGCCCGCGACTGATTTTCTGATATGTGATATTTCTAAAAAATCAATAATCTCTTCAACATAACGTCGATGTTCTAGTTCTTCTTTTTGTGCTTTAGATGCCCAATAAAGAGGGCCCGTGATCCAGTTATTTTTCAACAAATGATGGCGACCCACCATAATATTGTCTAACACAGACATATGCCCAAATAAGGCTAAATTTTGAAAAGTACGTCCCATACCTAAATCAGCACGGTCATTAGGACGTAAGTGAGTAACTTCTTGATTATTTAAAGCAATAGAACCACTGTTTGGACGGTAGCGCCCTGAGATACAATTTAGCATTGAGGTTTTACCCGCCCCATTTGGGCCGATAATAGAAAAGATAGCGCCTCGTGAAACTTCGAAGCTGACATCAGTAAGTGCTTTAACACCACCGAAAGCTAACGATATTTGATCAATTTTGAGTATTGGTTCAGACATACTCACACTCCTGATAGATAATTTTTGTCTTTAGCCGTTTTTTCAAAAATAATGAAAGAGTAACCACTAAAATAAAAGGTGATCTGGTATTTAGCACTGAGCAAAATAAAGATCCTATTTTCAATAGACTTGCGTAAAACTAGCTAACCGCTTCATAACGAGTTAGCTATAACGTTATTACTTTTTACAAGGTGTATTTGAATGATAACTGCAGGTAGTCTGAGTCTTTATTGATTTCGTCCATAGAGAAGTTTCCAACTTCAACACCTACCGCTAATTCCTTAGTGAAATTGGTGAATAAGTTAACACTCCATTGGCTACGTTCAGCACCAGACACATCAGCTTCAGCATACCCATACATTGCTGTTGAACGTAAACTTTCATCCCAAAAATGACGGTAAGCCACAAGATAAGAAGTCGTATCTTCTATCTTGTCATTATTTAGATCTGGCGCAAACGCTAAACCGACATAACGCCCAAGTTCACCTTTGTGAACTTGAAAGCGTAAATCATCTTTACCAACCGTTTTAATACGACCGGCAATTGATACGCCAAAAGCACTTTCTGAGTTACCTAAAGAGGTTGTTAAGCTACGTGCCAAACCTGAAAAAGAGACGTTACCCCAATCACCTTTTAGGTTATATCGGGCAACAACATCAGGTTTATCATCTTGTGAAGCATCGCCCCCCCACGACTCAGGGTTTTCTATAGAAACTTGAAAGTTACCTTGGGTATAACGTATTTGGGTTTGACGAACGAAAACTATACCAATGGTGGCACCAGCAAAATCAGCGGTTTCGGCCAAAGCACTCGTATTCATGAACGTTGACCATGTTTGACCCGCTAATACGTTTTTATAACTGATAAAAGCATGACGAAGACGATTATGAGAAGAGTTTGACCAACGTTGATCACCCCCGCCCCCTAAAAAGTCCATTTCAAGAAAGCCCGTGACATCACCATGTGAATATTTAAGATTAAAGCGAGATTCATTAGCATTCATTTTAAATTGAGATTGACTATCGGTAAGCGGCGCTCCAGCTCCAACCCAAAAGTCTCGATACGCAACATCACCATCAACATAGCGAGCATCAACTTTAATATAGCCACCCAGAGTAACTTTATCAGTATCTGTTAGTTTAAATTCATAAGCTGCATTTGCTGAACCTGCAGCCAATGAACCCAATAAGGTGGCGAGTAATAGTTTTTTATTCTTCTGAATTTTCATTGACCAATTCCCCAAGTAATTTTTATAAGTGTTATGTGTCTGAAACAAATATCACTAAAAAAACAGCGAGTCACAATTGGCAATAAGTATTAACTCTAAAGTTGTAATACTTTAGTATTAAGTCTTTGGTATTAGTATCTTAGCTTTAATTGATTTACTGTGGAATTAGTTAAATAAAAGTCGGAATCAATTGATTTACCGTGAATAATTTGTAAATCTGCAAGCTCATCAAAATAAGATGACTTCTGAAGAATTAATGAGATTGATGTATGTTTCCAAATTGGCAATTAGTGATCACAAGTGTTGGTTATATTGGCTTACTTTTTATTATTGCCTTTTTAGGGGATCGTTATCGGCATAAAATAGCAACGAAATATCACACGATTGTTTATGCGCTATCGCTTGGGGTTTATTGTACATCTTGGGGTTTTTTGGGGACTGCAGGACAAACCGCTAATTATTCGTTTTCTTATCTTTCTGTTTATCTCGCCCCGATTTTATTATTCTTATTTGCTTGGCCCTTTATTCAACGGATGATTAAAGTCAGCTTACAATTAAATATCACGTCAATTGCTGATTTACTCGCTTCTCGATTTGGAAAATCACAACGTTTAGCCGTACTTGTCACGTTTGTTACCTTAATTGGCACCATACCTTATATCGCCTTACAGCTAAAAGCGATTGTGCATTCCTATACCATATTGCAAGAAGATCAATATTTATCTTTATGGCAACTTGGCTTAATTGTTAGCTTAATTTTAGCGGGCTTCACTATTATTTTTGGTATTAGAGCAATTGATGTTACTGAGCGTCACCCTGGGGTGATGATGGCAATAGCTTTCGAGTCTATTATTAAGCTGGTTGCTTTTTTATCAATTGGCCTTTTTGTTTCGTTTTACCTCTATGACTCACCGATTACCATTTGGACACTAGCCACAGAAAACGTTGAGCCAGCCCATCACTTTACGCTTTCAAAGTTTGTTTCTATGCTAGGTCTACTCGTTATTGGTCTGTCTGCTTTTTTATGTTTTCCAAGACAATTTCAAGTAATGGTCGTTGAACTTAAAGAGCAAGCTCATACTAAACTCAGCCGCTGGCTATTTCCTAGTTACGTAGCTATTTTTGCACTCTTTGCTATTCCAATTGGCTTATCCGGAAGATTGCTCTACGGAGACTCTCTTGATGCAGAAGCTTACGTATTATTTTTACCTGCTTATCAAGGTCAATTATGGTTGACATTATTTTCATTCCTTGGCGCGGTTTCAGCAGCCAGTTCTATGGTTATTATTTCGACCATAGCCTTAAGCACTATGCTCAGTAATGAAGTTGTTTTCCCTTTATTATTCAAACACTCGAACATTCAGCAAACTGACTTTAAAAAGTTCAAAGATAAATTACTAATGATACGTAAAGCATTGGTCTTATTTATTATCTTACTTTGCTACGGTATGTTTGTTGCTGCACCTCCTGGTACTTTAGCCTCCTTAGGCGAAGTATCTTTTGGTGCAATTGCACAAATAGGCCCACCACTTTTTGCCACGTTTTATTGGCGAAAAGTGAGTTTGCAGGCAGTATTATTCGCAATAACATCAGGGTTTATGATTTGGTTTTTCCTCAACCTATTACCCCAATTAGGCTTTTATGCTCATCCCTTTGCTGATGCGTCAATATCGAGTACCACCTTAGCCACGTTATTAGGGTTAACCATTAATGTAATTGTACTGATACTGGTCTCTAAAATTAGCCGAGCGACTATCCAAGAGCAATCTCAGATTGAACACTTTATTGAACGACCAAACATCAATGAGAGGCTTCATTTTAGCCATGGAAAAATAAACCAAAAAGAGTTGGCTTTGTTGTTAACAAGGTTTGTCGGTAGTGAAAAGTCTGCGCAGTGTTTTACTGAATTTAATAAAAAATATGATCCACTTAAAACAAATAAACAAATATATAACGAAGCACTAATTTTTCATATTGAAAATACCCTAGCTAAAGTTATGGGCTCAGCTTCAGCGCGCCTAGTGATCTCTTTTGCCATTACCGGTAAAGATATGGCTTTGGATGAAGTGGCAAAAATTGTTGAGGGTGCGTCAAGCCACCGTATTGAATTTAGTCGTAGCGTGTTATCGAGTGCGATAGAAAATACCAACGAAGGTATCTCCGTTATTGATAGCAAATTGAATATGGTCGCTTGGAATAAACCTTATCTAGCACTATTTAATTACCCTGAAGAGCTTATTTATATCGGTAGCCCTATCAAAGATCTAATTTACTTTAATCTTAAAAGTCGCCCTGAATACGCCCATTCGTTAAATCAGCAAGTTGAAAAGCGCTTACAGTTTTTTAGAGAAGGCAGTAAACACAGCGTTGAAAGAATACAACCCAATGGCAACATCATTCGTATTGAAGGAAACCCAATACCTGATGGTGGCTTTGTGATGATATTTACTGACATCACTGTTTATAAAAAAGCAGAGCAGTTACTTAAAGAGGAAAATCTTGATTTAGAAAGTTTAGTCTTAGAGCGAACCAAGAAATTAGAAGATGCTTATAAAAAATTGGAACAAGGAAATAAAGAACTTGCCATTGCAAGACAAAAAGCTGAACAAGCACATTTAAAAAAAAGCCAGTATCTTAAGGCTTGCAGCCATGATTTGATGCAACCTTTATCTGCGGCACGACTTTTTTCATCAACCTTAGCAATGAGTTCTCATTTAAGTAAAGAAGAAAAAGAAAGCGTGAACTATATCGATAACTCACTAAAAACAGCCAATAATCTCTTAAAGGATCTTAACGAAATAACCCGAATAGAAAGTGGCAATATTGTTCCTAATATAAACCACCTTTCACTTAATGATGTCTTTACGAGTATTGCTAGTGAGTTTTCACCCTTGGCTAAAAAACAAAGTATTGAGTTTCATTGGGTGCAAACGTCCTTGTGGATTAATAGTGATTCAAAATTATTACGAAGAGTTTTACAAAATTTATTATCTAATGCTTTTCGTTACGCGAGCCCTGGAAAAGTACTATTGGGCTGTAGACGAAAGGGAAAAAACATCATTATTCAAGTTATTGATAATGGGCCAGGTATTCCCTATAAGCAGCAGAAAACTGTTTTTGAACAATTTACTCAACTCGAAAGTAACCAGCATGTTGGTGTAAAAGGTTTAGGTTTAGGCCTTAATATTGCTCAAAGTTTAACTCAACTTTTATCGTCTCGCGTGCAGTTAAATTCTCAGCCCGAGCATGGCTGTAATTTCAGTTTATCATTTCCCATTGCTTCAGCAATAAAACAGCGTAATGCCAAAAAATCGCCTATTAAGCAAGTGTCATTAGAAGATGTCAATGTGTTATGTATTGATAATGATCCAGATGTGCTTAAGGGAATGAATAAATTATTGAGTGCTTGGAGATGCAATGTTTTTTGTGCAAAGAACACCAGAGAAGCTACTGTTATTTTTAAAAGATATCAAAGCAGTATTGACATTGTTTTGGTCGATTACCAATTAGATAATAATGAAGACGGTATTAGTTTGTTTAAGCAATTACAAAAAATAAAAAACTATCCGCTGCCCGCCATTTTAATTACAGCTACCACCGATAGTGATGTTTTAGAAAAAAGCCAAGCAGCAGGAATGAGTTACTTAAGAAAATTAATAAAACCTATTGCCTTAAGAGCCTTAATGAGTTCGCTTCTAACCAAGGCATTACAACAAAATTATTCTAATGATGCTGAAAATGACTGATGATTATTCTGATTGAGCATAATGACTGCTTGAGTCCGGCTTTTCACACCCAATTTCAAAAAAATTGAACTGGCATGCGATTTTACTGTAGCTTCTGAAAGTGAAAGCTGTGCAGCAATTTGTTTATTGAGTAAACCATCAGAAAACATTTTCAAGATACGGTTTTGTTGGTTGGTTAAACTGGCGATTTTCTTACCTATTTCTGAAATAGGTAAATTATTTTTATTTTCTTCAAGGTTTGGCGTCCAAAGACCTCCTGCCAAGATTATTTCCAGTGCTGCAAGCATTTGTGGTACATCAGTTGATTTAGGGATAAAACCAACCGCGCCGTGATCAATAGCTTTAGTAATAATATCTTTTTCTTCATAACCAGAGACTACTACCACAGCCATTTGAGGATAACGTTCACGCATAGTAATTAACGTATTAAAGCCTTGGGCTCCAGGTATATTAAGATCGAGTAATAATAAGCCAACGTCTTGATGTTCTGCTAAGGATCGCTCTAAATCATGAACATCTTCTGCTTCAAGTACATCAATATCGCTAAAATGAGCTGAAATCATCAACGTTAATGCTTGACGAAAAAGGGGATGGTCGTCAGCTATTATTATTTTTTCTGACTGGAACATAAAAATACCTCAAACAAAGTTGCTTACATTCTAACCCAATAAAAATTGTAACTCCAAAGGATACTGCGCAATAATATTTCTATTTATGCTTTTATTTTAAAATAGCCCTATTGCCGCTAAATATTGATACCTTGGTATAATAAAACCTGATTGAACACCTCCCAGCCATTCGCTAATTATTGACTAAGAATATAATTTAGCTTAGCATCCGCCAGTCTCTGTTTGTAAATTGAAGAATGCAGTAAAAATGAAAAACATTTGGCTTGGCTTTTTAATAGTACTATCGATTGCCTTGCAATCGTTTGTTGCTGTGGCTAATTCAGACAATAATCATCAGCTTGACGCTCAACATTTACAAACTGAACATTCTCATGAAGTTGACAATCAAGCGCGACTCAATGCAACCTCTGATACTGAGCATAACGTCAAAGACTGTCATCATTGTGGGCACTGTCAAGGTTCACACAGCCAATGGTTTTTAACAAAAAAATCAACTTCGACTGTCACTAAGCTATTAATTCCCAATCAATATTTTTATCTTATCGATATCAACATCAACTTTATAGAACAACTTATACGCCCCCCCATCGCTTAATTTAATTTTATAACAATTTTTCGCAACAAGTTTACTTAACACTAAATATTGAATTTAGTGTTGTTGCAACGTTTACCTTTAAATTAAGAGATAACAATGATCAACACCAATAAAAAGCCAAAGCCACTAAACCTACTGAGTGTTTTATTTTATGGTTTAACCACCTTAGCTATTCCTGCTCTTGCTGTCGAAATAACCGAAGACACGCACAAAGCAGGGGTTAGCTTTACCACGGCACAATTAACACTAGCAAATATTAAAGTATCGATGCTAACACCCAAGATTTTTGCACGACGTGTTTATGCCCCAGGAGAAATAAAAGCGAATGGTTACACCAGTTATATCGTCTCACCACGCACAGAGTCAGTGGTCATAAGTCGTCATGCGACCTTAGGTGAACATGTTGAAAAAGACCAACCATTAGTCACGTTATTTAGTGAATCTGTTGCTGCAGCACAAGCTAATTATCGGGTAACGTATAGTGAATGGCAACGGGCAAAAAAATTAACTAAGGGTACGTTAAGCGAGAGTCTTTTACTAAAAAGTGAAACTGATTACATCGCCGCTTTTAGCCGTTTGACCGCATTTGGGCTAACAAAAAACGCTATTGAAGATATTGTTAAAAACAATTCATCAAACTTAGGTGAATATACTTTAGTAGCGCAGCGCGCAGGAGCGGTATTAAGTGATGATTTTTCACAAGGACAGCGAGTCACACCCGGTGAACAAATTATGATTTTGGCTAACGAAGAAAGCTTATGGGTAGAGGCGCGTGTTTCACCCAACAAAAAACTAAACTTACCCGCGGGGACAAGGGCTGAAATAGAGTTTGCTGGCCAAACTTATCATGCCTTGGTTATTCAAGAAGCCCATACAATCGACCCAACAACCCGTACTAGAATTGTTAGGCTGTCTGTTGAAAATAAAGATGATTCATTACACTCAGGGATGTTTGTAGATGTTAACTTTCAATTTGACACGCAAACTGCCGTAATCGCAGTGCCCGAAACAGCGTTAATGCGTGGGGCTGATGGCGATTGGACTGTCTTTGTTGAAGACCATCCGGGTGAATTTGAGGCTGTTGAAGTTGAATTAGGTCAGCCTTTAGGCAATTACCGTCAAATCATCGGTATTGCCGCCAACACAAGAGTGGTTACCCAAGGTGCCTTTTTTGTGGCTTCAGAAATAGCGAAAAGTGGATTTGATCCACACGGCCACTAATGAGGAATAACACGATGTTAAATAAAATGATTGATTGGTCGATAGATAATCGGCTACTGGTGGTTATTGCACTCATCACCACTATGGCAGCCGCTATTATTGCCATTCCAAATTTAAATCTAGATGCATTTCCTGATGTCACTAATGTTCAAGTAGCGATAAATACCGAAGCACCTGGCTTAGCCGCTGAAGAAGTAGAGCAACTCATCACCTACCCGATTGAAGCGGTGATGTATGCCTTGCCTGATGTTGAACAAGTACGGTCAATATCAAAAACGGGACTATCTGGCGTTACTGTGGTTTTCAAAGAAGGCACCGATATATATTTTGCTCGTCAATTAGTTTTTGAGCGGCTACAAGCGGCAAAAGCACTAATCCCTCAAGGCGTTGGTTCACCTGCAATGGGGCCTAATACCTCAGGCTTAGGTCAGGTCTTTCAGTACTTACTCATTGCTGACAAAGAGGCGGGTTATAACTCAATGACCTTAAGAAGTTTAAATGATTGGCTAGTGAAATTATTGGTTATGCCAGTAGATGGCGTAACTGATGTTTTATCTTTTGGTGGTAGTGTTCGCCAATATCAAGTCAACATTGAACCCAGTAAATTACTTTCTTATCAGTTAAGCCAAGATGACATAGTTACCGCACTTGAAAACAACAATGCCAATGTGGGTGGTTGGTATATGAATAGAGGACAAGAGCAATTAGTTATACGAGGCACAGGTTGGTTTAATAGTGGTGAAGCGGGATTAGCAGACATTAAGCAGGTGCCAGTGAAAACCGTGTCTGGCACGGTAGTCACTATCGCAGATCTCGCCAAAGTAACTTTGGGGAGTGAAATTCGTCAAGGCGCGGCGACCATGACACGCAGAACCAAAAATGGCGAAGTTGAACGCTTGGGAGAAGTCGTTTCAGGTATCGTATTAAAGCGTATTGGCGCAAATACCAAGGCCACCATTGACGGAATTAACGCTCGAATACCCATGATTAATCAAGCCCTACCCAAAGGTGTGCGCTTTGAGCCTTTCTATGACCAAGCCGATTTAATTACTCAAGCGGTTAATACTGTTGTTGAAGCACTTGCCTTAGCTTTTATATTTATTGCGGTGATACTCGCCTTATTTTTAATGAATTTAACCGCAACATTTTTGGTGTTAATTTCGATACCTATCTCGGTCGCTATTGCGCTAATGGTAATGTCTTGGCTAGGGTTATCAGCTAATTTAATGTCATTAGGCGGGATTGCGGTCGCAATAGGTATGTTAGTTGATGGCTCGGTGGTGATGGTTGAAAATATCTTTAAACATTTACACCACTCTAGCGATCCCAACCATAAAAATAGCCAGCAACAAGATATCCCACTACAGCTAAAGGCTGCAGGAAAAGAAGTTGCTCGCCCGGTATTTTTTGCCGCAGCCATTATTTTGGTGGTCTTTACGCCACTCTTTAGTTTTGAAGGGGTTGAAGCTAAACTTTTTCAACCTATGGCTATTAGCATTATTTTAGCCGTAATATCTGCCATCCTAGTAGCACTTTTTGTAGTGCCGGCACTAGCAACGTTTATGTTTAACAAAGGTGTAAAAGAAAGGGAAAGTTTTATATTAACGCCTTTAGATAAGCTCTATCGAACAAGTCTTAAAGCCGCGATGAAACGCCCTAAGCTTGTGGTGTTTACTTGCATATCATTACTGGTTGCAGCTATATCATTGGTCCCCCAAATAGGCACAGAGTTTGTACCTGAACTTGAAGAAGGCACCATTAACTTAAGGGTCACTTTAGCGCCATCATCGAGTTTGGAAACAGCGTTAGCAGTAGCGCCTATTCTTGAAGAAAAGTTAATGGCGTTTCCTGAGGTAACCTACGCACTCAGCCGCATTGGCCGGGCTGAAATCGGTGGCGATCCTGAGCCCGTTAATAACATTGAAATATACCTAGGATTAAAGCCAATATCACAATGGCATAGTGCTAAAAGTCGCATCGAATTGCAAACGTTAATGGCAGAGGACCTTGAACAATTTCCTGGCTTACTGCTTAATTTTTCACAGCCAATTGCGACCCGTGTTGATGAATTACTGTCTGGGGTCAAAGCGCAACTGGCTATTAAATTATTCGGTCCAGAATTGTCCGTACTCGCCAGTAAAGGCGAAGAAATTGCAGCGGCGATAAAAGAGGTGAAAGGCGCGCGCGATGTCGCCTTAGAGCAAATAGCAGGAGAAGCCCAATTAGTCATAGAGCCAAAAAGACAGCAACTTTCTCGTTTTGGTTTGTCGGTTGGCGATGTTATGGATGTCATTAAAGATGGCATTGGCGGGGTGAGTGCTGGGCAGATAATTAACGGTAATGAGCGCTATGATATTTATGTCAGATTAGAAGAAAAATATCGTAACAGTCCAGAAGCCATTGCAGACCTTCGTTTACAATCGCCAACAGGTGCTTGGGTCCGTTTAGGAGATATCGCCACCATCACCTTTGAGTCAGGCCCGCCACAGGTACGTAGAGATAATGTTCAACGCCGAGTCGTTATTCAAGCAAATGTACAAGATAGAGATATGGGCAGTGTTGTTGCTGATATTCGTGAAATAATTGCCAGCACAGTAGACTTACCCTCAGGTTATTCTGTGGTTATTGGTGGTCAATTTGAGAATCAACAACGTGCGCAACAGAGGCTATTACTGGTGGTGCCACTCTCATTGGCATTAATTGCTTTGTTACTTTATTTTGCTTTTGGCTCGTTGGGTCAGGCAATGTTAATTTTGGTTAATGTACCGTTAGCGATTATTGGCGGTGTATTCTCGCTTTATCTTAGCGAACAATATTTATCTGTGCCGAGCTCTATTGGTTTTATTACGTTGTTTGGTGTTGCTGTGCTCAATGGCGTTGTTATGGTTGAGCGGATAAACCAGCATATTAGAGAAGGCTTATCAACGTCACAAGCAGTTTTCGACGGTGCGACATCGCGACTACGTCCAGTGTTAATGACCGCGATGACTTCCGCTTTGGGGTTGATCCCGATGATGATGTCTAATGGCGTGGGTGCAGAAATACAACGCCCCCTCGCGAGTGTTATTGTTGGCGGATTAGTCACCGCAACTTTTTTAACCTTATTTGTCTTACCTGTTTTATATAATTTTTTCTCTGCGGCGAAAATTAAACAACTGATAAAAGATTAATCTTATAAAACCCCTGAACAAAAATTGTTGAGGGGTTTTTAGTTAAATTAACAGCCAATATGCTTAATCGATAAGACTATAAATTAGCGGTTATAAAACCAAGAATCACCTAGGTTTACTAATCAAATTTGTAGTCACTATTATTGATCAAATAATGTTTAAATTCTGCTAATGGTAAAGCTTTTGTGTAATACCAACCTTGACCAAATTTAATATCCATTTTCAGTAATTCGTCTACTTGTAATCTATTTTCAATACCTTCTGCAATAATACTCGCGCCTAACTTATCCGCTATTGAAACAATATTTGGTATTAGGGTTGATCTAATTGAGCCTGTCTCAACTTCATCAATAAATGACTTATCAACTTTTAAGGTATCAATATCTAACAGCTTTAATTGAGATAGATTAGAGTAACCGGTGCCAAAATCATCAATAGAAATTTTAATACGACTTTTTGACAGTACTTCTAAGGTATTGCCCACTTTACTGTAATGTAACTCTTCATCTTCTGTTACCTCAAAGCAAACTTCAAGATTCGGTGTTATATTTTTAAACAGTTCGACTCCTTTGAGGATATTACCGTTATTGATATCTTTAGGATAAACATTAATGGAAAGATAAAAGGGTTCATTGATAATCTTAATATCTTTAAAATCGTCAATGGCTTGCAAGATAAGGTCTTCCGTCATCGACCAAGACATATCTAATTCAGCCACCACTGAAATAAATTGATCAGGGTAAAGCGGACCAATATGGTCTTCAAATCGAGCCAGTAATTCACAGCCAATAACCTTACCCGTTTGTAACTCAACAATAGCCTGATAATGTGGCTTAATACTTTTAAAAGATAAGGCTAATTTTATTCTTCTTTTGGTACTATAAATGTAACTATAAATCGATTGATAAGCATGTAAAGTTGCCACACCTGAAATCAAAGAAATAAACATTAAAATTAATAAAACAGGTGCAAGTTGGAATTCTGAAAAGTTTTTTTGCACAATAGCCACACAGATTAATCCTTTAGGGCCACAAAATTCAAAAGAGTGCGATAGTAATCCTGAGCTAAAATAAGGCTGACTACTTGTTGATTTTTTTTGATATATTCCAGGTTCACCAAAAAGATGAATAATTTCTTCACCTTTGAGTGCTAGCAGTTCATAGTTTTTAAATTTTCTGTGTTCATACAAAACACCTTGAAATGATGCGACTAAATTATAATTGTCCTTACGAATAACAATACCTTGTACCTTTCTATCGAAAGTGATCAACTTATGGTTAAACCAGAATTCATGGCCGTCCAGCATAAAGTCATAGCTAGGTCCCTTGATGGGTGTTTTTAAGATGCCAATTCCTGTGGTACAGGTCAATACGCCATTTTCGAGGAAGCCTATGTCCCTAATGTCATTTGATTCAAATTGAGATTTTCGCATTGCTAATAAATTTTCATCAGAGCAATAAGTAAAGTTTTGGTTATTTAATGACTCAATAACATCATATCCATAAGCTGTGGTATCCATTAAATCGCTAAGTATATATTCTCCTTGCTCTAAAAGCTGACTTTTTAAAATGTAGGAGTAGCTATAAAATATCAGCGTTAAACTAAAAATTATCCCACTTAAAAATGCCAAATACTTGGTAATTGAACCCATTCTTTGCATATACACAGCCCCAACTCAATTTATAACGTAATGATAATAATCATTTTAATATTTAGTTATAGGTCAATTTTTATGATAATACTAGCGCTCAAGTGATTAGTCATCGCTATAATTGCCTCTTGGCAAGTCAGTAGGTATTTTTAATCAATTGAGGCTTCTTTGTGGCGAGCACTTCATTAAGATATTAGCCTATTAATGAAGTATTACAGATTAGTAGCGTAAAATTAAAGTGCTTAATTGATACTGGTTAACGGTATTGCTAAATAGCCCCACAAAAGAATGCCTGTTACGGTGGTGTTCACTCTGCTAATAACAGAGTTGTAAACGTTAGCAATCATGTTACGCTTTGGGTTTGAAGTGAGCTGAAAAATCAAGTAATTGCTCGGCTGGTTTTGGTCGGCTAAAATAATATCCTTGCACTAAATCACAATTTAACTCTGCTAGTAAAGCAAGCTGTGACTGAGTTTCAACGCCTTCGGCAACAACAGTCATACCTAAGCTATGTGCCATAACAATAATAGTTTTAACTAACTGACAATCAGCCTTATTTATTGTGATCCCTTGAATAAAGCTTCTATCTATTTTGAGCACATCAAAGGCATATTCTCTTAAATAACTTAATGATGAATACCCAGTACCGAAATCGTCCATTGATAGTTTTATACCCAGTCTTTCAACTTCAATCAAGGCGTCATGAATATAAGATTGACCACTCATTAACACCCCTTCAGTAATTTCAATTTCCAAACTGCTCGCATTAATCACTTCCTCATCAAGACAGTTTTTAATCAAAGTGAGTAACTCAACATCTCTAAATTGCCGAGGCGATATATTCACAGCCATAGTGTATGTTTTATGATCTTGTTTTTGCCATACATTTAAAAAGCTTAATGCTTGTTTAATAACAAACCGCCCAATCGGCACAATAAGACCGGTGTGTTCGGCAATAGGAATAAATTCAACTGGCGCGATATTACCTAAAACAGAATTATGCCATCGCAACAGTGCTTCAACACCAATAACATGGCCACTTTTGACATCTAATTGAGGCTGATAATATAGCTCAAATTCATTACGTTCTAGTGCGCCATGCATTTGTTCTTCAATTTCAAAACGGCGCAACATCACAATATTCATTTCTTTAGTAAAAAATGAATACGTATTGCGACCTAAAGATTTTGCTTCATACATTGCCGTGTCAGCATTACGCAGTAGATCAGAGCTAGAACAGCCATTTTCAGGGTATACAACAACACCAATACTTAAGGTAAGTATTAATTCTCTGCTATCAATATTAAAAGGTTCTCTAAAGGCTTGGAGTAAATTTTCAGCAATAATTGTTGCATCATGATGGCAGGTAATTCCGCGTAACAGTACAATAAATTCATCCCCTCCTAAGCGGCCAACCGTATCTTCTTTTCGAACAACGTTATTTAAGCGCTTTGCCGATTTGATCAGTATTTTATCCCCCATCTCATGACCCAATGAGTCATTAACTTTCTTGAAATCGTCTAAATCAAGAAAAAGGACGGCTATTTGCTCATTATTTCTTTCGGCTTCAATCAGCATTTGTGATAAACGGTCGAGTGATAAAAACCGGTTAGGTAATAAAGTTAAGGTATCAAAATAAGCTTGGTTGCGAATTATTTCAGCAGACTTGTACTGTTCGCTAATATCCCGAATAATAGTTACTATTTGGTTATATTTTGCCAAATAGCTCATTCTAGCTTCAAAATATGCTAATCCATAAGGCATATTTAGCTCATATTCGAAAGTTATCATCTCTTCTTGCTGTTGTATTTTAGCCAAATGAGTTTCAAATTTTTTAACGACCTCACTAGGTAAGACATCAGTCATACGTTGGCCAATAAAGTGCGCGGGTGAAACGTAAAGTTTTTTTTGTTCGCTTGCACGATAATCGATAATGGTCCCATCGACTTCCATTAAGAAGAATAAATCAGGGATAGCATCAATAATGGTTTTAAGCATATGGTCTTTGAATAGCGCTTGCGACTGTGCATACTTAACATCAGCTAAATTGACATCAATACAGTACATTTGTTTTTTATTATATTGATTAGTAAACATGACATGACTTGAAAGGACATTAATATCATTGCCATTTTTATGAGACAAGATGATCTCTGCAGTAGGAATTTTTATATCTTTGTTTATCCAATCATTGTGTGCCGCAACAACTGAATCACGCATAGCGGCGGGGATAATTAAGTCTTCTAATTTTTGTCCGCGAGCTTCTTGCTGGGTAAAACCGTAAAGTAATTCACTACCTATATTCCAATAAATGACCCGCCGATTTTCATCATATCCTTGCACAGAAACAACATTCACTGCATCAAATAATTGGTGCAGTGAATCATTAGTCACGTATTGTTGGGGCGCTATTGTGTTAACATTTTTTGATATCATATTTAGCTAAATCCAAAAGTTCCTTCTATTTTATAATAGACGTCAACTGTCGATTTGACAGCTAAAACATAATTAAATTTGAGCGCTATCAAGGTATTAATAGCTATATAATATTAGAACAACAGTTTATTTATAGCAAAGTCCGCTAGGATTAAAATTATTCAAAAGTAACCTTAGGGTAAGTCTGAAATATTAAGAAGATGTTTAACTGGTAAGAGAAAAAGCATGTCGATAAATAAACGATTTCTTGTGGTTATTTATCTCCCCTAAAATTGGGCGGTTAAGCGTAAAGTAAAGATGAGTAAATCACTTACTGATTTGTCTCCAGAAGGTGATGAAATAAATTGAAGATCAGGTTTGATATTTATTTTGTCATTTATTGGAAATAGATAAAATAACTCAGTAACTTGCTCACTATCCGCTCCAACAACATCCGCTTGGGTGAACCCTAGGCCCAAGGTATCTTCTTCACTGAAAAGTCCTCGGTATTTAACACCAAGACTAAAATGCTGATCTACAGCAACGACTTTTTTCTTTGCTTGTCCCCATTGCATAAAAGCACTAACTTTTTCATTAAAATAATGATCAGCAACGATATAGATATCTGTTGAGCTTGCTGATATTCGATCGCCATTTTCAAGATATGAATGATTCCAAGCACCCAATTTCACCGAACTATGACCTTGATAGTGCCACTGCACTTCGGCAATAGAGAAAAAATCATCAAAGTGATTATACTTAGCACTACTTTCGTAAAAACCAAGTCGAGTTGTTATCGCTGAATTTAATTTATATTGGCTATAAATACCTATACTTGGCTGAGGATAGGTGGGAAGACCTTGAATTGTTGGACTCACCCCCATAGAAGAGTTAATAAATTCCAGACCATATTCTGTGAAGGCAAAATCACTATTGGCGTCCATCTGTCCTAGCTTAATAAATAATTTTTTGTTGAGTTTTACCGCAAAAATAACTTCATATGCATGGTTAAAGTCTTGTTCATCAATATTACTAAACCCTTGAATATCAATAGCAATATCAGAACCTTGTTCACCACGTTGTACAGCATACCCTACTGAAATATAACTTTGCTTGCCAATAAGGTTAGTTAGGTTTGTTTCAAAGCCAACATTGAGCAGACCGCGTATTACATTTTTAGAAAAAGTATTATTATCAATAAAAGAACTGTCGACAGTAATATCTGCATTAAATATAGTTTCTAACGCTTCAACCTCGGTTGTAGCAATTGTAATAAAAAAGAGTGTTATTGAAGAAATTTTATTTAACGTTTTTTTTAGCACAGTTCTGATACTCGTATTTTAAACAGACTTACATTAATTTTTTAAATTATACACAAATTAACTAATGGGTAACGTGCAATTAATGAAACGACTAGCGAAACTATACCTTTATCTAAATAACGATCTAACGCTATATGGCAGTTAAAAAGGTAAAATTACTGTTTAGATCAAGCAAGTTATAGTACATAGTTGCAATATATAGAAAATTTGCTAAGGTTTTCTTGGTGTTTATTCGTAGTGCCATTGAATTAACTTAAGGTGCGCTGCAACTCATTGTTTGTTAAAAAAGCTGTTAACCCTATTACTACAAATAAGTCATCAGATTAAAAACTATAGTAACAAGCTTGACCGAAAAATCCTGTTATTATCAGGGACAACGTAATTTCGTACTTAGCCACTTTTACTGTAGTAATTAAGTAAATATAACCCAGTATTTCTGATGATAGATAACGAGACGTATTATTGCTATTTATAAGTTATTTTTAGGACAATTAATTAATAAAATCATTCTATTGATTTTATTGGCTAATATTTTTTTTGTTTCACTGCCTGCTCTCGCTCAACAATATCGTTTTACGTTACTCAATGTTCAAGATGGCCTTCCTTCACTTAATATCAATCAAACATTCCAGCAAAGCAATGGCTTTATTTGGCTGGCAACAGATGCTGGAGTTAGTCGCTTTGATGGTAAAGCATTTGAGCATTACAAGTTCTCTCCAGGTAGCCCACGGCACATAAGCCACAATTTTATTACTAACATAGTAGAAGACAATGACGGTAATATTTGGTTAACAAGCGAACATGGGCTAAATAAAATTCGTCCTGATGGTAGTGTTGTCATTTACTTACAAGATGCTAAAAATCCTAATAGTTTATATTCAAACTGGACTGTATCTCTGCATGTTAATCATCAAAACGAGTTATGGATTGGCACAGGTAGCGGACTAAACCTATACAATAAAATAAAGGATAACTTTCAATTTATACCTTACTTTTCAAATGGTAATAAGTACCTTGTTACTATTTACGCTATGGTAGAAGATAAACTGGGACAGATATATACGATAACATCTAACGGTCTCGCTTTATTAAATAGAGAGCAAATGATTTTACAAGCAGTAGTGACCGATAATGCCGAGCACACAACACTTCTTGGTAAAGTAACGATGACTGCCGTTACTGATAACCAAGGCATACTTTGGATGGGTAGTGAAGCAGACGGTCTTATTTCATACAACCCTAAGACGAAAGCGGTTAAAAACTTTAAGCATACGCCAAATAATATTAATAGCCTTGCCGATAACAGCATTTATGCTTTGTCTTTGAGCGAGCAAGGTGATTTGTGGATTGGCCATGCCTATAAAGGAATAACAATATTTACACCACAAACGAATACTTATCAACATATTAAAAATCAACCCTTTTCTCTTTCAAGCCTTCCTTCTAATATGATCACCCACATATTTTTTGATCGTTCAGGCATGGCATGGATCTCAACCGACAATGGTATAGCCACCTATAGTCCATATACGAGCGCAAGCTATATATACCCTAGAAAAGCTGACAACAAAGGTCTTTCAAGTAATTTAATTAACCACATAGTCATCGATAAAAATATAGCATGGTTAGCCACCGGACAAGGGCTTAATACCCTCGACTTAGAGACCAGTGAAATTAGCCATATAAATTTAGATGGCCTGACTCAATATCAATTTTCTCATGATAGCATTTGGAATATTTCTCTCATAAATAATGAACTCATGTGGTTATCATCTGATCAAGGTATTAGCTTATTCAATCATCAAGCCAATACATTAAATCACTTTGATAATGCTAATGGCAATTCACAAGGCTTTCCAAGTAACGAATTTTATACACTCACCCAAGATAAAAACAATGAGATGGCTATATGGATAACAGGCTATATAAACGTTGGATTACTATTGTTTGATCAAGAAAAGGGCATCAATAAACAATTTCTCAATACCGAAAATAATAAATATTACGATGAAGGGAATTTTACCTATCAAACGCTTATCGACGATAATGGCGCTATGTGGATGGGAACCACTGACGGTATATTTAAAGTCGACCTTAACACTGGCGCATCAACCCAATACAATCTTGGTATTAACGGCGCAAATGTCAGGGTCAGTGGCATAATTCGTCTAGCATCTGGAGATATTTGGGCAAGCACACAAGGCGGTGGGCTGGTTCGTTTATCTTTTTCGGGGCCTGATAAACGCACTGTTAATATTAAAACAATGACCAAAAAAAATGACCTGTTCAACGGTCAATTAAAATCAGTTATCGCTCAAGGAGAGAGTCGACTTTGGTTTACTACCAGCAATGAACTCTACATGTATAACATTTATACTCAGCAAGTAACTCAGTATAAGTCTTTACTCTTGGACAAAAATTTTAACTTCATTGAAGCGGCTATTGCCATCGTTGATAACACCTTACTATTAGGGACCAACAAAGGCTTAATTCGTGTTGAAACAGATAAGTTATCGCAAAATAACTTTAACCCCCCGATCCAAATAACTGAGATCCTAGTTGCCAATAAGAGCACGGTAATAGTCAGTGATAAAACATTTTCTGAAAGCTTGGTTCTCGATGGTGAAAACCCCAATATTCAAATTTATTTTGCTTCGCTTGATTATACAGCACCTAAAAACAACCATTACCGATATCAGCTTAAAGGTTTTGATAGTGATTGGGTTTACAGTGAGAATACTAATTTTGTTCAATACACTAATTTAGATCCGGGCAGTTATCAGTTTGTTGTCCAAGGAACAAACAGTGATGGCGTATGGAGTCGAGATCAATCGACAATGATGATCAAAGTTGCCATGCCCATTTGGTACTACCTCTTTATGGTGTTATCACTTATTACGCTTGCAGTTTCAATTCGTTATATCATGTTTAAAAAACAAAAGTTGATAGAGCTGCATCAACGAGCAAACTACGACGCCTTAACAGGATTGGCTAATCGCTATTATTTAAACCAAAAATTAAACGAATTAGTTGCTAAAAAGGACAGTTATTTTGCCATTGTCTTTGTAGATATCGACCATTTTAAAGAAGTTAACGATACCTTGGGCCACGACGCAGGTGATCAGTTGATTATTCAAATAGGTAAACGATTGCAATCATGCTTAAGAGCTCACGACCTTTTAGCTCGTTTAGGAGGTGACGAATTTGCCATTATCATTATTATCTCCCCTGATGATGATGGCCTTGCGCATATAGTTGAAAGAATGCACAAAAGTATTAGTGCTTTGTATCATATTGATGATCAACGGGTTAAAAGTTCAGCAAGTATTGGTGTCGCCAAATTTCCTCATGACGGAAATGACAGTAAAACGTTACTTAAAAATGCCGATATTGCCATGTATGCAGCTAAAAATTCAGGTAGAAATAACGTTAACTATTACAGCCCGATTTTAAGTGAAAAAATGTTAGAAAAGTTTGAAATTCGCAATGCCTCAACACCAGAGTAACTTGAACCTTATTGTTTCTATAGTAGTGAATTAATTGTCTTGCATCTTTATTTTCATACTTATTAGACTGGTCTTCTTAGCGGTATTCTAGAATAAATGATTATTTAACGATCGTTAAGCCATTTAAAAATAGCAGCACGTTGTTAGCTAAATTTGATGATGACGTTATTATAACGTAGTGGTGATATACACTATATTTAAGAGATTATTATAGGTGAATATTGTTGAACAATGACATCTTGCGTTGCAGTGAGTCTATATCGCAATAATGCCCAAATATGTCAGCTAACAAATTAAAACGACTCCTAAAGGAGTGGTTATGTATGACTAAGATACTTGTTTATGCTTTTTTACCTTGCGCTTTAATTGCTAAACCGAAAAGTGCAAGAGCGAATAACCACAGCCTTGCAAGCTCGGGAACTTCAGTGACGGCAAGACCATCAGCAGAAGTTCTGAGCTCGCCATTGGTACAATCTTTTTTACCAATAACAGTATCAGCACCAATTCAATAAAGTTACTTGCTGAATAAGCGCCGCCAAGTCTACTTTTTGTATTGGTTGGAGCCAAGTGACAAAAACTTTAGAGTTATTACTTTAAATATTTAAAGCTATAAATTGTATTTATGTGTTAACTTAAAATCAGTTATTCAGATTTACACGTCAAACCATTGAATAAATTATCATAAATCGGGCAAAGTCATTGGCACTAACAAGGCTGTATTGACTTTTCTCAGGGTAAAAAGAAGTGGCAGCGTTAATCATAATACCTTAATAGGTCTTATTATCGGGTTATCAACATCTAGCCCTCTTAATTAACGTTTCCCACATCTGCTACCCGTTCGTCGAATATTAATATCTACCCATTAAGACAATTGTAATTATTAGATCAACATTCTACCTGAGGCTAATATTTATCAATAAATGGCAGTATAAGGTCTTTTTTTTGGCCAATACCCTTTAGATAACAATAAATAATAAGAAACGGACTTTATGAAATATACATCGCAATACTTTTTATTCCTGATATTTTTTGTTTGCTCTAACGCAAAAGCAGATCTACCGCCAAAACTAGATCCCCCTTTAGATAGCTTAACAGTCTATTCTGGTGCGGCAGTAGTCATGGGGATAAATTCAATAATTAATGGCAATGTACAGGCCATGGCCGCTGGAAATATTGGCGCGAATACAACCATTGGTGGCAACCTTCACACAGCAGCATCGGTAACGCTCAGTGCATCTGCAAAAATTAACGGTGATCTTACAGCAGGAGCCGCAATAAGTGTTGGTAAGAAATCAGTCATTATCGGCAACCTTACTTCTGGTTCTTTAGGATCTACGGACATCGGTGAAGACGCAATCATTGGTGGTAATGCTCAGGCTGGTACTGCCTTAACACTCGGTGAAAACACTACAATCGGTGGTAATGTTCAAGCAGGAATAGGCGCTTTAACTTTAGGCATAAACGCAAAAGTGATAGGCGATGCAACAGCAGGAACCACTATTACACTTGGAACAGGAGCAACGGTCGGCGGCACAACTACGCAGAGAAGCCCGACACTTCTTATCAATGCCCCTATCGAAGATCAACGAATTCAACTTGAAAAAATAAAAGCTAATTTAGCTGCCATACAAGCACCTTCAACAAATGAACTCCCTACGGCAATGACCCTAGATACTAAACTAGATGCCGGTATTTACCATGCAACAGCACTTTCAATCACTGCGGGTATAACAATCACTTTTGATGGCAAAGGTCAGAAAGGACATTGGCTTATCAATAGTGACTCTTTTTTTGATTTTGCTGCCAATACAACAATGGTGTTACTTAATGTAACGGCTGACAGCACCATCACTTGGAATGCAGCAAGTTATACTGCGACTGGCGAAAACGCGAGTATCATTGGTACCTTTTTTGCGAGTTCTTATATTTTGACTGGACAAAACACTATGTTAGAGGGGATTGGTGATGCTTGTGGTGGCTTATTTACTACCACTGGTGCAGTTACATTAGGCGCCAGCAACATCATTGGCGCACTTAATTGCAAGTTAACTCCCACCCCGCTTCTAGAATACCGATTTGAGGAAGCTAGTTGGAATATGAGTCCAAGTGAGATACTCGACAATACCGGCAATGGTTATCATGCCCAGGTTAATAATAATTCTATACCGCAAACCATTACGCCTGCTTTAACCGGTGATCCTGGTACCTGCGGATATGCTAGTCAAAATGATGGTGCTATTCAGGTAACGGGGTTGCCATTAGATACCAGCACCATCGGGGTAAAAACCACCGTTACCTTTTGGATGAATTGGGATGGAACAACTAATACCATGCCCATTGGTTGGAGGATCCACGACATTTGGATAATCGATGGTTCGATAGGATTTAATACCGGCAATAATGATATATATGGTGTTGCTAGTGCCGGATTAGCCAAAAGTTGGCATCATATCGCTGTCGAGTTCACTAACGGCAGTGTAACGAGTAATCGCATACATATTGACGGTGTCGAACAGGAGCTAACACAGCGAAGGAACTCGCCCAATAATAACCGAGCCTTTATCGATAGTGAATTACGCATCGGTGGTTGGTCTATTAATGCAAGTTATGACTTTCATGGATTAATGGATGAGGTGCGCGTATACCAAAGCGCATTAACTACAGAACAAGTAGCCACTATTATGGCCGAACGACATCCTTGCAGGACAATAACACCTGCGGCCGAATATCATTTTGACGAGCAAATATGGTCAGGGAATGCAGGTGAAGTTGTTGATGAAATTGGTAATTTTAGCGCACAAGCAATTAATGGCGCATTAACTGCGTCAGTTACTGCCGCCATTACCGGTGATCCAGGCACTTGTCGTTATGGCAGTTTTGATGGCGTAGATGATTACGTAGTGTTACCCGATAGCTTTGAAAACTTAACAGACAGTTTCACAGTAACGGCTTGGATCAACCCAAGTAATGTTAATGCTGGTTCAAGAATATTTATCGATGATGAAAAAAACACCCGTGGTTTTGGCTTTAGTTTAGGCGATCCAGGCAATGGTAAATTAAGATTTTATGCACGAAGTGTAAATCCTGTAAGTGTTGATACAACAACATCTATTCCTGTAAATACCTGGACATTTGTTGCCGCGGTGCATAATAGTTTAACCAAAACCAGACAGATTTTTATTAATGGCGAGGCGCAAACAATTACCGGAGGCCTCACCAGTAATACCTACAGCGGAACTTGGGGAGAAGATACAGGCCCAACAACTATTGGTGGAGAAACAGATTTAGGCGAAGCAAGAAATCGATTTACCGGAGATATTGATGAAGTAAAAGTCTATCGAGAAGCTTTAACTACCAACGAAATATCTACCATTTATAGAGAAACTCATGCTTGTAGTCCCGTTATTCATCATTATGAAATTGTACATGATGGCCAAGGATTAACCTGTGATACTGAATCTGTGACCATTAAAGCTTGTCTCAATGACAGCTGTTCAACTTTAAGTACCGAGTCTGTAACCCTTGATTTTATTGCTAACAGCACAGTCATTAGTTCACCAACCTTTAGCGGCAGTACTATCGTTAATGTTGATCATACGGTAGTTGAAACGCTGACTTTTTCGCTGGCTAATGCCACTATTGAGGCAGCTAACCCAGTAGTGTGTGACGATAACAGTAGCAATAGTTGTGATATGGCATTTACCGATGCCGGTTTTAGGTTTCTTTCAGGTACAGCTAATAACGCCATAATACCCAATCAAACAGCAGGCTCGGTATTTGCTGAAACGTTAAAGATTCAAGCGGTGAAAAATACTAATGGCGTCTGTAGTGGTTTATTTAACAATGATATTAAGGTTGGACTCTCTCAGGAAAATGTCGATCCCGGTGGCAGCAGTGGTCTGAGTTTTAGTGTCAATAACAAAGACATTGCCAAACACTCAAATGCTACTGATACGCTATTAAATTTTGGTGCCAACAGTATCGCGACAATACCGACACCGATATATAACGATGCAGGAAAAATTCGATTACATGCCAATTATGACATCGGCGGCATTACCCTATCAGGTAGCAGTAATTCATTTTGGGTGAGTCCAGCAAAGCTTATGGTTAGTGCAAAGTCTGGGAGCGTTAACTTAAATGGCGCTAGCGCAACCGCAACAACAACTTATCCCGCTGGGGAAAATTTCACCCTGACTGTTACTGCTTATAATGCTGCTTCTCCCGCTGTTATTACACCTAATTACTTGCCGGGACAAATCGCACTAAAGCTTAATCGCATCGGCCCAACCTTAGCAGACAGTGTCAACGGTAATCTAGACTACAAGGCATTAAGTCACTTAGTCACCAAGACAAGTGCAGTCTTTCAAAATGTCACCCTGAACAATTTTTTATTGGGGAGCTCAATTTATAGTGCTGCTCAATATTCAGAGGTAGGTTTGCTTAATTTAGATGTTCAAGACAGTAACTATGGCAACGCTGGTGTTATTATACCTAGCGAAGCAATTAACATTGGGCGCTTTATTCCACATCACTTTAGCCAAACAGTGGCGGATGATGGTTATTTTATTGCGACCTGTAATACCGGAAAAGCCTTTGCCTATAGCGGCCAAAAAGATGAAGCAACCAATAGTATTGGGGCAATTTCATATTTAACCAATCCGGTATTGGCAATTACCGCTTATAATAAACAAGACAATATTACCCATAATTATTTTCAGGATAGTCAAGGTAGCGATAATGATTATATGAAACTCATTGCTGATAATATCAATATCACCACACCAATATTAGACCAATTAGCGAGAGGAATTAATGGTAACAGGCTATCGTTAACTGCCAATATAAATACCGGTACTTTAAGTCAAATTGACTTAACTCAATTACCTAGTGTCGTCGCATTACCCAAAGGTGTATTGCACTATCGATTGTCAGATGACGATCATTATTTCTACAACCGCTCTGCCAATGCACTTGTTCAGCCATTTACCTCCGATATTGTTATTGCTACAGCGTCTATTATAGATACAGACGCCATTAACGTAACCACAACGGTTGATGCATTACCCACCGGCGTTGAAATTCGATACGGTCGCTTAGTGTTAGAAAATAGCTTTGGATCAGAAACCTCCGATATTAAGCAACCGATGAAAGTGCAACATTTTGATGGCAGCGCCTTTATTACCAGCTTAAATAATAATTGTGCAGGTTATAATGATAATAATATTTCATTGACCGATATTAGCTTAGATCCCGCACTGACTAATGTCCAAGGCGGCACAGGAGATTTCGTTGCCGGTAAAACACAAGACATCGAACTGGCCGCACCGGGCGCTAATAATCAGGGACAAATCGGTGTCTCATATGATGCTTATGAATGGTTGGAATACGATTGGAATAATGATGGCCTCTATAATAATAACCCTACCGCTGTTGCTACCTTTGGTATATTTCGAGGTAACGACCGGATTATCTCCTGGCAAGAAGTGTTTAATTAATGAAAATTGGATATTCTAAAATCATTAAGCAAAACAACATAAACGTAATACTTTAAAGTGTTACGTTTACTGAGTTGAACAGACAGAATATACCTAATAATAAAGCCGATAACGCCATTGAATTAGTTGCGATTATTTAAAGTTATTATTCCTTTATCAAAGATAATACAGTACAGAGCAAACTAAAGTCGTCAAAGCGAGCACTGTATTTACAAAGAACAGGCGAATATCACTCGGCTTTTATTTGTTATTATTCACTGGTAGATGTAACTTTTTTACTGGAATTAAATGTCACTAAAAAATGTGCTAATCCAGATTTTTCTTTGGCGGTTAAATGTAGGCTAAGTTTGCTTCTTCGCCAAATAATATCTTCAAGATCAACAGCCCATTCTTGTTGAATTAAGTACTCTACCTCGCGTTGGTAAAGACCGGCACCAAAATACTCACCCATGCCTTCTAGTGAGTTAATTCCAGCCAAGATTTTATGACTTAACGTACCGTAAGAGCGAACATAACGCTTAATTATTTGACAGGGTAACCAGCTATATTGGTGTTGCAAGCTGGTTTGTAAATTGTGTTGATTGTCAAAATCGCCCCCTGGTAAAGCAGTATCTGCTGTTATACATTCACCCGCATCGGGAAAATGATCAATAATTCCATTAACTGCAGCTTCAGATAATTTACGGTAAGTGGTAATTTTTCCACCAAATACTGATAACAAAGGCGCTTTTCCCTTAGGTGCATCTACTTCGAAAGTATAATCACGGGTTACCGCTGCAGGCGAATCTGATTCGTCATCGAGTAAGGGCCTAACGCCTGAATAAGTCGCGATGATATCTTTGTTTGATATTTGGTGTTTAAAATGGTCATTAACTACCGAGATTAAATAATCAGTTTCTTCTTTTGAAATACAAGCTGTCGCTGGATCGCCGACATGCTCTATATCCGTTGTTCCAATCAAAGAAAAGTCATCTTCATAAGGAATAACAAAGACAATACGTTTATCTTCATTCTGTAAAATATAAGCCTGCGACTCATTATGAATACGCGGCACTATAATGTGGCTGCCTTTAATTAAACGAATTTTTTTAGGTGATGGCTTTTTTAATGCTTCATCGAAAAT
The DNA here is from genome assembly GCF_014077195.1 of Colwellia sp. BRX9-1. Taxonomy (NCBI): domain Bacteria; kingdom Pseudomonadati; phylum Pseudomonadota; class Gammaproteobacteria; order Alteromonadales; family Colwelliaceae; genus Colwellia; species Colwellia sp. BRX9-1. The sequence goes on from NZ_JACGVM010000004.1 coordinate 179,505, forward strand.
ACTTGTTACCCATGGACCGGCAGCATTTACTAACGCTTTAGTTTTAACAAGCTGTTTTTCCCCAGTGATATTATCATTGAGTGTTACTTCCCAAATATCACCAACTCTTTTTGCATCTGAGCAACGAGTACGCGTCATAATATTCGCGCCTTTATCTCTAGCGGCAATGGCATTGAGAACCACCATCCGAGCATCATCAACCCATGCATCAGAGTATTCAAATCCCTTAGTGATTGTATCTACAACGGGACTATTTTTATCAAATTTAATTCCCTTTGAGCCCTTTAGTGTTGCTCGTTTAGCTAAGTTATCATACATAAACAAGCCAATTCTTATCATCCAAGAAGGGCGTAGATGACTACGATGAGGTAAACGAAAGCGTAAAGGCCATATGATATGGGGCGCATTTTTTAATAAGATCTCACGTTCAGCAAGCCCTTCTCGAACTAAGCGAAACTCATAGTACTCGAGATAACGTAAACCGCCATGAATAAGTTTACTGCTATTTGATGATGTTGAGGAGGCAAGATCATTCATTTCACAAAGTAAAACATTTAACCCTCTACCTGTTGCATCGGCAGCAATGCCTGTACCGTTGATCCCCCCACCAATAACGAGTAAATCATAAATAACGCTTTGATCTTTCATATTGTTCCTTAGTTGCGACCAGAGGAAATTACTTTAGCCCTCACTATTTTGTCGCTTGCCTTTACTTAACGTTGATATTATTTGCTGAACAATACAACCAATGTGAAAACAAAGCAATAAATTACGAACATAAACGAACATATCTGTATACTTTTTTGATAATTAAAGAATTGTTGATTATAAAAAATTTATTTAGCAAGTAGGCTTTAAACTAAACCTTAGGAGAAGGAGCTATATATTGCTAACAGTTAGTGCTAATAAATAATGATTATAAATTAAACTAAATGTAAAGTGACGTTATGATCTGAAAGGATTTTCTGTATTTCATCAGGAGGAGGAGCATCGGTAAAAAAGTGATCTGCTTGATTAATATTACCTAAGCGTACCATAGCGTTACGACCAAATTTTGAGTGATCGGCCGCTAAAATCACTTGCCGTGAATTGGCAATAATAGCTTGAGCTACTCTAACTTCTCGGTAATCAAAATCTAAAAGTGAACCTTCGATATCAATACCACTTATGCCAATAATACCAAAGTCCATACGGAAATTTTTAATGAAGTCTTCCGTTGTTTCACCTATGACGCCGCCATCTCTATGGCGAACTTCGCCACCAGCAATAACAACAGAGAAATCTTCCTTGGCACCCAGTATAGAAGCAACATTTAAGTTATTCGTCACAATTTGAAGGCTTTTATGATCCAATAAGGCACGCGCAATGGTTTCTGTGGTTGTACCGATATTGATAAAAAGAGATGCTCCATTGGGTATCATGCGCACTAACTCAGCAGCAATTTTTTCCTTGGCCTGAAGATCCATAATTTTTCGTGTTTGATAATCAGTATTGACAGTACTTGATTCAATGCCGGCACCACCATGATGACGTGAAATTTTTTGTACTTTAGCTAACTGATTAAGATCTCGGCGAACCGTTTGTGGTGTCACCTTAAAGTGTTCAACAAGTTCATCAATGCTGACAAAACCGCTTTTTTTAATCATCTCTAAAATTAACGCTTGTCGTTGCTGTTGTGTCATTAAACTTATACTTTATGAATTAGATGTCGCTATTTTGCCACCTGCATCGACATAAGCAAACAAATTAACTAATAATATTTTATATAATCGTTTAGTTGTTATGTATAAACCACAAAATGAACATAAGTGAACTTAAGTGAAAATTTAACAACGCATTGTAATTCTTCAGCACTGACGACAATTTAGAAGCACTATCTGAATAGAAATAACATTATTTATTATCCTTTGTTTAGATAACAAAAGTTGTTTTAGACAGCGTTGATGGCGCTCACAACACTGTAAAATCGTGTGCTAGCTTTGACAGTGTTAATAGTGAATATTGTCAAAATGAACCTGTGGTAAAGACATTACACTGCGGCAACCAGTACATCAGATAATGTGTTATTGGTATTCATGTACACGAACGGAATAAAAAAACACTTACCCTTTTAAAAATTACCCATGCTTTAATACCAGCAGTTATAGAGAGGCTTCTACTATCTTTATCGTTACCATTAAAACATTATAGGTATCGAAAGAGTCATAGCAGATATAGATTCTATCGCGTGACCTAGGGCTGTGTTATATAATTCTCTTGAGGGATTAGCAGATATGTAGCAAAGAGAAAGGCATTTCGATTCAAATTAGATAAAACAACTTATGATAATTTATATGACGACTGAAAATTTCCGTACACTCCATACAAAGTAAGTAAAAGCATTATCTAGATCAAAACCTATCAGTCAAATAAGTAATCATTTTTAATTAATGATTAGGCTAAAAAATGTCTGAATTTATAGTTTATAATAAAGCATTTATTAAACGAATAAATGCTTATTGATAATAAAAAAGCTGATGATATATATAGGATTATCAGCTTTAAAATCGACGATAATTAATTATGATATAAACTATTTTAAGACTGTTTTTTAAATTTACGTGATGCAAAACCTGTCATTGCCAATAAAAAAATAGCAAATGTCGATGGCTCAGGAACCGTAGATGGCTCACGAACGTCAACACTACGTACAAAAAATGCTCCTACAGTATCGTCAACGTTATTGGTTAGGAAACCTCCTCCCCAAATATCTATACCTAGATTAACGGCTGCAATACTTGATATTGCATTTAAACCGCCTAAGTTGCTTAAACCATCGTTGTTCGTATCAGCGAGTATCCCCTGTATTAAGGGTAATCCGCCAGGACCTCCGCCAAATTTTTCATGGAGATCTTGCATAGCTATTATGCTAGCCGTTGAATGTCCTAGTCCTAGCCCGAATCCTAGAGAACCGGTTCCGTCTACTCCCAGTGTGATACCAACATTTTTAAATAGCGAGATTAATTCTACGTCTGTAGCCAAATGAAACCCATCAGCCGCCCACTGATTAGAACCTTGGAGAGCATCTAAGTTCATACCATAAAAAATTGATACATCTAACCACTCAGTTTGACCAACAGTATCGACAGTCAGTAATCCATCTGCTGCTGCTGAGTAATCTTTACTTATTAATCCTGCATTCGCATATACACCTGCAACCATAGAGCACATTATTATTAATTGCTTTAAAAGTTTAAATTTCATTGGATTTACCTCTTATAATAAATAATCGTAGAATAAATATTCGCAGAATGAATAACATAATTTTTATTATGCAAATAAACCACTCTACTCACTTATTAATGCAAAAAGCACACCAATAAAAATAACAATTAAATTCAACGACATAGAGTAAAATAAAATAATAACATTATTAAATTGCAAACTATTATGAGAAATGACTAACCAACCTTTATGACATCAGACTGCTAAACTAGATTGTAAACCGACCAAGGGCGACAAAACTTATGTTCGCTATTAGTACTTTCCAATTAAGTTAATAAATTACTATAGTAAGTAAAGTCAGTGAGCTTTAAATCTTCAGTCAAGTAATATGATCGTTAAACTAGGGTTTAACTCGTTCTTCTACGGTGAGAGGGTCGAACTAAAACCGACGGGTAAATAGCTTGTCAGTCATCTTGAATGGATAAGAATACAACCAGTAGAATCAGTAAGATAGATTACTGTATCAGAATATAGACTAAAACAAAAAAAGCCTGAATAACGAATTATTCAGGCTTTTTTTATGCGTATTGCTAAAGCAAAACGGGCTTAAAAAGAGATTATCTTTTTGCCAATTTTTCTTTAATACGTGCTTTACGGCCAGATAGCTCGCGCAAGTAGTAAAGTTTAGCTTGACGTACATCACCGCGACGTTTGACTTCAATAGAGTCAACAATAGGGCTATGTGTCTGGAATACACGTTCTACACCAACACCGTTCGAGATTTTACGAACAGTGAATGCAGAATTGATGCCACGGCTTTTTATTGCAATAACTACACCTTCAAATGCTTGAAGACGTGATTTATCACCTTCTGTAACTTTTACTTGTACAACAACAGTGTCGCCTGGTGCGAATGCTGGTAAATCTGTTTTCATCTGCTCTTTTTCGAGCATATCAATAATGTTACTCATAATACCTTCTTCCTAGGGTTCACAGGCATCAACAAAATCATTTATTATCTTCTTTAATAGAAGCTAACATTTTCTTTTGTTCTGCTGTCAGAGCTAGGTTAGTTAATAGTTCTGGTCTTCTGGTCCATGTTCTTTCTAGTGACTTAAACATACGCCATTGCTTTATGTGTTCGTGATTACCACTTAATAGCACTTTAGGTACCGACATAGCTTCTATTGAAGTGTCGAGTACTTCTGGCCTTGTGTAATGAGGACAATCTAATAAACCCTCTGAGAAAGAATCTTGCTCAGCTGACTGATTATGTCCTAAAACACCGGGCACAAAACGTGCTATAGCATCGATCATGTTCATTGCGGGGAGTTCTCCACCACTCAAAACATAATCACCGACAGACCATTCTTCGTCGATTTCCGACTCAATTAATCGTTCGTCTATGCCTTCATAACGCCCTGCTATAAATAGCAGCTTATTATGTTGTGCTAATTCGCGTACACCAGCTTGGTCGAGTTTACGTCCCTGCGGCGACAAATATATAACCTTGACTTGTTCTTTATCAGAACTACTATTATCACCTATCGCAGAATCTGCAGCGAAATTCGCAGCAGCTTTTGCAGCTTTAATAGCATCACGTAGCGGTTGCACCATCATTAACATGCCCGGACCACCGCCATAAGGACGGTCATCAACGGTTCTATGTTTATCGTGCGTAAAGTCTCTTGGATTCCACTTATGAAATTCAATTAACCCGTTACGGATCGCTCGGCCTGTCACCCCATACTCTGTAATGGCGTCAAACATTTCAGGAAAAAGGCTTATCACCCCATACCATCGTTTGTTTGTTAAAACACTATTACTCAAGTTAGAAACCTGGGTCCCAGTCAACACAAATTTGTTTATTTTCAGCACTAATTGATTTTACAACTTGTTCAAAAAGATACGGAATTAAACGCTCTTTTTGACCAAAGCCGTCATTACGATTAGCTTTAACAACCAGTACATCGTTAGCGCCAGTTTCTAAAATTTCAGAAACATGACCAAGGTCGTAACCTTTGTCAGTAACAACAGACATGCCGATCAAATCGCGCCAGTAAAACTCCCCGTCGGGCAATTCTGCTAGTGCGCTTTCGTTGACAAATATTTCTGATCCGACAAGCTTTTGGGCTATATCACGATCATCAATACCAGCAACATGAACAACGAGTCCGTTATTATGTTTGCGCCAATCAGATATATCGACTGATTGTATTTTATTCCCTAATTTTAGAGACCAAGGAAAATAGTCTAATATAGCTTCGGTTTCATCAGTGAACGAATGAATTTTCAACCAACCTTTGATACCGTAAACTGCGCCTACTTTACCTAAGATGACTTCTTTATTTATTTCTTCCACAACAACTCCTAAACCTACTAAATTAATTAAGCTGCTACTTGAGCGTCTTTAACTAACTTAGCCACACGATCAGATAAACCAGCACCCTGACCAACCCAATGGTTGATACGGTCTAGGTCTAAGCGTAATTTCTCAGCTTGACCTTCTGCTGTTGGGTTAAAAAAGCCAACTTTCTCGATGAAACGACCATCGCGAGAGTTACGGCTATCTGCAACAACAACCTGATAGAATGGACGCTTTTTGGCGCCGCCACGAGCTAAACGAATGGTTACCATATCGCCCTCTATTATTTAAAGTGTTAAAACGAATTTTCCAGACATTTCCTGACACCCTAGGTGACAGAAAAGCTCGCGTATTTTACGCTTCCTAGGATAAATAGCAAGTATAAAGATCGCCCAGTGCTAATGATAAACCTGAAATGACTAAAGACTAAAAGCAAAAAAGGTAGCGAACGCTACCTTTTGAAATTAAATATTGTTTTTCTTAACGGCCGAACATCCCGCCACCTGGGCCACCGCCTGCACCGCAGTTTAGAAGCATCATGCCTTTCCACAGGATATTGCAGCATCATTATTTTTTATAAATGATGTTATCTTTAACGGCCGAACATCCCGCCACCTGGGCCACCGCCTGCACCGCCTGGAGGCATCATACCCTTCATTGAGCGCATCATTTTCTGCATGCCACCTTTACCAGACATTTTTTTCATCATTTTTTGCATTTGCATAAATTGTTTTAATAAACGATTCACATCTTGAATTTGAGTACCTGAACCTGCGGCAATTCTACGTTTTCTAGAACCTTTAATAATATCAGGACGCTCACGTTCACCTTTAGTCATAGAGCTAATAATAGCTTCCATTCGTAAGGTTAATTTATCATCCATTTGATCTTTAATTTTATCTGACATATTGCCCATACCTGGCAATTTGTCCATCATGCTAGTCATGCCACCCATGTTTTTCATTTGCACAAGTTGCTCACGAAAATCTTCTAAATCAAAACTTTTACCACTTTTAAATTTTTTGGCTAATTGCTCAGCTTTCTTCTTATCAACCTTTTGTTCAACTTCTTCGATTAAAGAAAGTACATCGCCCATACCAAGAATACGTGAGGCAATACGGTCAGGATGGAAAGGTTCTAATGCTTCAATTTTTTCGCCAACACCCATAAATTTAATAGGCTTGCCGGTAATATGGCGAATAGAAAGCGCAGCACCGCCTCGAGCGTCACCGTCAGTTTTGGTCAGTATGATACCGGTTAACGGTAAAGCGTCACCAAAGGCTTTCGCTGTGTTTGCCGCATCTTGTCCCGTCATTGCATCAACGGTGAATAATGTTTCTATTGGATTAATAGCCGCGTGTAGGTCTTGTATCTCAGTCATCATGTCTTTATCGACATGTAAACGACCCGCAGTATCAACAATTAATACATCAAATAAAAACTTTTTAGCATGTTCAATAGCTGCATTAGCAATATCTATTGGTTTTTGCGAAATATCACTTGGGAAAAATTCAATATTAATTTCGTTTGCTAATGTTTCTAGCTGTTTAATAGCAGCCGGACGATAAACATCGACACTGACGACTAATACCTTTTTCTTTTCACGCTCTGTTAAGTATTTTGATAACTTTGCCACAGAGGTTGTTTTACCCGCCCCTTGTAAACCTGCCATTAATACAATGGCTGGCGGAGCCGCTTTTAAATTAAGGGTCTCGTTGACTTCACCCATAGCGTGTTCAAGTTCTTTTTGAACAATTTTTACGAAGACTTGTCCTGGAGTAAGACTTTTAGAGACATCTTGACCAACCGCGCTCTCTTTTACTTTAGCGATAAAATCACGAATAACCGGTAAGGCAACATCCGCTTCAAGAAGTGCCATACGCACTTCACGTAATGTTTCTTTAATGTTGTCTTCTGTTAATCGGCCACGGCCGCTGATATTTTTTAACGTTTTCGTTAAACGATCGGAAAGATTCTCAAACATGTATGACTCTATATTGTGCTGAATATAAAAATTATTGCATATTATACCCGCCAATAAAATAAGCGAAAGGATTAATAGCAAATCCTCTCAGTTTCTTCATACTCATTAGCGTTAGATTTATCAATTAACTACAAGAGTAAAGTACAGCAGATCAGATAAATAAATCGTCGTTATTTGATAACGACTAATGCACCTTAATATAAGTATGGTAAGCTGTAGGTTGGTTTAACTTTTATATAATTAATATAGTGACTGTCTTGGAATATTTATCTGCATTACTGACAAACTTTTTAGCCCTAAGTGCTGAAGCAAGTCCTTGGTTATTATTAGGTTTACTCATCGCTGGTTTAATGAAGTCTTGGGTACCCACTAAAATTTTAAGTCAACATTTAGGCGAAGGGAAACTCGCTATTATTAAAGCCGCACTCATTGGCGCACCTTTACCTTTATGCTCATGTGGTGTTATCCCTGTTGCGACTGAATTACGTCGCAGTGGCGCTTCCGCTTCTGCAACCTCATCCTTCTTAGTTGCGACCCCAGAAACAGGCGTTGACTCTGTTTCTGTTTCATATGCTTTATTAGGGCCAGTGTTTGCTATTTATCGTCCAATAACTGCGATATTTTCTGCTATTATTACAGGCTTATTGGTTTCAACGATAAAAAAAGAAGACATTACTCTGCCAAAATCAGCAGCTGATGATGCACCTAGTTGTTGTCCAAGTAAGAAAAAAGTAGTTAATGAACCTGTACTTGCAACAGAAAATGTAAAGTCTTCATGTTGTGCCAGTGAAAAAATTACTGTACCACCAACAAAATCTACAAGCTTTATCAGTAAAACCACCTCAGGTATTCATTACGCGGCAACGCAATTGATAGACGATATCATTATTTGGTTATTAGTCGGCTTGGTTTTTGCCACGTTAATAAAAACATTTTTACCCGCCTCTTTTTTACTTAGCTACGGTAGTGGTTTAGGCGCAATGTTAGTGATGATCGTTATATCAATCCCTATGTATATTTGTGCCACTGCATCGACCCCTGTCGCCGCTGGCTTTATTTTAGCCGGTATATCTCCTGGCACGGCGTTGGTCTTTATGATGGCTGGCCCTGCAACCAATATTTCAACATTGGGCGTCATTAAAAATGAAATGGGCAGCAGTGTTTTAATCCGGTATTTATTAGGTATTTCGTCGTGTGCAATTGGCTTTGGCTTACTACTTGATTGGGGCTTGGCGTTTTTTGATATTAATATTACGCAGCAAATGCAACATAGCCATGAGTTACTACCCTTTTGGTTTGGGTTAACTTGCGCAGGGTTAATTGCCTTTTTATCAATAAAGCCTTTAAGAAAATTAGTTTTATAGTTTTAATATAGGGTGTATTACCCGCATTCTGATAGAATCGTTTGCAGGTATAAATACCTAACTTTTAAGTTCTTGTGTGGGAGCACGTTGTGAGTTTTTCGGATATTTGTTCTTTAATTGCATTTTTTGCTTATGCTGTAGCAACTTCTGCAATGTTATTACGTTTATTTCACCCTAAAGGGCCTAATTTAGTTTTTGTATTATTTTTTGGCTGTTTAGCTATGGTGCTTCACACGTTAAGTAATGCACAGTTTTTAGTTGCTCAAGCGGATATTAACTTTGCATTGCCTAACGTTATTTCTTTAGTCAGTTTAATTATTTGTTTATCAGTCTCTGCATTTGCTTTGCGCTTTAAGGTGAATTTACTCTTACCAGTTATTTATGGTTTTGCGGGTATTTGGCAATTTTTGATGGTATTCATACCGAGTGTTGAACAAGCCCCCTTAATTAATCACCAATTAAGTGTAATAAGCCATGTAACGCTTGCACTGCTCTCTTATTGTACGCTGATTATTGCGACACTTTATGCGTTTCAAGTGGCTTACATCCATTTTAAATTAAAAACAAAAAATTTGGCGGCGGTCAATCATTTACCGCCACTGATGCAAGTTGAAGGTCAGCTTTTTATTATATTAAGTATTGGCACGAGTTTTTTATTACTCAGCCAAGTTATTGGCTTCTTATTTTTAGATGGGATGATCTCACACGAAAACTTACATAAAACAATATTGTCTATATTAGCCCTACTGGTCTATTCAACGATACTCTGGGGTCATTACAATAGGGGTTGGCGAGGACATCGAGTATTAATATTAATGGTTACCGGTAGTGCTTTATTAACATTGGCATATTTCGGTAGTCGATTTGTTAAAGAATTTATTTTACTGTAAATTATCAAAATAATGGTCATTAAATAAGTATATAACGTACTTAATGACTATCTATAACACAACATAGGGTTCCTTTTTTGGACAACATATCAACGGAAATGCTCTTTGCCATTCTTGGCATTCTAATTATTCTATCAGCCTATTTTTCAGGATCTGAAACTGGCATTATGTCGCTTAACCGCTATCGACTTCGCCATTTAGAAAAACAAAATCATCAAGGTGCTAAACGCGTCAGTAAATTATTAGAGCGTCCAGACCGTTTAATTGGTTTAATACTTATTGGCAATAATCTTGTTAATATAGCGGCCTCTGCGATTGCCACTATTATCGGCTTACGTTTATTTGGTGACATGGGTGTGTTGGTTGCAACCATTGCATTAACACTTGTTGTGCTTATTTTTTCTGAAGTAACCCCAAAAACATTAGCGGCGTTATACCCTGAAAAAATCGCTTTTCCAAGCTCAGTTGTCTTATCTGTTTTATTGAAGCTGTTGTTCCCTTTCGTTGTTGCTGTAAATTGGATCACTAACGGTTTATTGCTATTAATCGGTGTTAGTTCTGAACAACGTGTTCATCACAGTTTAAGCTCAGAAGAACTTAGAACCGTTGTTAATGACTCTGGGGCTATGTTACCCGAGCGCGATCAAAATATGTTGGTCGGTATTCTTGATTTAGAGAAAGTGACCGTTGAAGATATTATGATCCCACGTAATGAGTTAGTGGGCATTGATATTAATGATGACTGGAAAAAGATTCAAAAACAACTGGCACAATCAAACCATACCCGTGTGTTATTGTATCGAGACAATATGGATGATGTTGTCGGTTATATTCATCTACGTGATGCATTGAAACTCTTATTCAAAAATCAATTTACTAAAACCACCTTAATCAGAGCAATAAAAGAATTATATTTTATTCCCGAAGGCACCACCCTGAATGTGCAACTATTAAAGTTTCAGCATGCCAAAGAACGATTAGGCTTAGTCGTCGATGAATATGGGGACATTCAAGGCTTAGTAACCCTAGAAGATATTTTGGAAGAAGTCGTTGGTGACTTTACAACAACGATGACGCCGACGACAAGTGAAGAGGTTAATGCACAACCTGATGGTAGTTATTTAGTCGATGGTAGTGCTACGGTGAGGGATATTAATAAAGAAATGACATGGAATTTCCCTACCGATGGCCCTAAAACATTAAACGGCTTAATTATCGAATATTTAGAAGATATACCAGAAGCTAATTTAAGTGTACGTATAGCAGGTTACCCTTTAGAAATTGTTGATGTCTCAGATAATATGATCAAAACAGTTAGGATCCTTCCTGAACTTTATCTCGATAATGATAAAGAAAAGTAGCAAGTTTGGTTACACCACAGATATAACACAAGGCCTTAAATCATCATTTTAAGGCCTTTTTTTATGAAATCCTTATCATAAGTAACAATTACTTTTAGATGCTCTTATTTCTTCTTTTGTGGATAATAGCAGCAAGCCACAAAGTTATTCACAGAGTTATTCACACCACTTGATCTAATAATGATTTTTCCACAATTTCTGTGGATAACAAAACGCAGCCCAATAAGAGCCAGCCCTCAAATAATGCAATGCCTTTCTTTAATATTTATGAAGTTTTTTTTACAATAATTTTTATGATAAGAAACGAAAGCCTTTGCGAGCATTTTTACTGCAAAGAGATTATATAAGCACTATTTATGCTACATGTTATCACTACTTATGTTATGTAACTCGGCGAACAATCATTGGCTTTAATTTAGCCTTAAAACTAAAAAGCATGACCTTTTTATAAAAGACCATGCTCACAAAGCTAATTACAGTTATATCGACAAATAAACTTTATGCAAAAAATAATCGCCATAACCAACCATGATTTAAATCTGCTTCACAGCTTTTTAATTGGCTACTGTAGCGCCGTGCTCGGTTATCGACTTTGCGGGCGACTTTTGCCAGCCAAGGCTTCTGTTTATAAGAGCGACGTTTAAAGCCCCCCCAACCTTCGTGATAATTTAAATATTGGTTGTAAGCATCCCATTTAGAGACCTTATTAATTTTCTGTGTTTTAAATATAAACCAACCCATAAAATCGATAGCGTCGTCAAAGTCATCACGGTCGGCGCCAGAATTGTCTGTTTCTTTAATATAATCATCCCAAGTCATCGTTTTTGCTTGAGAGTAACCGTAAGCAGTACTTACCCGACCCCAAGGGATAAAACCCAGTAAATAGTCTCTAGGAGGCAAAGCATCGGCTCTAAATGAACTTTCTTGGAACATCATACTCATGGGCACATGGATAGGCACCCCCCAACGCTCACGCACTTCTTTGGCAGCAAAATACCAATCACGGTGTTCACGAAAAATTTCACAGATATTTTCAGGATTTTTTGGCGGTGATGTAGCACAACTTGAGAGGAGTATGATGCTGAACAATGAAATAAGAAAAGGTTTAATAAACGACATAACATCAGTACGTTATTGGATTGGATATTGTTATCATGCCAGAAAGACGACCTTATACCAACTAGATAATAGTGAGAGTAGTAGTGTAAAAAATATTTTTCATTTTAAATGAAACATTATTGAACTAAAACTAGAACTGCCACTCTTACTTAGCAGTGTTTATGTTTCTCCCTTAGTAGTTATGTTTTTATTGCGCATTCTTTTTTAAGTAATGCGTTTTTTTTTGCCTAAATTCCAGTAAACGTTTATCAACATTTTATCCGGAACAACTGATTTAATCACCAACGACTCTGCCGATAAAACAATGAATAAAAATAGCTAAATAAATGGAACTAAAACCACAACTAACACTCTTACTTTATAAGTGTTTATGTTTCTCCCTTAGTAGTTATGTTTTTATTGCGCATTCTTTTTTAAGTAATGCGTTTTTTTTGCCTAAATTCCAGTAAACGTGTATCAACATTTTATCCGCAACAACCGATTTAATCACCAACGACTCTGCCGATAAAACGATGAATAAAAATAGCTAAATAAATGGAACTAAAACCACAACTAACACTCTTACTTTATAAGTGTTTATGTTTCTCCCTTAGTAGTTATTAGTAGTTATGTTTTTATTGCGCATTCTTTTTTAAGTAATGCGTTTTTTTTTGCCTAAATTCTAGTAAACGTGTATCAACATTTTATCCGCAACAACCGATTTAATCACCAACGACTCTGTCGATAAAACAATGAATAAAAATAGCTAAATAAATGGAACTAAAACCACAACTAACACTCTTACTTTATAAGTGTTTATGTTTCCCTTAATTATTATGTTTTTGTTGCGCATTCTTTTTTAAGTAATGCGTTTTTTTTTGCCTATTATTTAGCAAAATGTTTGCTTATTATTTAGCAAAATGAAATGAGTAAAGTCAACGCAACAAGGAAGTGAGGTCTTACGAGAACGGTTATACTTGAACAAGAGTTTTATTGTCAGGAGTGAAAGATAGAATAGCACGTTAACTAACGCGCTATTCTGGCGAGTAATTATTAAAGACTATTTACCAAAATAGTCAGCTAAAAAAGTATCAAAATCTACTTGGTCAGCGTTTTCAATATCCTTTTGCCCTTGATGTGACTTTGTTGCCGCGTCAATAAAATACTGCTCATTAAACACCTGATAATCTGCCGCTAGTAACTGTTGACGATAGTCTTGTGCTTTTTGTAAAGCGATGCCCGTTAAGCTTTGATTTTGATTTACCACACAATCAAGTAATTGAGCGGAAGGTGTTAAATTAGGATCAAGCAATTTTTGTTGTTCATTGGCCACCGCTTGACTATATTTGTCACTGCCATAAGCACTATCTAATAAGATTGCGACTTTCTCCATTTGTTGGAAAATTTCACTGCCCCAGGCTTTCACTGATTTATCACAACCATTATCATTGAGTAGTAAAAGTGGATCTCTGCCTCGAACAACAACTTCGTCCATATTGGCATCGCAGCTTTCTTGTTGTTGATAAGTAAATAAAGGGCTATCTGCTAAGGCACAATAGGTAATGAAAACATCGAGAAAATAAACTTGCTCAATGCTTATCCCCGTATCAGAGAATGGATTAACATCAAGGGCGCGTACTTCAATGTATTCAACCCCTCTATTTCTTAATGCTTCTGAGGGTTTCTCTCCAGATTTAGCAACTTGCTTAGGCCGAATAGGCGCATAAAGTTCATTCTCAATCTGTAAAATATTACTGTTAAGTTGCTGATATTTTCCGTTAACCTTTACACCAAAGGCAGCAAATTTTTCTGAAGGTAAATTAATCGCATTTTGTACACCATCTAAGTAACCACTTAAATCGTTATAACAAATTTTCAACGATGCTTGCTCGCTGTTGGTGTAACCTAAATCACTCATTCTCAACGATGTAGCGTACTCAAGGTACATATAACCACTCGCTGACTTTTTGAAAGGAAGCGTGGTGGTTTTATTTTTCAAAAATGAACCACAAATAGTTGGCGAGCTACCGTAAAGGTAAGGTATCAACCAGCAATATCGTTTGTAGTTACGTAATAATGAAAAATATTTTTCTGATATAAAATCATTTATTGGTGCCTTATTTTCTGAAATTTTTTGCATACTTTGCCAAAAATTTTGAGAAAATGAAAAATTAAAATGAATACCAGAAATAACCTGCATCATACTACCATAGCGATTTTTTAGCCCTTGACGATAGGCTGTTTTCATTTGACCTACGTTTGATGAACCATAGTTTGCTAGCGGTATAGCATCATCATTATCAACAAAACATGGCATACTCATTGGCCACAGCAGTTCGCCATCAATTTTACTTAAGGTATATTTTTGAATATCTTGTAATTGCGCGATAGTTGTTTCGGGATCAAAACTCACCGGTGTAATAAACTCTAATAACGTTTCTGAGTAGTCCGTAGTGATATTAGGATGTGTTAACGCAGCGCCTAAGCTTTTATGGTGGGGGGCTAATGACAAACGTCCTTCAGGTAAAACGCGTAAGCCTTCTCGTTCTATGCCTCGCCCAATGCCTGTTAAGGAAGATAAATGTTCATCTTGGCTAAATGCCATTACATAGTCATCAAAAGAAAGTTTCAAAAATAATCCCTAATACATTAAGCGTAGCTGCTATTGACTATTTGAGGGTAATAATTAACTTTTCAATACTTTATCGTATTAAAAATCAATCTTAAGTGACATCCTCAAAATAAACATTCATTTTCTAAAAGCACTAGACCGTAATACGCTAGTTTTATTTTCAAAATAAAACTAATCAAATTTGTATGAATCTCTTACAAAGCAGTTTCTAAACATTAGCGCTTACGGTAAAGTGCCTTATAAGATAATAATAAGAAAATAGTTAAAATCATGCAAGACAGTCCTTTATCATTACTTCCTCCACTTGTTGCTATTGTGATTGCCATTTGGCGAAAAAACGCTCTATTAGCTTTATTCTGCGGTTTAATTTTAGCAAGTATAATGTCTACCAACTGGCAAATAATAACGGGCATAACCGATGGTTTTTTGGCGATTGGTGGTGTATTCACTTCTACCAGTAACCTTTATATTGTTAGTTTTAGTTTATTAATTGGCGCGTTAGTAACCCTAATGAATAAATCAGGCGCGGTTAATGGTTTTATCGAAAAACTGTCTTCATTAAATTTAGTCAAAAACGCTCGACAAGCGAGTATGCTGCCGACAATTATTGGTACCAGTATTTTTACCGATACTAATTTAAGTATGTTTACTGCTGGTATGGCTAGTCAGAAACTCTTTGATAAATATAAAATGAGCCGCGCAAAGCTAGCCTACCTAATTGACTCAACTTGCGCGCCAGTAAGCATCTTATTATTAGTAAACGGCTGGGGTGCTTATGTATTAGGGTTACTTGATGATTATCAACTTGCCGACTCAGTGGGTGTTCTAATAGGTACTGTTAGTTATAATTTTTACGCAATAATCGCTATTTTATTGGCTTTTTATACCGCCTACAGCGGAAAAATTTATGGTCCAATGAAAAGAGCAGAGTCTTTGGTAACCGATCAGCAACAAGATACTGTAAAACAGATAGCGCCAGCCTATATCATGTGGTTGCCTTTATTAACGTTATTAGCACTGACCCTAATTTTATTATGGATAACAGGTGATGGCGACATACGCCGTGGCTCAGGCTCATTTGCTGTGTTTTGGTCAATCATCAGCGCTTTTATTTTATTAGTGCTATTAATTACCTTGAATAAACTCCTTAGTGTTAAAGAAATAACCCTCAGCTCAGCTGCAGGCATTAAACATATGTTTCCTGCTGTTGCCATTTTAGTCTTGTCATTTGCTTTTGGTGACGCAATAAAAGGCTTGGGCACAGGTATTTATGTCAGTGAATTATTTAATGTTGAACTGCCGTTATTTTTAATGGCACCCGTTATTTTTATTGCCGCGGCGTTAATGGCTTTTGCAACAGGAACCTCTTGGGGAACTTTTGCTATATTGGTGCCTATTGCTGTACCTATCGCTCAACAGAGTGGGTTACCGATAGAATTTTTAGTCGCTGCAGTGTTAGGTGGTGGCGTATTTGGCGACCACGCCTCTCCTATTTCTGATACTACCGTGGTTGCATCCATCGCCAGTGGTTGTGATCATTTCGAACATGTTAAGACACAATTACCTTATGCATTATTTGGTGCTGTGCTCACAATTATTCTTTATATCTTGGTAGGATTAGGGCTCTCATAAGTGCAATCGATTAATATAATTTTTGAACACAATAATTTTATTATTGTAGAGAAACCGGCCGATGTTAACTTCCATGATGAAGGCGACCTTGAGCAAGGTTTTTTCAACCAAGTTAAAAAACAGGGAAAAGCGCAAGGTAAATTTGATGATTTATTCCCGGTGCATCGCCTTGATAAAATGACTTCAGGTTTAATGATTTTTGCAAAAAACTTAGCGACTACGCAACAGTTTCAAACGTTATTTGAACAACATAAGGTTGAAAAATATTACCTGGCGATCAGTGATAAAAAACCTAAGAAAAAACAAGGTTTGATTAAAGGCGATATGGAAAAAAGTCGCCGAGGCATGTGGAAATTACTACGAACACAAGTCAACCCCGCGATTACACAGTTCTTGTCGTATTCACTTAGCGATGGTCTGCGTTTGTATTTATTAAAACCGCGAAGTGGTAAAACCCACCAACTACGTGTTGCCTTATCCAGTATTGGCTCTCCAATACTCGGTGATCCACTTTACGCAACGCAAGACGCTTATCAAGAGCAACGTGGTTATTTACATGCATTCGCGCTGAGCTTCACTTTAGATGGGGAAAAATATCAATTTGTACTTTGCCCATCTTCTGGAGAAAAATATTTAAGTGAATCTTGCCAACAACAATTAGAGGCCATTAAGACCCCTTGGTCACTTACTTGGCCAAATATAAGCTAACAATTGCCTCCTGTTGAAAGCGTCATCCTGATACTGAAATAAATTCAGCATGACGACAAAGGTGAAAGAAAAACACCATCCCACTTACTAACGCATAGTCATCCTAACCAATTCACTGATACTGTGAACATAAAAAAATCGAGCTTAGCTCGCTTTTTTTATGTTCATTTTTAAATTCTACTGTTTTAAAAAAGATTTAATGAATGAATAAACACAACACCTATCGCTGTTGGACAAACAAACTTGGTATACCAAGGCCAGATTTTCCAAAACACACTATGCTCTGCACTATCATGACCTTGCTTAAGCTCCATAAGCACATCATTTCTATGCCAAATCCAGCCAACAAAAACACAACATAGCATCGCTATAATAGGTTGCCCATATTGCGTAGCAGCAATGGCAACAAAATCGAGCATAGTTTCAATATTTAAAACGATAACCACGCTCAATAAGAAAATACCAATACCAATTAAGGTGGTCGCTTTTTCTCTTGGAAGGTCATGACGCTCAACCACGTAAGATACCGGTCCTTCAAGCATTGAAATAGAAGATGTTAAAGCGGCAATAGACATTAATAAGAAGAAAGCAAAAGCGACAAAACTGCCCACATTACCCATGCTTTCAAATAAACTGGGTAAGACAGTAAAGACCAGACTTGAACCATTGATTAAACTGCCATCATCAGCAAATATCGCCACGCCTTGCGCTTGAGCAACATACATAGCAGGAATAATTAATAAGCCGGCTAGGAATGCGATAGACACATCAATAAGCGTGACTTGTGCACCTAGGGTAATTAAATTCTCTTTTTTAGAAATATATGAACCATAAATAATCATCACACTGGTGCCTAGTGACAAAGAGAAGAAGGCTTGCCCTAATGCGCTAATTAATAAATCAGCTTCAAATACACGGGAAAAGTCAGGGTTCAAATAAGCATTTAATCCCTCAGCTGCACCATCTAAGGTAACAACATAAATAATTAACAGTATTAATAAACCGATCAACATTGGCATTAAACGTTTTGACCATTTTTCTATACCATCTTCAACGCCATGGCGAATAATAAAAACGGTCAAGATCATGAATAAGGCGGTAAAGCCTAAATTACGCCACAAAGATTGTGAAATAACCCATTGCGCTGCATCACTTAAACCAACAAAGGTTAAAACGGGTTCAACGGCATAAGACATCATCCAGCCAGCTAAAATCCCATAAAAACTAAGAATAAGTGCCGCACAAACTATGCCTCCAAAACCAACAAAGAAGGCGAATTTTTTCTGCCAAAGACTGCGTGACATTTTTTCTAACGAGCTAACTGCATTCGCTTGCCCGTATCGGCCTATCAATAATTCGGCCATAAATGCAGGGTAAGCTAAGCAAAAGGCTAAAACTAAATAAACTAAAACAAAAGCAGCACCACCATTACTTGCTGTTTGTGTTGGGAATCCCCAAATATTGCCTAAACCAACAGCGGAACCTGCCGCTGCCATGATAAAACCAATCCGAGAACTAAACCCACCTCTTGAAACACTCATTAAACGTAATCTTTATTATTATTAGAATGCGGTTAATCTACTTAATGTGTCATCAAAACAACAGCGTTAATTGTCTAAAGGTAAGCAATTTGTCACTAAAATCATCGTGTACTTGTAAAGATAAGATTACTTACCAGGTAAAACAAAAAGTAAACGTATAAAAAAACAGCACCGATAGTGCTGTTTTTTAGTATTGAGATATTCACCCTTCAAAGACTGAACGTATGAAGAAAGCTCGGTATTAGTCGCGAAAGTTATTAAACTGAAAAGATTGCTCTAGATCGCCTTCACGAATTAATTGCATGACCGCTTGTAAATCATCACGCTTTTTACCAGTCACTCGTACTTGATCGCCTTGAATGCCCGCTTGTACTTTTAACTTACTGTCTTTAATTAACTTAATGACTTTTTTAGCGATAGGCTGCTCAATACCTTCTTTAAATGAAAGATTTTGAGTGAAGGTTCTACCTGTATGCTCAGTATTAGAAAGGGTCAGGGCTTTAGCATCGATATTACGCTTTGCCAACTGCACGCGCACCATATCTACCAGTTGTTTTATTTGAAAGTCACCTTCAGCTTTTATTACCACATTGGGCTTTTTCCATTCAATGCTCGCTTCAACACCACGAAAATCAAAACGCGTTTCTAATTCTCTCTTGCAGTTTTCAGTTGCATTTCTTACTTCTTCCAAATTAATTTCGGAAACGATATCCATTGAGGGCATGATCTTGACCTTTCGATAATTCAATAATTTAAGTGTTGGCAATCTTAGCAAGATTACCACTAGCGGGTAAAGGTGATCGCAACCGCTATTTTCACATGTTATGATGAATAATTCTAAACTAATGACTTCATAAAATTACCCTTTAATGAAACGTTACATTCAACTACTAATTATATTAGTTTTTTTACTGGTATTAGCACTGATTTTTTTGATCCCTGACGATTTAAAAACCACCGTTATTAATAAAATACAAATAGATACTATTGGCCATGTTATTGGTTTTTTTGGTCTGACTTGGATTTTAGTCGGTTTGATGAAACTACCTTTAATCAATACGGTTATTTGTTTATTTTTTTATAGTGCATTGACTGAATTAAGCCAGTATTACTTAGGCTTTCGCAGTGGGGAATTTTTTGACTTTGTCGCTGATGTTGTAGGCATATCTTTCTTTGCTGTTCTTCAGTGGATTTTTTTACTTTATCAACAGCCCAAAGGCATAAAAAGATAAGATGAATATTGTTATTGTTGGCCAAGGTGCAATAGGTTTACTTTGTTATCATCGGCTTTCTCAAGCGATAATTAACCAACAAGGTGATAACTTAGTGTCATTGTGGCCGTCAACGCCAACAACATTATCTGATTACCTTTTTAGTGAAATGAATGATATTGCAAAAAGCTTTCCATTTACAATGGCTGATAACCAATTAATAGCCAGTGCTGACGTTATAATTTTTTGTGTAAAATCTTATCAAGTCACCGAGGCGTTGAAAGCTGTTGATCATTTAATCAGTGACGATGCAGTTATTATTCTTACCCACAATGGTTTAGGAACTCTCGAAGAAATTAGCCCACGACTTAAACCATCACAATGTTTATTGGCTTTGTTACTTACGCAAGGCGCTAAAAAAGTCGCCCCTTATCATGTTAAACATACAGGTATGGGCCATAGCGATCTGGGTATTATTTATGGGACGCTGGACTCAATAAAGCAAAAGCAATTGTTAGAACACCTTAATAAAAGCCTGAAACAGCTTAGCTGGCAAGAAAACATTCAACAAGCGCAATGGAAAAAGCTAGCCATTAACTGTGTGATCAACCCTATTTCAGCACTAAACGACATTGAAAATGGTGAAGTAAATCAAAAAGCTTACCAAAGAATGACCGAAGATATTATCAGTGAAGTCGTTGCTGTAGCGACGAAGGAAGGCGTAATATTAAGTGAAATTTTATTACGACAGCTAATCCATAATGTTGCTAAAAGCACCAATAGAAACACCTCTTCGATGCGCGCTGATGTGCGTAATAAACGTCGTACAGAAATAGAGTATATCAACGGTTACATTCACCGTTTAGGGGAGAAACATAAACTAACCACAGCGATGAATACTCAACTATGGTTAGCTGTTAAAGCACTTGAGGATAAATATTGACCCGAGTTAACGAGTCATATTAAGGACGGTAAACTTTAACGTTCTTATAGCCTTCACCAATTAAGTAAAGTGCTTGTAGCTTACTCATTATACCTTGATCACAATACAGTAAATATTCTTTGTCTTGCTCTAGCTCACTAAACTTATTAGATAGCTTATAAAAAGGAATATGAACAACGTTGACGTTTTCAAGTTCTAGAGGATTTTCGTCTTCTTCATCAGGGCTTCTAATGTCAATAACGATTGAATCGCTAGGAAGATCGTCTACTGTATCAACTGCATGAATTTCTTCTTCACTTTCTTTACCAATATCACGTATATCGTACATACGCGTTGCTTCAACAACCTTGTCTAAAACATCAAAATCAAAGTTTTCTTCTTCTGCTTCAATTTTAGATAATACCGCTTTAATGGTTGGGCGCTTTGATATTACACCACAATATTCCGGAATAGTTTTAGCAAAGTCTTCAGTACCAATTTTACGGGCGATATCAATAATATCTTGTTTATCATAAGCGACTAATGGACGGAGAATTAACGTATCAGTAACTCGGTCTATCACATTTAAATTAGTTAATGTTTGGCTAGATACTTGACCTAACGCTTCACCCGTAACTAAAGATTCTATATTCGCTCTTTTCGCTATTTTCGCAGCAGCACGCATCATCATACGTTTTAGAATAACGCCCATTTGACCGTTTTCAACATTTTCTAAAATTTCAGCAACAACCGGTTCAAAATCAACCGAAAAGAACTTTACTTTGTGTGATGCACCGAATTTATTCCATAAGTAGTAACTCACTTGTTTTACGCCAACTTCATGCGCAGCGCCACCCAAGTTAAAGAAACAGTAATGAGTACGAGCACCCTTTCTGATCATTTGAAAACTTGATACACCCGAATCAAAACCACCTGACATTAATGATAAAACATCTTCTTGGCTTGCTATTGGGAAACCACCTAGTCCTTGATGTCGTTCTGTGACAATAAATAAGTATTCATCTTTTATTTCTAATCGAATAGTTACATCAGGTTTTTTCAATTTAACTTTAGCGGATTCAACGTGCTCGTTTAAACCACCGCCAACATATTGTTCAACTTGTAAGGAATTGAAGTCGTGTGTTCCAATTCGTTTGGCTCTTACACAAAACGTTTTATTTTCAATTGTCTTTTCGTGTGCTGCTAATGTTTTTTCAAAAATGTTATGCACATCTGTATAGGTTGTTTGTTGAACTTCAAGAAAATGAGCGATGCCCGGCACGCATTTTAAGGTATCAATAAGTGCCAAACGATTTTTAGGACAGTTATTTTTAGTATTAACCTCTATATTATCCCAGTTTGCCTGAGTGGTAATTTGCTCATCAACACGTCGTAAAACATTTTTAATGCTGGATTCTAAAATTTTAGTAAAGCGCTTACGAACCGGGCGACTCTTTACAGCAATTTCAGATTGGAGTTTTACGATGAATTTCATGAACAAACGACCCTAAATATAAAACTAGACTAAAGGCCATAATCGGCCGACAAAAATAATGGCGCGAATTATACACGAAATTGAAATAAAGAGTAAGTTGAAATGAAGAGTAAGTTGAAAAATGTACGCTAAGCAATAAACGGGGGTTTATCACTTAACGCCATCACGATAGTTGAATTTATCGGCTTAATTTATTATTTAATAATAGAAACAGGTTCGGTTTCCTTTGCTTTACCTTGGTTAATTGAAATCTCAACACGACGGTTTCTTCTGCGATTTAGCGCGTTAGTATTAGGCACTACCGGTCTTGTATCGGCATGACCAACAACCAGTAAACGTGACTGGTCAAACTCAGGGACTTTAATTAATTCATGAGCAATAGCGACAGCTCGTTTACTTGATAAATCCCAATTTGAAGAAAATAACTCTGAACTAATACCGCGATCATCTGTGTGTGCAGAAACCATAATTTCACCCGGAACCGTGTTGAGTAGCTCACCTATTTCTCTAATAATAGGGCGAAACTGTGGTTGTAAAAAAGCAGAACCCGAAGGAAAAGAACCATTTTCACGAATACGAATAATCACTTGTTGTCCGAGAGATTCAAGCTCTATGGCACCATCTTGAATTTGTTGTTCTAATTGATCAGCAATTTTTTTAACTAATTCATTTACTTGCTCTTGCGAAGCCTGCTCTAATTCGTCTTGAGCCTTTTGCATTGCCTGGGCTGACATTTCATCTGCAGTACTTTGTGATTGTCCACCACGTTCTGTACCTCGTTGTTCTTGTCGACCACCAGCAGAGGTTTCATCACCTGCTTGAAACTCTAACATCTGTTGGGTCATTTCCATGGTTTGCTGTTGAATAACTTCTATAGGTGTTGGCTCAGGTTTACCTGGGCGAAATTCTTGCGCAATAATACTGGTGCCTTTAGGAATATCTTTTACTTCAATCTTATTTTGTACACCAAACGCAAACTTCATCGAACCTGCAATTTGTTTAAACTTTAAAACATCCATTTCAGAAAAAGATAACAGCAAAACGAAAAAGCACATCAATAGTGACATTAAGTCAGCAAAAGTACCCATCCAAGCGGGAAGCCCCGGAGGTGGACATTTACATTTTTCAGCCATAAATTACTCCCGTTACTCTTCTTCTGTGGTATTTACAGCACGTTTACCTTCAGCAAGATAGTTTTTAAGTAACCCTTCTATGACACGTGGATTTTGTCCGTCTTGAATACCCAGAATAGCGTCAAGAATAAGCTCCTGGTTCATTTTTTCTTCAGCAAGGCGAAGCCTGAGTTTTGACGCTATAGGAATGGCAATAACGTTAGCGAGGAATGCTCCATATAGGGTTGTTAGTAGTGCAACCGCCATAGCTGGACCAATAGATTTGGGGTCATCCATGTTTGATAACATCGCGACCAAACCAATTAAGGTGCCAATCATGCCCATCGCGGGTGCCACATCAGCAAGTGCCATCATCATACCTACGCCTGTTTCATGGCGTTCAGCAGTAAGCTCAATATCTTTTTTTAGTGTGCCACGTACTACATCTGCATCGTGGCCATCGACCAACATATCGACCCCTTTTTGCATAAAGCCGTTAGTTATCTCTGCTTCTTCTAAAGCCAAAAACCCCCCTTTACGAGCGGCATCAGCCATTTCAACTGATTTTTCAATAAGGTCGTCAGGCTGTTCAATTTTAAACATAAAAGCCTTACCTATAATTTTCCCAATTCCAAAAAACTGACCAAGATTATAGTTAGATAAAACAACAAATATTGAACCACCAAAAACAATAATAACTGACTGAACGTCAATAAACATGCCGATATCACCAGACAACATCATTGCCATAATGAGTAAACCTATTGCGCCTACTACACCTAATATTGTTGCTATATCCACAAAAAAGTCTCCACAAAAAAATGATACGGATAGTCGTATTATTTGATAATACATTAAGGTATTACGATACGCGAATACTTATATTCTTATCCACACTCGTGATTTAACCGTAACCATCCAAAGCGCGCAGTTAAAACTGCATATGAATGGCTTACGGTTCTATAAGTTTATTATCGCCCATATTGTCAATAACTTAAGTAATTAGTCGCTATTTTTAAGGTTAACTTTGCTGAACAAAATAATTGTTCAATATCTTTAACAACGTATAGTCCAGAGACAGTTAATACTGCCAACTAAATTCGCCATATTTAAGCTTACCCAATTTATATTTATCTAGTTATCGTTAACCACAGCGCTTTAACGATAAATATAAGCGCCAATGTAGTCATAGAATGACCGACAATAGAAAGTATATGATAGTCATTAAGGGGCAAAAGCATTTGAAGTTTATTGATTAATTAAGGCGTTTGGTATAAATTTGCGCCTAGATATTTAATCACTGAACTCTCGATGATGGCTAAGAAAAAAATAGAAAACTTAAGCTTTGAAGAATCACTCTTAGAACTTGAAACTATTGTTCAGAATTTAGAACAAGGAGCATTGAGTTTAGAAGATTCAATGACCCTTTTTGAGCGCGGCTTAAATCTCAGCCAAGCCAGTCAAGAAAAGTTAAAAAATGCAGAACAAAAAATTCAAATTTTACTGACTAAGAATGGTAAAGCCCAACTTGAAGATTTTGAAAACGAAGTTGACTCAGAAAGTTTGGGTAGTAATTAGTGACCCAATTATACCAACTCGACTTTTATCAAACGCGCATTAATGAATACCTTGCCGACAAATTAGCCGCTTATGAAATAAATGATCAAAAATTGCTATCAGCAATGCAATACGGCCTATTAATTGGTGGTAAGCGTATGCGTCCTTATTTAAGTTATATTACCGGTGATGCACTGGGACTTGAATTATCTGACGTTGACGGTATTGCGGCAGCATTAGAATGTATCCATGCTTTTTCATTAATTCATGATGACTTACCTTCGATGGATGATGATGATTTACGTCGTGGGCAACCAACTTGTCATAAAGCGTTTGATGAAGCGACCGCTATTTTAGCAGGTGATAGTTTACAGACACTTGCCTTTGATATTTTAGTTAATCATAACTTTAGCGCCGCGGTTGAATCAAAACGTATTAGCTTAATCCGTCAATTAGTCAATGCTTCAGGTTACCAAGGCATGTGCGGTGGACAAGCACTTGATATTTCTGCGACCGATAAAGTGATCACTTTAGTTGAACTTGAAAAACTACACTCACTAAAAACAGGTGCGTTGTTAAAAGCTTCTGTGACCATGGTTACAGAGTTAAGTAACGATATTTCTGCCGATGAAAAGCACCAACTCGCCATTTTTGCTGATCATATTGGTTTAGCCTATCAAGTGCGCGATGATATAATTGATATTATTTCTAGTGAAGAAGAACTAGGAAAACCAGCAGGTTCAGACGTTTCCTCTAATAAAAGTACCTACCCTGCGCTATTAGGTTTACAGGGCGCTCAGCAAAAAGCTGACAACTTATATCAACAAGCACTTCAAGCTTTAGCAACTTTACCCTACAATACAGATAACTTAGCTCAATTCGCGACGTTTATTATCAAACGCGCTCATTGATCTTGCTCTTGCAATTTAAAGAATAAACAAAATAAATATGACTATAAATCTTGCCGACTACCCTTTATTGGCCAATATAAATTCTCCTGACGATCTGCGCATGCTAAATAAAAGCCAGCTAATTCAGGCCAGTACAGAACTGCGTAGTTACTTATTAAGTTCTGTAAGTAAAAGTAGTGGCCATTTTGCTTCTGGATTAGGCACAATAGAATTAACGGTCGCATTACATTATGTTTATAAAACGCCTTTTGATCACCTGATATGGGATGTTGGCCATCAAGCTTATCCACATAAAATTTTAACGGGTCGGCGCGATCAACTGCATACTATTCGTCAAAAAGATGGTTTGCACCCTTTTCCGTGGCGTGAAGAAAGTGAATATGATGTATTAAGTGTTGGCCATTCAAGCACGTCTATCTCTGCGGCACTCGGTATGGCTGTTGCTGCAGAACAAGAAGCCAAAAATCGTAAAGTTGTTGCTGTTATTGGTGACGGCGCAATGACAGCAGGTATGGCTTTTGAAGCGTTAAATCATGCTGGTGATATTAAAAGCGATATGCTGGTTATTTTAAATGACAATGAAATGTCAATTTCAGAAAATGTTGGTGCATTGAATAATCACTTTGCTAGATTGTTATCTGGCAGTATATATACAGGAATACGCGAGGGTGGTAAGCGCATACTTAAGGGTATTCCACCTATTAAAGAATTAGCAAGTCGTGCCGAAGAACATTTAAAAGGCATGGTTGTACCCAGTACCTTTTTTGAAGAGTTAGGCTTTAATTACATTGGCCCTATCGACGGTCATGATGTCAATGGTTTGGTTGATACCATTACTAATATGCGTAACTTAAAAGGGCCTCAAATCCTTCATATTGCCACTAAAAAAGGCAAAGGTTATCACGCAGCAGAGCAAGACCCGATAAAATATCATGCTGTCCCTAAATTTGATCCCGCACAAACGAGTTTGCCAAAGAGTAAGCCATGTTTACCCACTTATTCAAAAATATTTGGCGATTGGCTCTGTAGAACAGCAGAAAATAATGATTCACTAATAGCCATTACACCTGCCATGGGTGAAGGCTCTGGCATGGTTGAATTTAGTCAGCGCTTTCCTAAGCAGTACTTTGATGTCGCGATTGCAGAACAACACGCGGTAACTTTTGCTGCGGGTCTCGCTATTGGCGGTAAAAAACCGGTAGTCGCTATTTATTCAAGCTTTTTACAGCGTGGTTACGATCAATTCATTCATGATGTGGCGATCCAAAACTTACCCGTTTTGTTCGCAATTGACCGAGCCGGTATTGTTGGCGCAGACGGGCCAACTCATCAAGGCTCATTTGATTTAAGCTTTATGCGTTGTGTTCCAAATATTGTTATTATGGCACCATCGGATGAACGAGAATGTCAATTGATGCTTAGCACGGGTTTTAAGCATAATGGTCCTGCGGCTGTTCGTTATCCAAGAGGGTCAGGCAACGGTGCGCCTTTACCTGACATCAGCGAGACAATTGAAATAGGTAAAGCAAAAACTATTTTAGAAACAACCACTGATAGTGCTGAGCCGAAGGTTGCCATTTTAAACTTTGGTAGTACTTTTGATGAAGCTAAAGTAGCGGCTCAACAATTAAATACTACGCTCATTGATATGCGTTTTATAAAACCGCTTGATGTAACACTTATCGACCACATTGTAAAAAGCCATAGTGTTATTGTGACCGTTGAAGATAATGCAATTGCAGGTGGCGCAGGTTCAGCAGTCAATGAATATATACTAAGCCAAGGTGTTGCGATTAAAATATTAAATATTGGCTTACCTGATACCTTTATCAAGCATGGTACCCAACAAGAGATTCATCAAGAACTTGGTTTAGATAGTAAAGGTATTATTGATAAAATAACCCATTTTATTGAACGCTAAATATTGTTAAAACGCCCACCAAAAGTCACTAATAATAGTTAATTATTAGTGACTTAATCTTTATCCCCCTTCTCTTTCCTTCTAATTATTCTTAGATTGTTACGACTAATTATTATTTTTTCTTTAAAAACTTGTCTTTATCTGCTTAAATAATATACGTGATATATTTCTCATATATGAATAAGGATTATTTAATGAAATTCACTCAAAATATTATTTCTCTTGCGCTAATTTCAGCCCTCACCGCTTGTGGTGGCTCCAGTAGCTCTAGTACTAAACCCCCTACAATAGCACCACCACCTGCTCCAGTCCTCATACAAACCGTTGTCAAAGGTAAAGCGATAAAAGGCACAATAGCAAACGCTGTGGTTACTGTTTATAAATACGTTGACGGAAAAGCGGTTAAACTTGAAGATGCCGAGTTAGCTGCATCTTCAATTATTACTGAAGATGATGGTAGCTATACCATTACCCTTTTAGATTACGACGGCGCTATCAAAGTAGAATTATCTGTAGGTGAAAACACCACGATGATATGTGATGCTCCTGCAGGTTGTGGTGAATTAGCCCACGGCGCCCCAATAGCACTAGCCACTGTTGATCCAACCTTAGTCTTATCAGCGATTTCAACCGTAGGGAGTGATAATGCAGGGACCGCAAATGTAAATATTTCAGCTCTCACCCATTTAGCCGCAGCACTTATAGAAGCCGATGAAAGCGGAGTTAGTGAAACAACAATACAAGCGCACTCTTCTATTATTGCCAATGCTTTTAATATTATGGGCAGTTTAACGGCACTTGAGCCAACGGCTGTCGAAAATGCAGCCAGTGTTGCAGGTGAAGATAATGTTAATGAGTTACGCTACGGCTTGATCAATGCTGGCATTATGTCTGTTTTGTTTGCCGGCCAAGAAAATGCTACGGGTGTTCTATCAAATAGATTAGCCGATGTTATTGAAGATATAGTCGAACACAATGGCGCATTACTGGTACATCAAGATGATAACGATGAAGGTTTTGAACTGTCTTTAGTTGAAGTTCTTGATAGTGCTGGCGATGTCGCAGCTGCTGCAGCTCAAGCGATAGCTGCAGATCCAATATTATCAAGCCAAGATAACAGTGAAATACTGGGCGAGCTTGACCAACAAGAAATCACCTTAGAAAATCAATCAGAATATGAAGAGGCCAATGAAGATGAAGATGGCCGCAGTGAACCTGAAACGGAAGTACCAACAACAGGTGATGCTATTGCTAAAGCAAAAGCTATGGTTGCTGATGTGCGTCTCTTTAGTCATCTATTTGAAGTGGGTAAAGAAGCCAATACCGGTGTAACTACCGAAGGCGACAAGTACATCGAGCTCATTGATAGTGCTGGTTTAATGGTTGAGGCTGAAGCAGCGAGCTTTTTATTACTAGCAGACGTTACCGACGCCTTATCAGAAATGGGCATAAGGTATGAAGCAGGCACCATTACGGAGGGAACCTTCCCAATAGGCCCATTTTTGAGTATTGATGGTGCGGTAGGTTCTATAACGCTTGATGAAGAAACGGCTAATGGCGGCATATTATTTAAAATCAGTGCCACTTCAGGTAGTGAAAAAATCAGCTTAAATGCTTCTGCTGTTTTTGCTGAAGACGGCTTAAGCATTGTTTTAAACCTTGATGGTTCAATTGAATCAGCGGGTGCCATGCTATCGTTAACTCAAGGTAGTTTCGCAAAAGTTAACCTTGATAGTGCTATCAGTCGAACCTCACTTGAAGATGATACCTACGCAGGAGAAATAACCTCAGGGGAGTTATCGCTTGAAGTTATCTTAGAACAAAAAGCAAGTGATACGGTAATAGACCCCGTCGCTTTTACTGGCATGATTAAAACTAAGCTAATGCCGGTTAAATCACATGTTTTAGATGCAGTTGAACAATATGCAAGAGATGAAAATTACATAATTATTAGGGATGAAAATGGTAACCCTATGCGTGAAGTTGATCGATACTTAAAGAGTACCGAAACTAATATTCTTCCAGAAATGCTAACCTTAAGTGGTGGGTTTAGCTCGTTAGAAGGTAACTTAATTAGAGCAACTTTAACTGTTAACATTAAAAACTTAGAAAATTACGAAGCTCCTGAATTTAAATACATTGGCGCTCCGGTTGCCGATATGTATACGATTACCGTATCTGATGATAAAAACACTCTGAATGCAATATCTTCAGAGTTAATGTCTCAACCTGTCGATTATACTTTTGTTTTTACCTCTCATGACACACAAGGTGCTTGGAGTAGCGAAGAAACAATTTGGAATCCAGATCAATCTACTGAAACACCACATCGAGTCAACACTACAACACGAATTCCTCGAACATATGGCACAATGGCTGGCTTTGATACTGCAACCAATTTAGACGAATGGGCTTTCTTCGAAACAGTTACTCCAAATGATGATAATGGTGATGGCGTTGCTGATAGTTACACTTGGAAAGGCTATTCGGGTTCTATAATCAATGACGATTACGCTTTAGTTAATAATGAGGGTGAAGTTCATGATTTAGTAACACCTGAATGGGGCTCAAGTAGCTATGATACATTTGAAGAGTTGATGGAAGCACATAGAATGTATCCCGCTTCAATAGCGAATGCAGCAGATGCATTTATATTTGAGATTAAAGCATTTGAACGTAATGAACTTGAAACTAACTTAACGACAGGTGCTCGTGCATCAGTTTTCTTTAGCGATAATGATTATTCTGCAATCGCTGAAGGGGGGGTCACAGTAATTGCTGCAAATATTACTTCGAGTTTGCCAATTGAAGATGTATTTACAATAACGGTGAGTGATGACAGCAACACAGTTACTGTAAAAGACGATACTTATACTCGAGTCTACGGTGTTGATTATACGAACACGGCTAACTTTACCTTTACTCGCCATGTAACAAGTAATATCGGAGACGAGGTTACAGATATAAGAACTTTTTCAACGAATGATGTTGATTTAGATGTAGAAGAGCTCTTAATAAACCGACACGCTTCTTTTGGTATAGACGATGAGTTTTATCTATTAGTTCGAATCACTCCTATTGATGAAAATAATGATGGTTTAGCTGATTACTTTACTCAATCATACACATATAGCGATTACATCAATGAAGAAGGCGTATTAGTTGATGAAGATGGTATCGCTTTAATAGAGAATCCTTTTTATGCATTTGATACTTGGGAGAGTGCTGAACTTCATTGGCAGATACCTTTTAATCCTTTTTCAACAACAAATGCTTTAGAAGCTTATAAGCAGTTTATAGTGAATGGAAGAGGATCTTACTTAACAACATATATCGACGGTGTAGGTTCAGTGGAAGCAGAACTATCAACCGAAGATATTGCTTCAATAGTTATAGGTAGTACAACCTTTTCTGGTGTTAACACGCATCCAGATAGTGATGAATCATTAGAAAACGAAGATGTCTTCTTAGATTTAAGTGCTGCGCTCTCATTAGAAGCAACTTTAGGTGATTACCAAGTAAACTTGATGCTATCAGGTCAACGTACCGCTTTTGATGACGGTAAGTTCGATCTTGAAATGAGTTACAAATTGCCTGGCGATGAGAATATGCGTAAGTTTGTTGCCCATATGAAAACTGATGAAGAAGGCTCTTTTAGTGTAAATAACAGCGAAGGTGTATTACTCATAATGAATGATGTGGAAGATTCAACATCCGATGTTATTGGTAGTATTGTAGTAGGTTCTTCAGCAACTAAAGTTGCAGATATAGAAGATCGTGATGGTGTTATTTGGTTTGTATTTACCGATGAAACAACCGAAACATTATAACCTCCATCATTAGCTAAACAAAAAGTAGAGATAAAATACCAGTCATGTGTGTGACTGGTATTTTTTTACTTATAAGTTAAGTTTTTTATTAAACTTAAACTTTGTTTAACTACAATAAATATCATGGAAAACACGGCTAGAACTTAAGGAAGTTAATGAACGTTAATTATTTATTTTTATTACTATTGATATTTTTATCCACTTTTTCTCAAGCTTCAACAAAAATTGAAGTATTTACCACAAGCCAATCATTTAGTAATATTTTACCCGTTAAGCAACTGATTACTGACAACTGGCGACAATCACCAAAAAAAAATGCCAGTGACGGTTTTACACAAAATGAAGTGGGTATGAGCAGTTATTGGCAGCACTTGTCATTGAGTGTTGCACAACGCTATGATTATTTTGTTTATTCAAATCCCGATACAGCAAAAGTATTCTATTTAGACAAAAACGATTTAGCACTCGACACACAAGAAGAATATCATATCGCATTAAAGTTATTCCATCAGCGTAGTAATGGTTTACGTATCGGCTATAAATATGAATTTGAAAACTTTAGTAGTGAAATACGTCTCGGTTATTGGGACTTAAATGTCACGAGGGAGTCTAACTTAACGGGTACCCTTGCTAGTGATCTTAATGGCAATATATCTGCCATTGCACAATTAGATGAGTTTTATACTGCCAATAATTTTTTAAAGCGCCGCAACAGTAATGATTGGGATGCCGATGGCACAGGTATAACGATTGATATTCATTTACGTTGGCAGCTAAGCCAATACTTATCTATTAACGCTGACTTAAAAGATATCTATAACCATTTTACCGTTGACGAATCTGGCTTTAGTGCGGGCAACATAGATACCGATGGTACTTTTATTAATAGTGTTGGCGGGGTCGCCTACTTACCTGTTTATCGTGGTAAAGAAACAACCAGCAAACATCAGTTTAAGTTACCTAAACAATTAAGCTTTATCGGTTTTTATCATCACAGCGAGCAAATAAGTTATCTAGCGCGTTATAAAAGACAGGGCGAGCAAAATTTTTATTATTTAGGATTCGATATCGCACACGAAAATTCATCAACACGGATTTCATTTGATATTGAAAATAACGCCCCAGAAATCCAATATAAAAATGACTGGCTTTCAGTTACCTTTGCGATTGATAGTCTTAAAATAGAACAGGCAATGTTACTAAATTTAGGCTTTAATCTCTACTATCGCTTCTAAAACTAGCCAGTGGCTAAAGCCATATAACTTTTAGCTTACTTTGAAAATACAGCTAAATTTAGCCTTTAATCTCGACTTTCACTTCTAAAGTTAGCCGGTGGCTGAAGTGATGTCGCTTTTCGCTTGCATTGCACGGGAGAACCAACTAATTTAATGACAAAACTATTAATTTTTTAATTTATATGAAAATTTTCGTTTGGATTATTAGCTGTCTTTTCATTGTTACCCTTAATAGTAGTTTTGCTGCTGTCGTTGAAAAAGACATCTTTGATCTCAGCATAAAAGAACTAATGCAAGTACGTATTAGTTTAGCGACAAAAACTGAAGAAACTGTTCTAACAGTACCTTCAACAATCACGGTCTTTGAACGCACTGATATTGAATCATTAGGGGTGAAAAATGCCTATGATGTGATGAATTTTGTTCCTGGCTTTCAAATGACTCGTGGTGATTGGGTGGGAGCAGTCCCGAAAGAACATGCACGTGGCGTTTATTTAGACAATGGTTATATTCTTGTTATGCTCAATGGCGAACGACTTAATGAAGTTTCCTTTGGTAAAGCTTCCGTTTATACCCCCCATATTCCCATTGATATTATTGAACGTATTGAAGTTATTCGAGGTCCTGGCTCAGCGCTTTATGGCAGCAATGCTTTTTTAGGTGTGTTAAATATAATTACTCAACAATCAGTTAAGCAGCTTAAAGTAAGTATAGGTGAAAAAGGTTATAAGCAACTTTCCTCTAGCTGGCAAAAGTCGCTCTCTAAAAACTTACGTTTACACAGTAATATTTCGATTGAGAAGTCTAATGGCCATCAATATACCTCACCATTGAATCGCCAAGTTAAAGACCCCTATAGTAATACCTATTTAGAACTCGGTGCACACTATAAAAATAATAAACTTAACATCCGCTACAGCGAAAATGAACTCGATGAATTTATTAATCTTGGTGGCTATTCTGTCGATAATATCCACACCAGTGAAAGCTTTTCAATATCGGGTAAAAGTAAGATATGGCACAATGACAAGCATCAGCTAGAGATTAAGGCGTCTTATAGCCTCTTTGAAATCAAGTCTGCTGGGATGGCCTTAGCAGAAGAGTCTGGCCTTATCGAAAATGATTTTTTGGTGGGGCCCTTTTGGCGCACTCAATCAAGCGATGTAAACCTAGATCACAGTTGGATAGTTAATCCACGTATTCATCTCAATTCTGGGGTTGAATATCGCCGCGCTAATCAATTTCAATCGGGTAACGCCGTCACTTACTATGATTATCAGCAAGAGCGGATTATCGTTAGTGATGAAAATTATCTCGACAAAATTGTCGCTATCGCTGTGATGCCTGAAACAAAAGCGTTAAACCAAGCCCAAGCAATGCATGGAATTTACAGTCAACTCAAGTGGCAAGTCGCCAATAATATTAGTTTATTTTTAGGGGCTAGGTATGACAATGTGATAGATATTGATCATAAACTGTCACCGCGTGCCGCAGCCGTTTGGCAAGCCAATAAAAACCATAGCTTAAAACTGCAATATGGTGAGTCATTTCGTACTCCGGTAAACAACGAACTTTATTCAAATGACAGTGTGACTAACGGCAACCCTAATTTATCCTCAGAGTTTGTCAAAACAACAGAGCTCGTTTGGATATATCAACATAATGATTTTTCCAGTGAACTGGTCTTTTTTCATAATGATTTACGAGACTTTATAAATAAGGTTCCTGACGATGGCGACGCACAATTTACTTTTGTTAACCATGTTGATATGGAAATTAGTGGTTTAGAAAGCAGTGCCAGTGTTGAATTAACGCCAAAATTACGTTTTTCAGTCAATTACACCCATCTCTTTGATGACCCCATTAACGAGAGTTTTAAACACTTTGGTAGCGCCAATTTAAGCTATAAGTCAGGACAATGGAAATTCAATGTTAATGGTATTTGGCGAGATGAAGTAACACTACCTCCAATTAATGATGTCCGTTTTATACAAAAACAGTATTTTTTAATTTCAGGTAAAGTCACTTATGAGCTTGATAAAAAACAGCAACTTTCATTCATTGCGCAAAATTTACTGGATAAAGATTATGTTGTCTTCGACCCAAGAGTATTTAACGGTGAAGTACCAGGAAAAGGCAGAGAAATATCAGTGAGTTATCGCTATCAATTTTAACGCAATCACAAGCTTAAATGTTCATCTATAAAAATATTTCTATAGATGAACAAACTCGGACTAACGTTAATTATTCCGCTATATATTCAACAACTTCAAGACCAAATCCTGATAACGAATGATACTTAGTTTGTGAACTTAACAAGCGCATCTTACTAACACCTAAGTTAGAAAGGATTTGTGAGCCTACGCCAACGTTACGAGAGCCAACATGACGCTTTATTTCATTAACAACTTCACCCGCATCAATTTTTGCATACTTTTCAACTTGAGAAATTAACTCCGCAGTAGATTCATGCTTACCTAAAAGTACTAAAACACCGCCTTCTTTGGCAATTTTTTCTAAAGCATTAGCCATTGGCCATTGAGCAACACTCTCACGTTGGCTAAATAATAAATCTCTAAAGGTATTTTCTAGATGAACACGAACTAGTGTTGGTTCGTCAGCTTTAATCTCACCTTTAGTTAGGGCAAAGTGCGCCTGTCCATCAATGGTGTCTTTAAATACTGTTAAATCGAATTCTCCAAAGGCTGTTGGTAACTTACATTGAGAGACACGTTCAATAGTGGTCTCATTAGCATTTCTATATTCAATTAAGTCGGCAATGGTGCCCATCTTTAAATCATGCTTTTCAGCAATAATTTCTAAGTCTGGGCGGCGCGCCATAGTACCGTCTTCATTGAGTATTTCAACAATAACGGCGGCAGGCTCTAAACCCGCTAAACGCGCTAAATCGGTTCCAGCTTCCGTATGGCCTGCGCGATTTAATACACCTCCATCTTTGGCTATTAATGGAAAAATATGCCCCGGCTGAACAATACTTAAATGATTAGCATCTTTGGCAACAGCAGCTAATACAGTCGTTGCACGATCGCCAGCAGAAATCCCGGTAGTTACTCCTTGAGCGGCCTCAATTGACACCGTAAAATTAGTGCTAAATTGAGCGTCATTTTTTTCAACCATCAAAGGTAACTTGAGCTGCTGGCATTTTTCAACCGTCATCGGCATACAAATTAAACCACGACCGTGAGTCGCCATAAAATTAATGGCTTCGGGGGTTACTTTTTCAGCAGCCATAATGAAGTCACCTTCATTTTCTCTGTCTTCATCGTCCATCAAAATGACCATTTTACCTTGAGCAATATCGTCAATAATTTCTTGTGGGGTATTTAAATTCATGATCATCTCTTTTATTTAATTTTTTTTCATAATTTTGAGGAATACAATAGTGCGCTTGATATACAGACG
Source organism: Colwellia sp. BRX9-1 (assembly GCF_014077195.1). Lineage (NCBI taxonomy): Bacteria > Pseudomonadati > Pseudomonadota > Gammaproteobacteria > Alteromonadales > Colwelliaceae > Colwellia > Colwellia sp. BRX9-1. Next base: position 215,901 of record NZ_JACGVM010000004.1, read on the forward strand.
CCACCTTGTTTGTTTACTTCATAAAACCGTTACGTGCTAATAGTTCATGAGTCACACCAGAACTATGGTGCTCGGCCGTGCTAGCGGCTTTTTTTGTTAATAGCCTTTCGATATAACGGGCGATTAAGTCAACTTCTAAATTGACTTTAGTGCCCGCTTTATATTGAGCAATAATGGTTTGCGCGTTAGTGTGAGGAACGATCGTTAGACGAAATTTATCATCGGTGACACTGTTAACTGTTAAGCTCGTGCCGTCAATTGTGATAGAGCCTTTTTCGGCAATGTATGGCGCTAAATCACTTGGCATTTCAAGCCAGTATTCTAGGCTATTACCATTATGTTCAATCGAGGTTATTGCAACCACAGCGTCGACATGGCCAGACACCATATGTCCGCCAAAACGAGTGGTGGGTAACATGGCTTTTTCTAAATTAACAGCCTGCCCTGTTTGATAATCAACAAAGCCAGTACGCTGTAAGGTTTCATTAGAAACATCGGCACTATAAGTTGATGAGTCAAAAGCGACAACGGTTAAACAAATGCCATTGGTCGCTATTGAATCACCTAATTTAACATCACTCATATCTAATAAACCGGTGGAAATAACAATTCTTGCACCCTGTCCAGTAATGTTTATCGCTTGAATGCTACCAACTGCTTCAATTATTCCTGTGAACATAATCACTCTTTAAGTCATTTTTAGGTCAAGTAAAACTCAACACCATACTAAAATTTTACGGTAAAAGTTTAGCAATAATACGGATATCTTTGCCGATCATACGTAAATCAATTATATTTAGTTCTTTTGCTTGGCTCAAGCTTTCAATGCTTGTCATATTCACTAAGCTTTTACTGTCTGCACCCATCAATTTAGGGGCTTGATATAAAATCAATTCATCGACTAAATTTTTTTCAATAAAAGCACCCGCTAATCGAGCACCTGACTCAATGAGTACATCATTTAAATTTAGCTTAGCTAAATATTGAAGTAATGCATGTAAGTCAATCTGTTGTTCATTAGCTAATGTATTGACTACAGGTAAAACCACCTGCCTTACAAAATGAGGCCATTGATGAATGTTTTCAATGGTACGACGAATTAAAATTATTGGGCTGTGCTCATTAAATAAAGCTAAGTTAGGCGTTAAGCGATTTTTTGTATCTATAATCACTCTTATCGGTTGCCTAACGTCTTCCTTTTGATAACTAGCTTTTAATTCTCCTAGCTCAGACCAACGTACCGTCATTTTTGCATTATCGGTTAATATACTGTCAGCACCACTGATAATCGCACAACTTTGTGCACGTAAACGCTGGACATCTTGTCGAGCTTGAGGGGAAGTAATCCATTTACTTTCACCATTTTTCATCGCGGTTTTTCCATCTAAACTCGCCGCTAATTTACAACGGACGTAGGGCAAACCTGTGGTCATTTGTTTGATAAAACCAACATTTAAATCTTCAGCCGCTTGTCTTAACAAACCGTGTTGCGAAGATATTTCCGCTTGTGCTAACATTTTCAAACCATTACCAGCAACTTTAGGATTTGGATCAACCATCGCCGCTATGACATGTTTAATACCGGCAAGAATAAGTCCTTTAGCACAGGGCGGCGTTAACCCATAATGACTACAAGGCTCAAGTGTTACATAAGCGGTTGCACCTTGCGCATTTTTACCCGCCATTGCTAACGCGTTAACTTCAGCATGACCTTCACCCGCTTTTTGATGAAAACCTTCTCCGACAATTTCACCATCTTTTACCAAAACACAACCAACGCGCGGATTAGGCGAGGTGGTAAAATGTCCTTGTTTGGCAAGCATTATAGCCCGTTGCATAAAACGGTAATCTTCGGCTGAAAATTCTTTCATCTATTTTTCATTACCTAAGCGCGCAATTTCTTCACTAAATTCGCGAATATCTTCAAAAGAGCGATAAACCGAGGCAAAACGCACATAAGCGACTTTATCTAATTCTTTTAATTGTTCCATGATGATATTACCAAGCAACTCACTCGATACTTCTCGCTCACCAGTGGCACGTAGTTTTGATTTGACTTTATTAATCGATAGTTCGACTTGCTCGACACTCACCGGACGTTTTTCGAGTGCTCGCACTAAACCATTACGCATTTTATCTTCATTGAAAGGCTCACGTGAACCATCATTTTTAATAATACGTGGCATAACTAACTCAGCAGTTTCAAAGGTAGTGTAGCGCTCATGACAGGCTAGACATTCGCGGCGACGGCGAACTTGATGACCGTCAGAGACCAAGCGAGAGTCAATGACTTTGGTATCTAAGGCTCTACAAAAAGGACAATACATGGAAAGCTCCAAAAAAGGTTATACCAATCCCAATAAGTATATTTTTATCTTAATGGACTCGGTACTTTCGACACATAGCTCTGTTTAATTGACAGAAACAATAATGGCCGCTAATGCGGCCATTTTAGTCTAATTAAGCTATTGTTACATTAACTTATTTATAGCTTTTCCCATTAGACTTTAAGCGCCACAGCTATATCGCTTAAGACACTAAAGTCGTTAGCTTAATTTACGCGTATACAGGGAAGCGTGAACAAAGTTCTTTAACACTGGCTTTAACATCAGTAACCGTCTGTTCATTGTTGATATCGTCTAAAATATCACAAATCCAACCCGTTAATGCTTGAGTTTCAACAACACCAAAACCACGACGCGTAATAGCCGGAGTACCTAAACGTAAACCAGAAGTTACAAACGGAGAACGTGGGTCGTTAGGTACTGAGTTTTTATTTACCGTAATATGGGCACGGCCTAATGCAGCATCAGCATCTTTACCTGTAATATCTTTATCAATTAAGTCAAGTAACAACAAGTGGTTTTCAGTGCCGTTAGAAACAACTTTGTAACCGCGTTCCTGAAGAACAGCAACCATAGCTTTAGCATTGTCTAAAACATTCTGTTGATAAACTTTAAACTCAGGTTCTAATGCTTCTTTAAATGCAACCGCTTTAGCTGCAATAATGTGCATTAATGGGCCACCTTGGCCACCTGGGAAAACAGCAGAGTTTAATTTTTTATAGATAGCTTCATCATCACAACCCGAAATAATTAAACCGCCACGAGGACCGGCTAATGTTTTATGAGTAGTTGTAGTAACAACATGCGCATGTGGCACTGGGTTTGGATATAAACCGGCGGCAATTAAACCAGCAACATGAGCCATATCAACGAAAAAGTATGCGCCAACACCGTCTGCGATTTTACGCATACGTGCCCAATCAACAACACCAGAGAAAGCAGAAAAACCACCAATGATCATTTCTGGTTTATGTTCTTGTGCTAAACGTTCCATTTCTTCGTAATCTATGTCACCTGTTTCTGGGTGAAGACCGTATTGAAATGCTTCGTAAGACTTGCCAGAAAAACTAACATGAGAACCATGCGTTAAATGACCACCGTGAGCTAAACTCATTCCTAACACTTTACCACCTGGAGTAACAAGCGCTTGAAAAACTGCAGCATTAGCTTGAGAACCAGCATGAGGTTGCACGTTCGCGTAAGTTGCGCCAAATAATTCTTTTGCACGGTCTATGGCTAATTGCTCAGCGATATCTACGAATTCACAACCACCGTAGTAACGTTTGCCTGGGTAACCTTCAGCATATTTATTAGTTAATTGAGAACCTTGTGCTTCAAGAACACGCGGGCTACAGTAATTTTCTGAAGCAATAAGTTCGATGTGCTCTTCTTGGCGAACTTTCTCATTGCTCATCGCTTGATAAAGTTCCGGGTCAAAATCAGCAATATTCATATCACGTGTAAACATGGTTTTTCCTCAATTATTCAGCCTTAGCTGTTACAGACAATTGTCTAATGGATAGCAAAATTTATGCGGCGTATATTGCCTGAAATCAGCTCAGTTGTACACGGATAAAGGTACAAGCTTTAGCTCATTTAGTAATCTAATATGCCAAGAGTGTTGCTGTTATTATCGATAAAAACTTTTACAGCTTTGATCAACGTTAACAGTAAATAGAATATAACGAAGAAAAAAAGCAATAACAAGAAATTTAAAACAGAAATAAAGCAGAAAAACAAAATATAATCTATCTTATTAAGAAATAACCAATATTTATTTTATTAAAATATCATTTAGTTGTTTTAACTCTTCTTGCCTTTTTATATAAAAAGACTGACTGACAAGCCAAATACTCACCAGAAATATATTCAAAATAGCTAGACCAACAATGGGCGATTTTTCTAATTGCTCGGTGACAGCAAAAACATACCAATTGGCAAAGGGCCCAATAATGAGACAAGAGAACTTTATTAACTTGATGTAGCTAATAGACGACTGACAACCGAGAATGGCATGTTCAATTGCTTTATCAGGACTGCCACAAGTTATTTTCCATGCCGATAAACGAGCTTTAATGGCAAATATTACAAAAATAATGGAAAGAATGCCACCACCACCTAAGTAAATAATGGTTGCTTGATCTTTCGAGCCACTGAGCCACATATAGCTAGCAACAAACAACATAGCCAACGTAGCCATAATATCTATGACTAATAAAGATTTAGCCCACACAGTTCTTTGCTTTGTTCGTTTAAGTAAACGGTTAATATCGGTTTTAATAATAGGTTGGCTTTGCCAGTCTTGGCTCATCTGCGCCCATTGTTCATCAATTACCGAACTATCGAGTGGTTTAGTCGCTTTATTCTTGGGTAAAGTTGCAACATCAAGTATCGCCTCAGCTTGACTTTGAGTAGATAAAATCACTTTACTTTTTTTATGTAACAGGGAATCTTCTTCGTTCATACCGCCTCCATTAACTTACTCAAAGCGATTTTTGCGCGTTGTAAACGCACACCAACAAGATTAACGGATATCACTAAAATATCGGCAATTTCTTGATAACTCATGCCTTCGAGCGCTAAGGTGATCACTTGCTGTTGTTCAAGTTTAAGTTGCCTAATAGATTGAGCTAAACGTTGTTGTCTACGTTGTTTTTCTAAGCTCTGATGGGGTGTAGGTTGAATTTTATCTTGCTCTGTCTCTTGGCAAATATCATCAATACTTTGCTCTACCTTGACACTTTTTACTGCTTTGGCAACATGCGTAGCTAAAACATTATGAGCAATACGAGCGACAAAAGTTTTTACCGTACAGTCATTTCTAAAGCTAGGTAGTGCCCGCCAAAGATTGAGGGCTATTTCTTGAAAAAGCTCATCTTGAATTGACGGTTTTGCTTCAAATCCGGTAATGATATGACGGAGTAATTTTTCATACTCTGTCATCCATTGGGTGAATGTTTGCTGATAATTTGCAGTACGTTTCAAAGAATAACTCAATATATGTTGATACGCCGTTTGAAAGCGGTCTTGTTGCTGTAATGTTAATTCTATCGAGTTATTCATCTTAATACCAACTCAGCGTATTGTCATAAAGATTAACTTAATGACATCACCACTTTTTCTGATTTTAATTTTTGTGCGAGTGCCAGCACTAATGCCACGGTCATCCCCACCGTAATTGCGGTGGTACTTGCAAGCACAGTCCAATCGACAGGTAAGCCCTTAAAAACATCTTCCATCAACATTGATTGTCCTGAAATAGGTAACCAATTCACCCATTCAGGCTTATCATCAATCATCATAATGGCAAACGGTACCATAGCAGGAAGCATAATTAGCATAGAGACGGTTGACTGTGCTTCTTTAAAACTTTTCGCTTGAAACGAAAAGAATAATTGTAAAGCCGTTGCAAAAAAACATAGTGGAATAAGTAGTAGTAATAAGGCCGCAATACTAAAGGCATTTAAACTAAAGGTTGCCCCTATTTTAGTGAGATCAATAAAGCCAACAGAAACGGTGGTCAATACCAACATGATAACAATAGACAATACTGAAATAGAACTGGCACAAGTCATTTTTGCCAACACTATTTTAAGGGTACTGACCGGCTGACATAGTAGCATCTCTAAAACATTACGTTCCCGCTCACCCGCACTCGAGTCAATGGCAATTGATAGCCCTGAAACAAAAGCGCCCATCAATAAATAGATACCTAAAAACATCGAGACCATCACTGCATTGCTGGTTGGAAGTGCTGTATCTTGTTCTTGCAGAACAATAGGTTGTAATAAATTAATATCAACTCCCCTGACCAGTAAACGCTTATAACCGATAGCAAGTGAGTATTCTCGTACCACTTCTTTGACTCTTCGGATCGGTGCACTAGAGGCTTTTTTACCAAAATCTGCACGTAAAACAACGTCTATAGCCTGACCCGCTAACATTTTTTCAGCAAAATCTTTTGGTATATCTACTTCAATATTACGTTCTTGCCATGCGTACTTTTCTTCTTCAGGTACATCGGCAAATTGTAAAATATTATTGACGGCAAACTTCTCAATCAATTTGGGTGCAAATTCAGCGCCGGTAAATTGCACATAAATAGGGGGGTTATCAACGATTTCTTTGATCATGGTTTTCGATATTACCATAATCATTATTGGTGCGAATAAGCCCATACTTAACGCGACCATCAAGGCACGTTTATCACGAAAGGCTTCTCTTAATTCTTTAATTAATAATGCTTTAAACTGGATCATGCGGCAACTCCTTCATCTGAGCCAATTAATTTAACAAAGGCATCTTCTAATAATTTTTCACCCGCTAAATCACATAACTCTTGTGGCGTGCCTTGTGCGGCTAATTTGCCATTAGAAACAATAATGACCCGATCACATAAGGCTGCAACTTCTTGCATGACATGTGATGAAAATAAAATACAATGACCTTTCTCTTTAAATTTGGCTAAGTGATTGCGCAAAACTCGTGTGCTCATTACATCGAGTCCGCGAGTCGGTTCATCAAGAACAAAGTTTTTCGGCTGATGCACTAAAGCCTGAGCTAAAGTGACTTTCATCCGTTGCCCTTGCGAGAAGCCAACCGTTTTACGATGCGCTAATTCTTCCATTTCTAAATCTTTAAATATTTGCGCTATTGCCGCTTTTTTCTTCGCTCCTTGCATACCATGAAGGCTGGCAAAATAGTCCACTTGTTCATAGGCAGTTAAACGCTCGTACAAACCAAATTTATCGGGGAAGATTCCTAATCGTTGCCTAACCGCTAAAGGGTCTTCTAAAACATTAATACCATCGACTAATACCGAACCTTCATCAGCTTTTAGCAAACCATAGAGAGTACGTAAACAAGTCGTTTTACCCGCACCATTTGGACCTAAAATACCAGTGATCTCACCATTTTTCGCGGTAAACGACAAACCATCTAGGGCTTTTACCGTATTTTTTTTATCGATAAAGCTTTTATGTAAATTGTTAACTTCAATCATAATAATTATATCCTTATAGGTTGCCGTTTAAATGCGTCATAAATGTTTCACTTTTTAACTCAGCTAAACACGATTCATCTAAATCATTCGGATCGAGTGTTGTTAGAAATTCATTAACAATTTCAATACCGCAAGGCGTTGAAGCAACAATATGTGCACTGTTTTTAGAAACAATGTGGTGATTATTAGGTAAGGTTTTGGCAGATTCATCACCGTTACTCGGCGGTGTTACTGGGTCTAAATTTCCTGATAAAATAAGTGTTGGGATATTAGCCGTTACACTTTGATAGAAATCATCGCTAACCGCATACTTAGGCCATAACGGACAGGCTTGTAGCCAAGCACTATGGCTGTCGTTGCCACCAAAAGTATTGTTGGCATCGCCAGCAAACATTTCAGTAGTAATTTTAGGAAAGTCTTCATTACAGACAATATTTAACGTTAAGCCCACATACATACCCATTCCCCCTTCTGACATGGCAATTAAACCAATCATAGGTTGATAGTTACCTAAAAAAGCCTGATGTATAACCAAGGGCACTAAAGTACGGGTTTGCATAGAGTATAATTGCATGCGTAAATTACTAATAAACTTGCTACGACTTAACACGAAGTCAGTCTTTGTACCTAAACGGGGATGCGCTATTTTAAGATTTACCGGCGCTTGTTCTAATCGAGCAATAACCGCTGTAAAGTCATCTTTTAATGAAGGGTAAGCGCTGTTACAACTTTCATCTTGCTGGCAGTTTTCGAGTAATAAATTAAATGAACGCGCGGAACTTTGACCAAAAGTACCAATAGGCACTTCAATGGGACCAACACTGTCTAGTACGACACTGTTAAGTGCATCAGGAAAAAGGCGCATATAAACCAAAGCCGCACGTGTGCCGTAAGAACCACCATAAATATTAATTTTTTCATGGCCGAGTGCAACGCGTACTGCATCAAAATCACGAATAGCATTTTCTGAATTATATTGACTTAAGTCGCCTTTGAATTGTGCGATACAGTCTTTGATTTCTTGTGGAGAAAAGTCTTCAGGAATAATTTCATAAGCGTTTCTTACTTCATTTTCATCACACGATAAAGGATGTGATTTCCCCGTACCCCGTTGATCCACTAAAATAATGTCATGCGACTTTTTAATTTCACCAAAAGTACTAAATATATGCGCAGCTAGTTCAACGGATGCTTGACCTGGCCCACCCGCTAAAAACATTAAAGGCGTTTTATTTTGACTACTATCAATAGCCGGCAACACCGCAAAATTAACGCTTATTTTTTCACCTTCAGGTAAACTATAATTTTCTGGTACTTGTAATGTGCCACACTGAACTTGCGACTTAATGCCCTTTAGGTGGCAGTTTTCCAAGCTTAAAACTTCTTTATTATTATTTTGTGTATTATTGTCTTCAGCTAAAAGTAGTGAGCTAAAACTCAGTAAACTTAATGCTAAAAGGCTTTGCCATTTTATTTTCATTATTTTATTCCTTTTAAAATATCGAACATATAGTCTCAGCCTTAGACTTTTTATTACAGTTTATTTTAATAAAGCTGCATTTATTTTTAAATGATTGTTTATAAGTGACATTTAGCAGTATTATTTTAAGCAAGGATCGGTAATTTCTACCATGACGGTTTTAGGATATTTTACTGCAACTTCAAGAACAGATACTGAAATAAATTCAGCATGACGATAAGTGCGCAAGACGAATGCTGACCATTCGTCGTTCATTGCCATCCATGGCACCACGACATACCGTACATCCTCGGCTCGGGCATCCATGCTTCGCTCTACCTCCTGCATCCATGCATCCATGCAGTCGTATACATTCGTCGTTCATTGCCATCCATGGCACCACGACATACCGTACATCCTGTACATAAAAAAACCGAATAACATTTAATGCTATTCGGTTTTTACTTCTAGAGAAAACTGTTTTTAATCGTGATTAGAACTGGTTAGAGGTGTTGTTCTCGCCACCTGCTTTAAGCGCGTTCTCACCAGCAAAGTATTCTTTGTGATCATCACCCATGTCAGAGCCTGACATGTTTTGATGTTTAACACAGGCAATACCTTGACGAATTTCTTTACGTTGTACACCTTCAACATAACCAAGCATCGCCGCGTCGCCAAAGTATTCTTTAGCTAGGTTATCTACAGACAATGCTGTTGTATGGTAAGTAGGAAGCGTGATTAAGTGATGGAAGATACCAGCTTTACGTGAAGTCTCAGCTTGGAAGCTACGGATTTTGTCATCTGCTGATGCAGCTAACTCAGTCGTATCGTAATCAACATTCATTAAATCAGCACGTACATAGTTAGATACATCTTCACCCGCAGCAACCATAGCGTCAAACGCTTGCTGGCGGAAGTTTAATGTCCAGTTGAACGATGGGCTGTTGTTGTAAACAAGTTTAGCATTTGGAATTTCTTTACGAACTTCATCCATCATGGCTGTGATATCGGCAACGTTAGGTGTCGCTGTTTCTATCCATAACAAATCAGCACCCGCTTTAATTGCTTCTATGCTGTCAAAAACACAACGCTCTTCACCAGTACCTTGACGGAATTGGTATAAACCAGAAGGTAAACGTTTAGGACGAACAAGTTTACCGTCACGGTTAAAGCATACATCGCCTTCAGCCATGTCAGCTACGTCAATCTCTTCAACATCTAAGAAAGAGTTATAGATATCACCTTGATCGCCTGGCGTTTTAACAACCGCGATTTCTTTAGTCAGGCCAGCACCTTCAGAGTCAGTGCGTGAAACGATGATACCGTTGTCGATACCTAGTTCAAGGAATGCATGACGTAAAGCACGAATTTTTGAATGAAAATCTGCATGAGGAACCGTTACTTTACCATCTTGATGGCCACATTGCTTTTCATCGGCAACCTGGTTTTCGATTTGAAGAGCACAAGCGCCTGCTTCAATCATTTGCTTAGCCATAAGGTAAGTTGCTTCTGCATTACCAAAACCAGCATCGATGTCAGCAATAATTGGTACAACGTGAGTAACATGGTTATCAATTTTATCTTGAATAGCGGCTTTATCAGCGGCACTTGCTGCGTCTAGGTCGCGAAAAAGACCACCGAGTTCACGTGCATCGGCTTGACGAAGAAAAGTATAAAGTTCTTTAACTAAAGCAGCGACAGATGTTTTCTCGTGCATTGATTGGTCAGGAAGAGGACCTAATTCTGAACGAAGTGCTGCAACCATCCAACCTGAAAGGTATAAGTAACGACGGTCTGTTTTGCCACCAAAATGTTTCTTAATAGAAATCATTTTTTGTTGGCCAACAAAACCGTGCCAGCAACCTAAAGACTGAGTATACTTAGAGCTATCAGCATCGTAAGCATCCATATCGCGACGCATGATGTCGGCAGTATACTGAGCGATATCTAAACCAGTTTTGAATTTATTCTGTGCTCTCATACGAGCTATTGACTCAGGATTAATAGTATCCCAAGAGGTACCTGCATTTGCTTTAATCGCTTTAACCGCTTCTATTGCATTTTGATAATTAGACATAGTACTCTCCAAGAGTCTGATAATATTTTTAAAAGGTCTTGTTCGCTTCAACACTTAAAATAAAAAGTAAAAATTAAAGCAAACACACCGAACAAGACAAAGTCTAGAACATCCTGAGAGTATTCTTAAAATATATAATATCAATCACTACCATTCACAAGATAAATACCAAACTCACAAATAATAATTGTACTTATTTTTCAATAGGTAATAAGCATAAACCTCAGTATTACCGCTTTAAAAGCTGATTAATATTTTTATTAGACAATGAAAACTTCTTGATTTATTTTTCTGCACATGACATATACATTAGTTATATTATTTCTGTTGGTCATAAAAACTATGAATATTGCTAAAATCGATTTAAATCTCCTTATTTACCTTGATGTTTTATTAAGAGAAAAAAATGTTACTCGTTCAGCAAGCCAGCTTAATATTACCCAACCGGCAATGAGTAACGGTTTAAAAAGACTAAGAAACTTATTTAATGATCCGATATTAGTAAGAACATCTGATGGCATGGTACCAACCGAACGCTCGCGCGCTTTAGCACCGGTGATCAGAAAAATCTTATTAGAACTTGAAGAAGCGTTGCAGGGTGAAGAAGAGTTTAATGAAAAGCACAGCCAACGTGTTTTCCGCATTATGGCAAGTGATTACGCGGCTTCAACGTTACTGCCAAGTTTATTAAGAAAAATAAATGAAATTGCGCCGAATGTGACCATTGATATTATGACGCCAAGTGACGTAACTTTTCACGATGTTGAAGCTGGCAAAATTGATATGGCGATTAACCGCTTTGATGAATTACCACAGTCATTTCATCAGAAAACCATCTGGCGTGATTCATTCTCATGTTTGTTAAGTGCTAATAGCCCTTATGTAGCTGAATTCAATTTAGATACTTATCTGTCATCAAAGCATGTTTGGGTGTCAAAAACTGGCTTTGGGGTTGGGGTGGGTATGGATCCCAAAGACGTACAAAAATTGGGTTGGGTAGATGAAGCGTTAGCACGTTTAGGCAAGCAAAGAGATATAAAGGTATTTACCCGTAATTATCATGTTGCCATGCAACTCGCTCATGAAGATGGCTTAATCGCCACTTTACCGACAAAAGCGGCTTTATTACACAAAGATGATAACAAATATACCATTGTTGATCCCCCTTTTGACATTCCTGATATAGAATTAAAAATGATTTGGAGCCCGTTATTACATCATGATGCTAGCCATATTTGGTTTAGACAACTGGTTATTGAAGCGGCAGCACAAGGGTAATATTACGCCATGTTTAGTCATATAATCTACAGTATATTCTCGGTAGGCATTTGTTTGTTAGCAGGAAAAGTGATTGAGACTTTCCTGCCGATCTTACCTGCGAGTTTATATGGCATGATGATGTTCACCATGCTACTGCATTTTAAGATACTTAATGCCAAGCGTATTCAACCTTGTATTGAGTGGGCGTTGGCTAATATGGCGGTTTGTTTTGTCCCTGCGGGTGTTGGCATCATTAATCACTTCGAATTAATTAAAGCGCATGGCTTAACCTTAATTGCCATCATCTTTTTTACGACCTTTTTATTACTCACCTTTGTTGGACTTGTTTATCAGCGACAACTTAATCGACAGCAATTAACCGCAACTAGCGAGCAAAACAAGTGATAAGCCACCCCCTTTTATCAATGATAAGCGCTGCCTTATTTTTTATACTGCTTACACTTGCGGTTTATCATGCTTATGCCAAGTTACAACAAAAATTAAAAAAAGCCTGGTTAAATCCAATGCTGTTGTCGATCCTAACGCTGATCCCATTTTTGCTAATATTTAACATTCCTTTTGAACAATATTACCAAGCCACCGCCTCATTAAATAAACTCTTAGAGCCTGCTGTTGTGGCTTTGGGTTTCCCGTTATACCAGCATCTTCAAACGATTAAAAAACAATGGCGACATATAATGGTACTGCTATTGGTTGGGGTATTTATCGCCATATCGATAAGTTTTATCATCACTTTATTGACCATTAATCAATACGATATTGCCGTTTCGCTTTCTTTGAAATCAGTAACAACACCGATTGGCATAGCATTAACGGAACAACTCAATGGCAGTAATTCCATCACTGCGTTTGCGATAATTTTAGCCGGATTGTTTGGCGCTTTATTAGGTCCTCCTTGGCTATCTTTAATTAAGGTCACCTCACCTAAAGCACAAGGCTTAGCTATTGGCGCGGCGAGCCATGCATTAGGAACCGCAACAATTAGCAAAGTGAGTTATGAGCATGCCGCCTACAGTTCTTTGGCTTTGATTATTTCAGCGGTTATCACTGCCATCTTTAGTCCAATGATTATTAATACTTTGGTACTTTTTTTACGCTAACGGCCCACAACGATTTTACTATATAGAGTGCTCACTATGAATACTCGGCAACAGCTTCACCATAATATTTTTGATGAAAAATGATTAACGCGCTTTATCAAAAGTTACATTCACAAAAAAAACAAATCAAACAACTTACATTCACAATATTTATGGTAGCTATTATTAATAACAATAATTAGTTATTGGACCGATTTTAATAAAATCAAAAACCAAATAGTCTATAATTATCATTTAGATATAATAAAAATCACTTATCAAAATACAAAAATAACAACTAATTTCTTTAGGAAACTTTTTTCAGCTCTTGCATGAAAAAATAATACCTCCTACATTGCACTTAGATACTGTTATTAATTATGTTTAATGCTCTTTTAGAAAGAGGGTTAAATACATTTATGATAAAAATATTTACGCCATAGTTAAATATTCAAATAGAAGTTGCGTAAATGATTGCACAAGAGGAAACATGATGACCCCGTACATAAAGATCCAAAATATCCAAGTAGCGCAATGTTTACATCAATTTATTGAACAGGATGTACTTCCTCATAGCCTAATTTCACCAACAGATTTTTGGCAAAACTTCTCAACAATCATTGAAAAATTAACACCTATTAATAAAGCCTTGTTAGCAACACGTGATGATTTACAAACAAAAATAGATGGCTGGCATCAGAATAACTTTGCCGATAACTTTGATTTTTCATCATACAAAAAATTTCTAAAAGATATCAATTACTTGGTACCTGAGGTTGATGACTTTGCCATAACAACCAAAAATGTAGATGCTGAATTAGCAACAATGGCGGGTCCGCAACTCGTGGTACCAATAATGAACGCTAGGTTTGCCATTAACGCCGTTAATGCTCGTTGGGGAAGCTTGTATGATGCCCTTTATGGTAGCGACGTTATTTCTTCAGAAAATGGGGCTGAAAACGCTGGTGGCTATAATGCCATTCGTGGTCAAAAGGTTATTGAATTTGCCCGACAATTTTTAGATCAAAGTATTCCATTAACTGCTGGTAGTCACGTCCAAGCGAAACACTACAACGTATCTGATGCTCTTTTAACGGTTACACTTGAAAGTGGCGAAACCGTTAAACTTGCAAATGGCGATGCTTTTAAAGGTTATCAAGGCACAGTAGATGCACCAACCGCGCTATTGTTTGAACATAATGGTTTACACTTTGAAATTAACTTTAATAAAAGTAGTGTTATCGCAAAAAGCGATAAAGCAGGTATTTCTGACATTACCCTTGAGTCGGCTTTAACCACCATTATGGATTGTGAAGACTCTGTCGCAGCCGTTGATGCTGATGATAAAGTGGTCGCTTATAAAAACTGGTTGGGATTAATGCAAGGTAACTTAACCACTGACTTAGTCAAAAATGGTAAAACTATTCAGCGCACTATGGCGGTTGACAGACAGTATCATCAAACTGATGGCGCGAACTTAACGCTAAAAGGCCGTAGTTTAATGTTTGTCCGTAATGTTGGGCATTTAATGACGAACAATGCCATCTTATTAGCTGATGGCTCTGAAGTGCCAGAAGGTATTATTGATGCCATGGTAACCTCACTAATCGCTAGCCTTAATTTACAACAAACTGCCGATGCCAAGTCATTTTGTAATAGTGCAGAAAAATCAATTTATATTGTTAAGCCAAAAATGCATGGTCCAGAAGAGGTCGCTTTTGCTAATACATTATTTGAACAAGTCGAAGATGCTTTAGCGTTAACAAGAAACACCATAAAAATGGGTATAATGGATGAAGAGCGTCGTACAAGTGTTAATTTAAAGGCTTGTATCGCTCAAGCTAAGTCTCGTGTGGTCTTTATTAACACTGGCTTCTTAGACCGCACCGGTGATGAAATTCATACATCAATGGCGGCTGGTATTATGGCTAAAAAAGCAGATATCAAGTTAACACCTTGGATAAGCGCTTATGAAGATAATAACGTTGATGTAGGCTTAGCCTGTGGCTTTAGTGGCAGAGCACAAATTGGTAAGGGCATGTGGCCCATTCCTGATCAAATGTTGAATATGTTAGCTACTAAAATTAATCACGTACAAGCAGGGGCAAATACAGCTTGGGTACCTTCTCCTACAGCAGCAACCCTGCACGCCTTGCATTATCATAGAGAGAATGTTTTCGCGCTTCAGAAAAAGTTAATGCTACGTACTCCGGCTAACTTAGATGATATCTTAACGATACCACTCGCAAAAGACACCAACTGGAGTGAGCAGGAGATCTCTGATGAACTCGATAATAACGCTCAGGGTATTTTAGGCTACGTTGTACGATGGATTGATCAAGGTGTCGGTTGTTCAAAAGTGCCTGATATTAATAATGTCGGTTTAATGGAAGACAGAGCAACTTTACGTATCTCCAGTCAACATATGGCCAATTGGATGAAGCATGAGGTTTGTAGTGAACAACAAGTGTTAGCCAGTTTGAAAAAGATGGCTAAAACTGTTGATAGCCAAAATAAAAATGATGTTAACTATCAACCAATGGCAAGTAACTTTGAAAAGAGTATCGCTTTTAAAGCGGCTTGTGATTTAGTATTTTTAGGCACAACACAAGTTAATGGTTATACCGAACCTTTATTACATAGTTACCGACTAAAAGTGAAGCAACTCAGTTAGTCTCATCTAATACGCCCTCTAAAAAAGAAATATTAATCTTAATATTTCTTTTTTTATTTAAGCTCAATGAAACTTTCCTCCACAATTGCCTGTCTATCTAACTAACTAATACACTTTTAATGATGATTTACCTGGGTTAAGTAAGACTAAAAAGCCATTAAACTCAAATTTTTAACCATTGAACTTATATCGTTGGCTATATATTTCTTAACAATTTATAGTTAGGGTGTAAACAATATAGTTACAATTTCAATTAGATAGAATAGTACAAGTAAGATTGTTTTCAATACAGAAATTTTGTAGTCAATGCTATGTGAATTTATAAGACGAGGATCGCAACATGAAATCACAAATTAGAACGGTAGCGTTAAGTGCCATATTCAGCATCATTGGATTGTGCTGTACCCTTTCGACTGCTTCAGCAGAATCAAATAACGCACAAATGAACAAAGAGCTAAAGACGATTACTTATATGTTTGCTTTTCCTAAAGTGGTAGATGAAGGTGGCGCTAAAGAAAAACCCTTGTTAAAGCCAGACAATAACTTAAAAGAACTTAACGCAGCTACAACAACCACTAAAAATGGATATTTTGAATTGGCCATTATTTTTAATGATAAATTGCAGCAGTTAATTTCCGCTTTATTTGTTGATGATATGGGTAACGCTCGTGACATCCCCTTAAAGCAGTTATCTAAAATAGACTAAACTCAAACAACGACTTTAATCATAATAGCCTAAAAATCATTTCAGGCTATTAATAAAAAAAAAGCCTCAAGGGCTTTTTTTTTAACAGAAAAATAAGGTTTATGCTTCAAGTTCACCTTGTTTATCTTTTATCGGTACCCTGACCTCAAAACTACAGCCTACTTTTGTATCTAAGCATTTTATAGTGCCTTTTAATTTTGCGTCCACTAAATTATAAACAATATTCATTCCTAGACCTGAACCACCTTGACCACGTTTGGTTGTAACAAAAGGGTCGAAGATACGATTAACAACACTGCTATCTAATCCTTTGCCATTATCACTATAGGTCAGTGTTAAAAAGCCATTATCCTCAACAAACTTTATTGAGATTTCACCACTTTCTCTTTCGTCAAAACCATGAATGTGCGAATTGGTTAAAAAATTTGTCAGAATTTGATTCCATGCACTTGGATAAGTGAGCAAATTAAGTTTTTCATCAACGTCGATATTAATGACATATTTTTTACGTTTAAAGAGAGTTTTTACCGTGTTAACAACATCATTAACGTGTCTGGATAAATTAATTTTCAACTCTGGGTCGGTATGTTGCTCAACAGCAACTGATTTAAAACCTCTGATTAATTCAACCGCTTTGTTTAAACTCCTTTCAATAATATTCTGATATTCAATCAACAGACTCAAGGTTTTAGTTAAATGTGATTTGGTCAGATTTTCAGTCTCTACCGAATGGCTTAACTCCAAGACTTTCTCTTTTAATGCCGTTATTGATGTAACACAGATACCCAATGGCGTATTAACTTCGTGTGCAACCCCTGCAACCAATTGCCCTAAAGAGGCCATTTTCTCTGATTGTACTAGTTGATCTTTTGCTAATGTTAAGTCATCTAAAGATTGTTGTAATTGGTTGTTGCTCGAGGCCAATTTAGCCGTTCGGTCATACACTTTTACTTCAAGTTCACCGTTAAGGTTAATTAACGCATTTTCTGCATCTTCTAACTTTAAGATATCGTTTTTTAAAGTGGTACGCATGTTATTAATCGTTTCGGCAAGCTCATCAAGTTCGTCTTTAGCTTTTGGACGAGAGCTTAATACCAAGGGCGTATCTATTTTATCAGCCGCAACTTGTTGCGAGTAATAAGTAATATGATAAATATGACGAGTAATAAGCCAATGAACGATGAATATAATAAAAAACGCCACAATAAAAATCTTGATCACTTCGGCAGTTAAAATAAATCCTGCTTGCTGCCACAATCGTTGATAAATATCTTTATAGCTCGCGGTAACAATAAGCACACCAATATCATTTTCGCTATAAAATATCGGGTACTCAACGACTTTATCGGCTGAGATATTTTCGTCACCAAACTGATAAGTTTTACCAAAACCTGTGACAATTTTCACATGACTAATATCAGGTAATTTTACAATACCTTGAATTTGTTGTTGTACTAACGGCTCGTTAAAATCCCACAAGCTAGTGGATATAGATTGAAGATAACTTGTTTCAACATTGCTAAATCTTTGATCTAACGTCGTTAGACTTTCATTGTAGTTAACATACAATTGCAGAAAAGTTGAGCTGATAGACAATACCGAACTACATAGCAATATGTAAATAAGTACTCTACGGCTTAACTTACTATTAAAGGATCCAGATTTTTCCATTTATCACACCATCAATAAAAGCAGTAAAATAGATACGACTATCTGTATTACTTAAAAAAGTTTTTATAACATCATTTAAATATTGATCTTGTTTAATGTCAATAAAAATAACGACATAAACCTGTCAATCAGCATAAAAAAAACGCCTCTAACGAGCAAGGTTTGACTTAGATGTATTAACATATCTAGCGACAAATATTGCTGCGGTTATATATTCTAGTGCCTGTACTAGCACCTTTTAAATAGTAATATCTACTGCCTTATGTTCTACAAAATAAGGTTTATCAGACATCGAAAATAAATCAGTATTAATACGGTCAGCAAGTATAGCCTTCGCTTTTAACAGCATAGCTAAATAGCCAGTTTAATGTAAGGCACTTTCCATGTTGTCGACAAAAAATATGCGCACACTAAGCACAGATTATCCATTTCTCTCATCTTGGGTCTATAGGCTCCAACCATATCTAAATGTTGATCTTTTTGTAATCATTAACCAAAAGATAATGCTTGTGTATTTAGCGTAGCACAAGAAATAATATCCGCCTTATTGATATAGTTTTTTAAATTTTCAATAGCTTCACAATGAATATAAAAAGATACACCAGAGGTAGCAGCGGCTCTTTATGCAGTCGGTGATAACGCATAAATACTGATTTAACATTAATTATTTTAATACGAATAACAAATACAAATTTTGAATAGGTGACAGTTCATGCAAGTAATTATCAGAGATTAGTGTAATGAATTTACTACTGGCATCATTAATAGTTTTGTTTGTCGACTTGCCCGTATTTTTTTAATATCAAGATGTCAACGCAGCGGCGCAGTAATATTTTGGTCAATGCGCTTTGTAAGCGCATTAACAATAGAGACAGTAAAGCCTAGTTTACTGCCTCTGCAGAGCAAGCTTGATAATTTTTAAAGGATTAGTTAACCAATAAAATAAATCATCACATGAGCAATCATTAATAAACATCAGCTACTAAGACTTAACTGAGGACTTTACGCTAACGTTTTATATTTAGGTATCCGTCTCTTTATTGCACTGGTTAAGATAACAATTAATGCTGGGAATGCGGCGTAGAGCATGGTTATTAATATTGACTGACTAAAGAGTATCGCTAAAATAATAAAACCTAAACTTGGTAACATTAGCCAAAATGTATGTTCACTTGCACAGACATTGAACAAGCTGCGCATAATAAAAATAATAGCGCCCGTTAATAAGAATGCGGTGAAAGCGGTTACAACTCCGGCATGATAATTAAGTATAAAATGGGGATAAGAATGAAATACTTCAGAGATAGGAGCAGAGACTCCAAAACTGACTAACCAAAAAAACGTGCCTGCAATTAGGCAGCCGAAGTTAAACGACCACAACTTTTTATTAATAGATATCACTAACGACCCTTACTTTTATTATTATTTTTA
>NZ_JACGVM010000008.1:0-167835 GCF_014077195.1 Colwellia sp. BRX9-1
CTTTTCGAAGATTCAAACCTTATCTATAAAACGTTAAGTTAACTACTTTACTCTAAAGTGATGTAGATAACTTATCAAAACGTTCGTTTGGGTTACCCCTTGGAACTGGAGCGCATTCTAGACATATTTTGAAAAGGATCAAGCACTATTTTCATCTTTATGTTTGTTTGCTGAAAATAAAAACAATGTGGGCAATATACTCTCTAATCGCTCAATAAACATCAGTGTTCTTATTCCACCTATATAATAATCCATTTAAAGTGGCTTATATAAGCACTAAAATAGTGCTTTTAATTAATATGCTTATTTAGTGTAGTAAACTTTTTATTTTTTGCTTAATATAAGTAAGGTGTTATTTGCATATAAATTACACTTATCTTTTTTACAACTTTGTACTTTGTACAATATTCAAGGCTGGGTAGCAGGTACATTGCAATTTAGTTTTTTAATTTAGAATTTAAAATAATAATTAGGTATTCATATATGAAGTCTCCTCAAGGGTTAACATTTATAGTCGCAGTAGTATTTGCTGTTATTGCTTACATTTTATCAACTGTTATTGGCAGCTCACCAGAAATTACTGCGATATTAGTTTTAGTAAGTACTTTTATTGCGCCACTTATAGGTTCATCAACTACTGCAGAAAGTGCTGATGAAGAAATAAAAACGTTATATGTAGGGAATCTACCTTACCGAGCAAATGAATCATCGATCAGAGAGTTATTCTCTGAACATGGTCAAGTTCATTCTGTTCGTTTAATGAAAGATAAACATACTGGAAAGCGTCGTGGTTTTGGTTTTGTTGAAATGTCAGCTGATGCGGCTGATGCGGCTGTTTCATCGCTTAATGATACTGAATTTCAGCAGCGTACTTTGAAAGTTCGTGAAGCTAAGGAACGTCCAGAAAAAAATCTCGAAGAAGAATAACCGTTCTTCTTGGTAAGTTATCCTAAATAAACCCACGTTAGCGTGGGTTTATTTTATCTATTAAAGCTTAATGTTGTCAGACTTAACCGTATCTATTACTTTATCGAACTTTTCTTTAGCGACTTTATCGTCACCAAACTCAGCTTTAAAGACTGCATCAAGTAACTGACCAAAAGCATCATCATTCTTAGACAATATTTTATCTGCTTGATCTTGTAGTTGGTTAAACTGATCTAAGAAGTCAATTAAAGGCCTTAGGTCTTTTCCGACACTAGGCGCTAATTTATCATCCAACTCTGCCACTGCTGTATACGCTTGGCTAACATAACTGGTTTTTGTTTGTTGCAAGTCCATACTAAAACTAGTTATCTGTTTATTATCGAAGCCAAGTTCAACTGCTTTTTCAAAAGCTTTATTAACATCGCCATTAAAGAAATCTTTTTGTAATGAATTTACGTCTTTAATTAATGCTTCGATTGCTGCTTTTTCATCATCATCAAGTTCACCCTCTACGCTATAAGAAAAGTTGATTTCATGATACTGACTACTGGTACTACTATAATTTGTCGATTCCCCTTGGCTACTCTCTTGATACTGGTAAGCTTCTTTACTGGCATATTCTTGTAATTCGCTAAATGATATTGAAACTACATCACCGTCAGTAGTGGTAATACTCAGCTCGCTACTTTTTGAATTGCTTGTGTATAATTCGCTATCAATTGCTGTAGAACTGATAATTGGCGTTAACTCTGATACCTTCTCATTTGATTTATTGGCTGAAGGAAACATTTGTTCATGGAGGTCATCAATTCCCTTGTTAATAAGCGTACGACTTTTTTCTATACCTTGGTTTAAGTCATCGTCAAGCATGGCGAGATCTTTTAAATCGCCTTTTGCTTGATCAATACCTAAATTCGCCCCAGCACGCCCCTGCTCAAACATCTCTTTCAACTTGTCCTCACTCGCTCCATTTGCTTGGGCAGCTAAGATACTCGCGCTAACAAAGTCCATAACATTACGAGCCACTGCTTCGAAATCAAAAAGGCTAGTTGATGGCTCGCTTTCAGTTAACGCTGTTTTACTGATATCACTCATCACTACGTTAGTTGCTTGTGGTGCATCGGTAATCTTTTGAAAATTTGCTGAAATCTGACTAGAAATTGATTGAGATATAATTTTCATAGTAATGGCAGCACGATGGTTTAATGCCAGTGTATTAACTGACTCTGCTGGCATTTCTCGTTTAACGACTTCATTATTTGCTGGTTCACTTTTACGACTTTGCCCTAAATAATTCGGCAACCTTGTCTGATTATCAATTTTATTCATTGTTACTCTCCAGTATCTAATTAAATTTTAATTAAACACAATCAAAGATCTAAAGATCCTTAAATTTAATATGGCTATTATATCGGCATTTTTTCGTAAAACTTTAGCAAGAAGTCAATCTCTTGTATGAAAATTATAGACAAATGACTAGACAAAGTAATCACAATCGCTAAACTCAGCGCCTCTTTAATACTCACTAGAGTTGGGTATAATATTGTTTAATTCTTTCTACGTTTAAGGCTTATATATGTTTAGTCACATTGCACCACAATTTTATGATAAACAACTTGATAACAAACAGGATGATATCGCTAAATTGTTTAGTGATTTTGACTTACCAAATTTTGATGTTTTTCGATCAGAGCCTTTAAACTATAGATTACGAGCAGAATTTAGAGTTTGGCATGACAATGATGACTTATTTTATATTATGTTTAATAGTGAAACGAAAGAAAAGTATCGCGTCGACACTTTTCCGGTTGCCAGTAAACTCATTAATCAAGCTATGAAAGCCTTGCTTGACGAAATTAAAGATAAACCGTCACTTCGTCATCGATTATTTCAAGTCGATTTTTTATCAACGCTCAGTGGCGAGCTTTTAATAAGCTTGTTGTATCACAGACAATTAGATGAAGAATGGCTAACTGAAGCGGCAACACTAAAATCAACCCTTTCAGCAATAGCCCCTGTTGATATTATTGGCCGTGCTAAAAAACAAAAATTTATCCTTGATAAAGATTATGTCACTGAGAAGTTAACTGTTGGCGATAAAACTTATATCTACGAGCAAGTAGAAAATAGTTTTACACAGCCTAATGGGCACGTTAATGAGCAAATGCTACTTTGGGCAAAGCAAGGCACACAAAATATCGGTGGTGACTTAATCGAACTCTATTGTGGTAATGGTAACTTTAGTATCGCACTCGCTGAAAACTTTGATCGGGTATTAGGTACTGAAATATCGAAGACATCAGTAAAATCTGCACAAAATAATATCACCGCAAACCAGTTAACCAATGTTGATATAATAAGAATGTCCAGTGAAGATTTTAGTCAAGCGATGAATGGTGAGCGAGTATTTCGTCGTCTAGAAGGTTTCGATCTTAAAAGCTATAATTACGATACAGTATTAGTTGATCCACCAAGAGCTGGCCTTGACCCTGACAGCGTTGAGTTAGTCAGCCGATTTGAACGTATTGTTTATATCTCATGTAATCCTGAGACATTAAAAGAAAACTTAGTTGAACTAATAAAGACACACAATATTGAAAAATTTGCGTTATTTGATCAGTTTCCATATACCCACCATGTTGAAACAGGTGTGATACTTTCACGTAAAAAGTAACGTTTTTACTTTTTTACTCCCCTATTGCTAAATTCAGCAGCTCCCCGTGCTATAAAGCGCAGCTGCTGAATGGTACGCATTGATATTTGTTGACGATCCTCTTTATCAACATCTAATGCATCAGAGCCAGCACTAAATACGATAGTCACCGCTGCATCGGCTTGTAAAAAAGCCACATCCGCATTCAATTTATTTGCTTGCTGTAAATAATCACATAATTCTAAGGTGAAATAACGCACTTCTCGATTTACCGCCGCTCGAAAAGCAGCTGACGTTCCAGAACGCTCTCGTAATAATAAGCGAAATATATTACCGTTACTTTCAATAAACTCCATAAAGGTAACGACAGATATTTGAATGACAGAACCACCTTTTTCAATTCGTTGGCGAGCTTGTCGCATTAATTGACGCAAAGTTAAACCCGCTTCATCGACCAGCGTCAAACCTAGTTCGTTCATATCAGAAAAATGTCGATAAAATGATGTTGGTGCTAAGCCAGCCTCTTTAGCGACTTCCCGTAAGCTCAAACTCGAAAAGCTACGTTCACTACTTAACTGCCCAAGAGCAGCATCAATTATTTGTCGACGTGTTTTTTCTTTTTGCTGTGCCCGAATCCCGCTCATTACTTAATTAACCTATACTTTAGCCTGTTTATATCATACTGAATTTTCATCTATTTACTAGAAACTTGATCACTAACATCTACATTTAAATCCAGTATTATTGATTGAAGATAAAAAGTTTAATAAAAATTACCTTGACTGAAAAGTGATCAAAGTTAAAATAGAGTACACGTGTACACTGAAAATATTTACTTAGTGTTCGTTTTTTTACTGATGGAATTCTTATTACATGAATAAACCTAAAATCGTTTGGCTAAATTTTAGTGTGTTTTTAATTACCTTTTTAGTTGCCGCAATTGGCGTCCCGTATCGAGCAATAACACACGGTTTTGATACCACTGAACTTGTAGTAGCACTATGCTGCTTTATTTATTGTGGTATGTCTATTACTGCTGGCTATCACCGATTATGGTCGCACAAAACCTATCAAGCACATGCTTCGCTGCGTTTCATTTTTGCACTAGGCGGAGCATTTGCCTTACAAAATAGTATATTACATTGGGCTTCTGATCATAGAGTTCATCATAAGCATGTCGATAATAATGACAAAGACCCCTATTCAGCTAAAAAAGGCTTTTGGTATTCACATATCGGTTGGATGCTTCGTGAGTATCAAGCGCATCGATATGCTAATTACGACAATACCCGTGATTTACAAAAAGACGCTATTGTAATGTGGCAGCACAGAAATTATTTGTTGCTGACAATATTAATGAACTTTGGTGTACCTATTTTATTTGGTTTATGGCACGGCGATATTATTAGTAGTTTACTTTTAGTCGGTTTCTTGCGTTTAGTGTTAAGCCATCACACTACTTTTTTCATTAATTCTTTGGCACATATCTGGGGTAAACAAACTTACACAGAAAGAAATACTGCACGAGATAATGGCTTTCTTGCTTTTTTAACTTTTGGTGAGGGCTATCATAACTATCATCATATTTTTGAAAATGATTATCGTAACGGCATTCGTTGGTGGCAGTTTGATCCAACTAAATGGTTGATTAAGGGTTGTGAGTTTTTGAAGCTTACCTCAAAACTACGGACTTACCCGGATGACAAAATTGAAAAAGCGCGCTTAGCTATGGTATTTAAACGTAGCCAGAAGAAGTTACTCTCTCATCCAAATGCGGAGCAAATGCGAGAAAAACTACAACAAGAATATGATTTACTCATTAGTAGAATTAATGACTACTATGATGTGCGTAAAAAATTACTTGCCAGTAGGCGCGATAAATTAATCGCCGACGTTGAGAGCTCTGAATTAGCAGCGCAATACCAAGAATTTAAGCAGCACTTGGCAGACCAGCAACAACATTTTCAACGCTTATTAACCCAACTGGCATAAACCCTCTAGATTAATAAGCTTTTACATGGTCAGATGTCTAAATTCCTGCTAAAATTTTTTTATCTTAGTAGGAATTTAAGGCAAGATTTTGGCAACTCAAAATAAAGCTAAAACGAAGAAGAAAACAAATAACGATTACGATTACGATGCAATAATTATAGGTACCGGACCAGGTGGCGAAGGTACGGCTATGGAGCTATCTAAAAAAGAAAAACGTGTTGCTATTGTTGAGCGATATAAAGACGTTGGCGGTGGTTGTACGCATTGGGGAACTATTCCTTCAAAAGCTTTACGTCAAAGTGTTAGCCGACTCATTGAGTATAACGCGAGCCCACTTTTTAGAGGCCATGAAAAAGCAAAACATTTAACGTTCCCAGCTATTCTTAAACATGCCTCTTCGGTTATTCGTAAACAAGTGCAGCTACGCAGTGGCTTTTATGATCGTAACCGCGTTGAACTGATTTCGGGTGAAGCGTCTTTTATTGATGCCCATACGCTTAGAATAGTGAATAACGAGGGCGCTATTGAACAAATTACGGCAAAGCAAATTGTTATTGCTACTGGTTCACATCCCTACCGACCTAAAGATATTGATTTTAACCATCCGCGAGTCTATGACTCAGATACCATCTTATCACTTAAGCATGATCCCCGTTCTATCATTATTTATGGTGCTGGTGTTATTGGTTCCGAATATGCCTCTATATTTAGAGGTTTAGGTGTAAAGGTAGATTTAATTAATACCCGAGATAGACTGCTTTCTTTTTTAGATGCAGAAATGTCTGATTCACTCAGCTACCACTTATGGAATAATGGTGTAGTGATCCGTCATGGCGAAGCGATTGCACGAGTTGAAGCATCCGACGACTCTGTGGTTGTTCATTTAGAATCAGGTAAAAAAATGCGCGCCGACTGTTTACTCTTTGCTAATGGGCGAACAGGTAATACAGCCGATTTAAAAGTTGAAAATGCAGGATTATCAGCAGATGGACGTGGGCAACTAAAAGTCAACGATCAATATCAAACCAGTGTCGACAATATATATGCGGTAGGTGATGTCATTGGTTACCCAAGCTTAGCCAGTGCAGCTTATGATCAAGGCCGGTTAGCAGCTTCAGCGATGATAGATCACCAAAGTACAGCAAAACTTATTGCTGATATTCCTACAGGTATCTACACGATTCCAGAAATAAGCTCTGTTGGTAAAACAGAACAAGAACTGACCGCGGCAAAAATTCCGTATGAGGTTGGTCGTGCCCAGTTCAAACATTTAGCAAGAGCACAAATATCAAATAGTTTAGTCGGTTCACTGAAGATACTTTTTCACAGCGAAACTAAAGAAATTTTAGGTATTCATTGTTTTGGTGAAAATGCAGCTGAAATCATTCATATTGGTCAAGCAATTATGCAACAAACCAATGGCGGTAATACCATTGAATACTTTGTTAATACCACGTTTAATTATCCAACGATGGCTGAGGCATTTCGTGTTGCTGCATTGAATGGTTTGAATCGTTTATTTTAACAGTGAATAAGCATGAATCGAAAAAGGTATGTTATGAATAAATTAATTTTACTGTTAATTTTTTTTATCAACATACCTTTTTTAATCGTTAATGCGACTGAAAACGCTTATGTACAAAAGGAAAGTAAAAGCTACAGCCTTTATTTAATTCGTCATGCTGAAAACAAAACTGAACAAGAAGATTCTGGATTAACACAATGCGGTACATATAGAGCAAAAGAACTTGCGCGTATTCTAGAGAATGCAGAAATAGAAAATATATACAGTACGCGCTATCAACGGACTATGGCAACGGCTACACCGCTAGCACAACAGCAACAACTTGCGATCAAAAATTATGCGCCCAATAAATTAGAGCAACTCGCCTGGCAATTGATCAAAGAACAAGAGAACACCGTAGTGTTTGGACACAGTAACACCACGGCACAATTGGCAGAATTACTAAGCCAAAGCTCAGTATCACCAATGACAGAACAAGAATATCGTGGTATCTATCAAATCATCATTTCAGGTGAAAATCGACACCTAACATTACTAATGCAACCTTCGCTCTGCAAGTAACACCGCTACATACCTTAATACAATTGGCAGAATGACTAAGCCAAAGCTTTGTATCAGTAATGACAGAACAAGAATATCGTGGTATCTATCAAATCATCATTTCAGGTGAAAATCGTCACCTAACATTAGTCATCTAACATTATTGATGCAACCTTCGCTCAGTAAGTAAAACTACTGCAGGTTCTTATTTTCAGGCGCTTTATTCGCTGCAGTAATTAATTCAATATCGGTAATTGAAAAAGGAGTTCCCCATTGCTGAATAGTCATCATACCCGTGATAGCTTTGCCTGTTACTTTGATAACAGCGCCATCTTTTTGGAATTCTTTTTCTAAATTCAGCGGTAACCAATGCTTACCTTCTTTAGAAATTAATCCAAAAAAGCCCCCTTCTAAATTCATATATTTAATTGTTGCGGTAAATGATATTTGCTCAGGTTCCGCTTTAGCAGACAAACTTTTTTTAGGCATTATTGATACCTCTGCGGCTGAAATAGCTTCGGTATTGGCTGTATCTCTGCTAGTCACTTCCTCAGCGGCTTGCTGACATGAGAATAAAAAGCTACAAGTGAAGACTAAACCGACTATTTTTTTAAACATATGACACACTCATTTGATGATTAATTTTAAGAAAAGTAAACAAAAAAGCAAACCCTAAAGTTTGCCTTAAAGTAAGCGACCAAGAGCTTAATCGTTTACTGATTAGCCTCTTTTTTAAGCGTCTTAATTTCTTCGCCAATTTTTTGTTTATTACCACAAATTGCTGGTTGTTTGTCATCACGATAGTAGCGAATGTCGATGCAGTCAACTTGATAACGACGTTCTAACTCAGTTCGTTTTATAGGTTTACCTTTGGCGTCTGCTATTTGGCGTTGCAGTGACTGGCACATTTGAATCTGTTCACTCGCGATGGTTATATCTTCGCAAGCATTTTCAGTTGTCGAACAACCCGTTATTGTCATGAGAGTAAGTGTTGAAAAAAGATAAATATATTTCATTATAATGAGTTCGCTTCATTTATTAATATTAGCATTAACACCATTATAGCCACCTATTATTATTAACGATAGCTTTTCTTGACCAGGCTAGCAGAGAGATATTGGTTAATAAATTTAATGAATCGCATAAAAAAGCCATTACAAAAGTAATGGCTTTGATAAAAATACTATCGATTAATTAACCGATAAATCACCTGTGTTTTCAGCAATAAGCGGTTGTTTCTTTTTACGCTTAAAGATCTTTTTCATATCTTCAATAATAAGATATAAACTTGGGATCAGTACCAGTGTAACTATAGTCGCAAATAATACCCCAAAGGCTAAAGATATCGCCATTGGAATTACGATTTGTGCTTGGGCACTTACCTCAAAGAAGATGATAGGCACTAAACCAATAAAGGTTGTTATTGACGTTAACATGATAGCTCTAAAACGTTTAGTGCCGGCATGTATTACCGCATCTTTTAGTTTGACGCCTGATTTCCTAGCATTATTAACATAATCAACCATGACTAAGGAGTCATTAACGACCACACCCGCAGCGGCTAATATCCCCATAACTGATAGTGCACTTAAGTCCATACCTAAAAGGAAGTGGCCAAAGACCGAACCAATAATACCAAAAGGAATAACGATCATAATCATCACTGCCTGAGAGTAAGACTTCAATGGTATAGCCAGTAATGAGAAAACAATCAACAATGAGATAATAAAGTCACGTTTTTGATTGTCCGCACCTTCCATTTCTTCTTGAATACTGCCCGACACTTCACTTTGAACTTTTGGAAATTTTCTTAATAGTTCAGGAATAAAGTTGTCTCTGATATCCTTAGCAACTTTGAATGGCTCAACTTGTTCAGCGTCAACACTTGCCCAGACGTTAATTGTCCGATTACCATTTTCACGGCGAATACTAGTCACCCCTTCTTGTAAGGTAATATTAGCCAATTCCGACAAAGGTAATTCCGCACCATTTGGCGCTTTGATCATCACATCATCAACATGTCCAACAGAGCTTCGTTGCTCAAGTGGATAACGGATCATCACTTTCACTTCTTCGCTGTCACGTAAAATGCGTTGTGCTTCTAAACCATAGAAACTGTAACTCACTTGTGAAGCAATTTCGGCTAAAGTTAATCCTAAACTATAAGCAAGCGGTTTCAATTCAAACTGAACTTCTTTGGCACTTGTTTGACGACTATCATTAACATCGCCAATACCTTTTAAAGAATTAAGTTTAGTTTTTAACTCTCTTGATGCGGCGAGTAGTTGTGCATCATCTTTACTTTCTAATCTAAAGGCAATATCACCGTCGTCTCGGCCAGAGCCAAATAAATTATCACCAATGGTAAACGATTTTACCCCAGGATAATTTGGTATAGCGGCACGCCATAAATCAGCCAGTTCGAAAGTATTCATCGGTCTCAATTCAGGTATCACTAATTTAACCATCAATTGACCACTGGTTCTGCTGCGTAATTCGACCTGCATATCAGAGATCATTGACTGACCGTATTGAGCTTCAATCTCTTTATCTATGGTATTAATTACACCTTGGATATTTAATAAGGTTTGTAAGGTTGCTTTCTCTGAGGCATCTACATTCATTTCAACATTAACACGAGGAAAGTCATGTGGGATCTTAGGTTGACCAACAAAGCGAACAAAACCACCACTAAATAAGCCAGCGCTGATTAACATTAAACTAATAAAAAACATTAGTACGGCATATCGATAGCTAATAAAAGTGATTAACGCGGGTCGATAGACATTATTAATGAAGGCTTTTAATTTGGTATCAATCGATAAACGTAGTCTATCGATTGGGTTCTTAGGATTAAATGCTTTGATCTTCATTTTAACCAAATGCGCCGGTAAAATGAGTTTTGACTCAATTAAAGAGAAAATTAAACACAAGATAACTACCGAGCCAATGGCTTTACCAAACGCGGCAGAAGGCCCTTCACCAAAAAGAAAAGGCAAGAATACCGCAATCGTTGTTAATACCCCAAAGGTTGCTGGCATAGCAACACGTTGAATACCGCGAATAACATTTTCAGTACTATGGCCATGTTGTTCAATTTCGTCATGAGCACTCTCCCCCATAACGATGGCGTCATCAACAACAATACCTAGCACCAAAATAAAGGCGAACAAGCTAATGACATTAATAGTGACATTAATAAATTCTAATGGCATCAGGAATAAAGTACCAAGAAAACATACGGGTAAGCCCATCATTACCCAAAAAGCCAAACGGACACGTAAGAATAACGCTAACATTAGAAAGACTAATATTGCACCACTTTTCATATTGTCGATCATCATGGTCAAACGGCCTTCAAGATAGTAGGTCATATCAACCCAAGTTTCTAACTTAACGCCTGCAGGAAGAACATTCGACTTTTCATCAACATACTTTTTAATAACATCGGCAACATCAGTAATACTTTGATTATTGGCAGCGCCAATAAAAATAGTGACTGAGTTTTCACCATTGAATTTTGAATACTGTAAGCCTTCAGTAAAACCATCAATAATAGTCGCCATTTGGCCCAACAAGACTTTAGTACCATCGGCTAAGGTAATAATAGGTATTTGCTCGAATTCGTAACCTCGATAAGCTTGGTTCTCAACGCGTAAATTAATGTAGCCATTCTCTGCACGAATTTGTCCAGCAGACATATTGCCAGAATAACCACGTACCGCTTGAGCAACATCTCTAAAAGTTAAGCCATATTCGCGTAACTTATCTTTACTAACTTCTATTGAAATTTCGTAGTCTAAGCCACTGTATAATTCTGCAATATTGACTAAAGGTAATTGTTGAATTTCATTATGGACTTTTCGTCCTAACTCTTTAAGCTCGCCATTAGTTAGGTCACCGTATAAACTAATATACATAACTTCTTGACGAAACTTTTGGCGTTCAACTTTAATACGCTCCATACCGTCAGGAAAGCTTGAAATAGAATCAATAGCTGATTTAACTTCTTCTAAAACAACTTGTGGGTCGTAATCGAGATCAACTTCAAACCAACCATTTGAAAAATTGCGGTTAGAATAAGTGATCACACGTTTTAAGCCTTGAACAGTCTCTAAAGCTTCTTCAACCTTAATGGTAATACCTTCCTCTACTTCCTGAGGGGCTGCCCCTGGATAAGGTGCGGTATAAGAAATCCAGTTAATGTTTATTTGTGGAAACATTTGTTTGTTGATGGTGCTAATCGTAAAAAAACCACCCACTAGAATAAATATCATCAACAAATTTGCCGCGACACTATTACGGGCGAACCAAGCAATTAAGCCTTTATTGGTATCATCCATCATCTAATCCTTAGTGCTTGCGATTTGTGTTTCAAGTGCATCTTGATTAATGACTTCACTTTTACTACCTTGCAAAGCTAATTTCATACCATCAACAGGGTAATCTAATGCTGAAACAATGAGCTGGTCACCTTCCTTCAAACCGTCAGTTACAATAACATTTGAGCCTTCTTGACGAGCGATAATGATGTCAGCATAGTGCAATGTAGAATCGGCATCTAAAATGGCAACGCGGTTATTACTAACGAGGTATCGAGGTAACAAAGCGGCACGATTAAGGCTAATACCAAAAATTTCTGCTTTAACATAAGAGCCAAAGCGAATAGGATTGTGTTTATTTACATTTTTTTGAGACTTCAAACCATAAGGGTCTTTAACTTCAGCCACTAAATAAGTCATACGGCTTTTATTGTCTACAACACCTTCACTGCGAGCAATTTTTGCGGACCATGTAATATTTTCACCCGCAAATGTTCCAAGTAAATTAACCTGGGCATTTTCCCCTTGTGAAGCTAAAAACTGCAGTTGATCATCGGCTACGGGTAAGCGAACTTCAGCTACCCCTGTTCCTAATAATTTACCCACTTTAGTGCCAGTACCGACAAAAGAGCCTAAACCAATCATACGACTTTCAATCATTGCATCATAAGGCGCTCTAATTTCGGTACGTTCTAGGTTACGTTTGGCGCGAAGTACAGAGGCTTGTGCTGATTTAACATTAGCAAGTTCTTGTGCTAGTTGCGGTTTACGCAAGCTCAATTCAGTAGGAGAAGTATCCGTAATGCGTTTCCATTCTTGTTCAGCTACCTGCCCTTGGGCACGCTCTTTTTCTAGCGAAGCACGTGCCGAGGCCATTGTTGCTTCAGCATCAATTAATGCAGCTTGGTAATCATTAGGGTCGATACGGGCGAGCAATTGGTTTTTTGCAACAAAACCACCACGTACAAAAACATCTGCCAGTTCAACTACTTCACCACTAATTTGAGCGACAAGTTCGGTTTCATACTTAGGCTGTACGACACCATATGATTTAACCGTTAAATTCATCGGTGCAACATGAACCTCTTCAACAGCAACGATGGGGGTATTATCAACTTCCGCTTTTTCTTCTGGTGGCGATTTCATGCTTGAAAAGCCAAAAAACAATAAAATGCCAATGATTAGAATGGCAATGGGTATAATAATTTGTTTTTTACGTGTCACGGTTATGTCCTCATAAATGTGATCTGAACTAATAATTTTTTTAATTGTCTATAGGATAGCTAATTAACAGTCTATACAATCAATTAAGTTGTAAATGCTTGTTACAAGATACGCGCCGAAATAACAAATTCAGTAAACAAAAACAAAAACACATTATTTTTCAATCAAAAACAATAAGTTAACAAGCCACTATTTATTTACTGATATAAAAAAAGACTGCCTTGAAAAAACAGTCCTCGACAATATTCGTCCTTTTAACCAATATTTATACTTTTATAAAAATATTTCTTCGATATAGCCAATACAGGACTAGCCATTGTAAAAGCACCATGCCAGCATAAAGAATAAAATCTTGCCAACCTGCAGGTACAGAGTTGATTAAGCCTCCGAAAATACTTTTCGAGGTATATTGCCAATCAACAATACTCGAACCTAAATAAATAATGATTGAATTCGTACCAATTACTGCGAAAAATTTAGCCCATAGGGTGAACTCTAATACATCAATCAGCCAATAAAATAGCGTCAGTAATAAGATACTGTAACCAATAGTGACCAAAGTGAATGAACTCGTCCATAATGTTTTGTTAATTGGGAAAAAAACGCCCCATAAATAACCGAGTAATAAAATAGAGGTCCCAATAACCAAAAGACCGGTTAATAGTGTCTTGGGCGTATAAATATTTTTTATCATGTAACGACCAATGAAGACACCTGCTAGTGCATTTACAATCGATGTTATATTTGATAACAACCCTTCTGGGTCGATGGCGAGCCCCTGATAAGTTGACCCCGGTAATAAATGTTGATCAAACCAAGCGTTCAATGCTCCATTCGCTGAAAAATCACCGCCACCATATCCACCTAATGTGACTAAGCTTAGTAGTAACCAATATCCTATTAAAATACCGCCTGCAACGAACCACTGTATTTTTTCACTGACGTACCAAACTAATAATGCTGCTACAAACCACGCAATACCAATACGCCCGAGTACGCTAACATAACGGATACTATCAAATGATGTGGGAATACCGCCGCCCCAACCATGGTTATATAAAATACCAAAACTAATCAAAAGCAATAAGCGCCTGATGCCATTATATAAAATCGATTTTGCTTGTTCTGGCTCATAGCTAGATAAGGGCTTTGCTGCGATACCTAGACTGACTCCTGATAGAAAAATAAATAAGGGAAAAATTAAATCATAAATACGAAACCCATGCCAAGCACTGTGTTCCATTTGCTGTGCAAGCACCGCAAGAATGGGCCAGCCTGTCGCTATAAATAATGCTGCAAACAAACCTTCAGCGCCTAAAATCCAAAACATATCGAAACCACGTAAAGCGTCAATTGACAATAGTCGTTTTTTATTTGGACTTGCTTTTACAACTGCAGAGGGATACTGACTTAACATTCTTTTACCTTATAAACTTTCAGTGCAACCTTGCCACCAAAGACAGCGCTGTCATCAGTTTGTTATCATAATATTACCAGCAAAAAATAGCAATCAGACACACTTTGTTATCAAATATAGCTATTATCTGCTTGTTTTCTTTATTGCTGAGCGTAACAATAAAGTGATTACTTTATTTAAGGAATAAACATGCTTACAAAAATCAGTTCTTTTTTTCAAAACCTGGCCGATGATTTAACAGACAATAACACTAAAAAAAATTCTGATGAGGTGACTATAGAGCTAGCCTGTGCGGTATTATTGTGTGAAGTGATGCGTGCTGATGGACACTTTGACCAAAAAGAACAAGCTAAACTGGCCGTGTTACTCGTTGAACAGTTTCACTTGAATGAAGAAGAAGTTAAGCAAATTATTGACCAAGCGCTGATTCAAAGTGAACAAGCGACTGATTTTTATCGATATACATCGAAAATAAATAAACATTTTTCTATCGAACAACGAATATCAATTGTTAAGCAGTTATGGAATATGGCTTATGCCGATGGTGAGCTGGCAAGTATTGAAGAGCATGTTATTCGCAAAATTGGCGATTTACTTCAGCTACGCCACACTGAATATATTCAAACCAAACCAAGAAAATAACATCATTCATTTTTGATATGCGTTATTATAGCCCTTAAGATTTTCATATTAATTTTCTTGGTAAATTCAAATGGCCGACATTGGTAAATATAATACCCTTTCTGTAGTTGCAGTCACCGAAAAAGGTGCTTATTTAAGTGCTGGAGAACTGGGTGAAGTATTACTACCGAACCGTTTTATTCCTGAAAACTGTAAAGTAGACGATAAACTCACTGTCTTCATTTATGTTGATTCAGCTGAACGCATTATTGCGACCACTGAAAAGCCGTTTGGCCAAGTAGATGAATTCGTTTCATTGAAAGTAAAACAGCTCAATAAAATGGGTGCATTCCTTGACTGGGGGTTACCTAAAGATTTATTAGTACCTTTTAATCAGCAGCATACACCAATGGAAGAAGGGAAATATTATCTAGTACGTATTTTTCTTGATACCACCACAGACCGAATTGCCGCTTCAAGTAAGCTCGACAAATATATTGATATTTGGCCTGCTGATTATCAAAAGTGGGACAAAGTTAAGTTAATGATTGGTGGAAAAACTGATCTGGGTTTCAAAGCGATTATCAACGATAAGCACTGGGGCTTACTTTACGACAATGAAATTTTTCAACCATTACGTGTTGGTAAAATTATTGACGGTTTTATTAAAAACATCCGTGAAGATGGTCGTATCGATTTATCACTTTCTCGTTCAGGTGAAGGGAAAGTTAATGACTTTGCCGATAAATTATTAGCGCACATTGCAGAAAATGATGGTTTTAGCCCATTACATGACAAAAGTTCGCCAGAACTTATTCAACGTATTCTTGGTGTTAGTAAAAAAACCTTTAAAGCTACCGTTGGAAACTTATTGAAGAAAGACAAAATCACGATTGAAAAGTCAGGTCTTAGATTAAAGTAAATCGTTAAACATACTTTGTAGATGAAGCCTTGGCCTCATCTACAAAGCTATTATTCTACTGCTTAAAAACTTCCTCTAATACCAACCGTAAACCCTCGTGCCGGTAATGGTGAAACACCTTTGAGAAATGACGTATGTACTCGTGCTTCTTCATCTGTAATATTATTCACTTTTAAAAATGCCACCATATCGTCGCCAACATTATTAATAAAGTAATTAAAGTTAGCATCTAGCATAGTATAGCCGTCTGTTTCACTTTCTAATGCCGCTGTGTCTGATTGTTTAAAGTAATGTGTTGCACTTAGCTCTGCTGAATACTTATCGGTCATATAATTTAATTGACCACCAACGCGCATTGGCGGGATCCTAGGTAGATTATCGTTGTTATTATTAGTAAGCTTTGCACGAATATAATCAGTAAATAGCGTCGCTTTAAGTGAAGGTGCTACCTGATAAAAAAACTCAGCTTCTACACCATACATCACCACATTATTTTGTTGGAATACATAAACGGGCAAACCGGCAGTTTCCTCCTCATGATTTTCTTCAATGGCTTCATCGTGACTATCATGGCCGCTTTCTGCAAATAGCCCAGTATTCGCTTGATAATAATAATCGTCAATATGATTATAAAAAGCACTGGCAACGAAACCAAAGTCGCCTTCAAATTTTCTCCAAGTAAGATCTAGATTATAAGCTGTCTCTAACTCAACATTTTGATC
Source organism: Colwellia sp. BRX9-1 (assembly GCF_014077195.1). NCBI lineage: Bacteria > Pseudomonadati > Pseudomonadota > Gammaproteobacteria > Alteromonadales > Colwelliaceae > Colwellia > Colwellia sp. BRX9-1. Next base: position 16,866 of record NZ_JACGVM010000008.1, read on the forward strand.
AGACAAGTCTACATGTAATTCATGGTCTTCTTCATGTACCTCAAACAATGCCCCAACTTCATAAGTATTCGTGCCGATATGAGCACCATTCGAAAACAATTCACTCGCTGAAGGTGCTCGCTGAGAAAACGCAGCAGAAAATCCTAAATTATAACCCGTTGAATATTCCCATACAGCACCTAAAGACGCACTTATAGGCGTAAAGCTCTGTTTATTAAAATGCGACTCTTCTTCATGGCTGCCTAGTTCATCGCTATGTTCATCGTGTGATTCAACTTCACTATTTGCACTCAAGGTTACATGTTCGGCACGTATACCTAATTGCCATAAAACATCGTCTATGTGTTTCTCTTCAAGCCAAGCAATGGCAATTGATTCTGTGTTTGAAGGAGGCGTGAATGCTTCTTCTCCAATCGCATTAAAATCATTTTCTTTATAATGCAATGTCCATGCACCTTTCCAACCGTTAACGGCTTGATGATAAAGATCAAAGCGTGTTTCTAACATCTCATTATTAAATTGAGTACCGACTTCACCTCCTTCAATTTCTTGATGTTGGTAATCTGTGTAAGCAGCTTTACTCATCACACGATTAATAAAACTGTCTTCAAAACTAATTTCACTCAATAGTTGATATCTGTCTTGTACTAAATCACCAAAAACAGCGCCTTCTTCACTGATTTCAGTTCCTGTTTCTTCATGTTCTTCTTCACCGTGTTCTGAATGCCCAGGAATACCGTAAGTTCTTTCCATTCGGCCATACGAAAAGCCAATATATCCTGCGTCAAACAAATAACTTGAACCCAGGGTAAAACCTGATGACTTCGAGGCACTGTTCTCTAGAATACCTTTAATTTCTTCGCCTTCATGTTCATCATGACCTTCTTCATGTTCATCATGGTCTTCTGCAGTCGCATAGCCTGGGATCTTATAATCATTAGATTCACGCCAAAACGCATCAAGATGAACGGCTAAACTTTTGTACCCTGTATTTACATTGAGTGTTGCTTCACTTTCATCTGCAACATCATTATGCTTAAGTAAATAATCGACCTGATTATCAATATTTGTAGGTACTCGATTATCAACGACATTCACCACACCACCTATCGCACCACTACCATAAAAAAGCGTTGACGGCCCACGAAGTACTTCTACCTGTTGGGCAGTAACAGCTTCGGCTGCAACCGCGTGGTCTGGTCCTACACGAGATGCATCCCCTACGTCTAAACCATTTTGTGTGATTAACACTCTTGGTCCATCCATACCACGAATAATAGGACTACTTGCAACTGGGCCAAAATAACTTGAATGTACACCCACTTCATTTTTCAGTGTTTCACCTAAAGTAGATGCTTGCTTTAAACGCAGCTCGTCACCAGAAATAACATTTACTGGCAAGGCCGACTCAATACTCGATGAATGCAAAGGCGTCGCATAAACATCGACCACTTCCATGACTGTAGCGCTCAGTGAAATTGTCACCTCGGTAATGTCTTGATCGGTAATGGTGAAATACTCGTTGATATGACTAAAGTTTTTAGCACTAACATGAAGTTCTACTTTACCAACACCAATGTCACTAAAAGTAAATTGGCCTTTTTCGTCAGTAACTGCTTTATATTTAGTATTAACCAAAGAAACTTTAGCTTTCGCAATCCTGTTGCCATCGGCATCAAATACTACGCCTGAAAATTTTTGAGCATGGCTGGCAGCGCCGACCATTAATAATGATAAGGCACACAAAGGTGCAATTTTATTGATATAAATTGATTTCATTTTTTTTCCAATAGATAGATCTAAAGAAGATTAGCGATTAAGCTAATTTCCTAAAATTTTTATTTTTGAACTGTGTTAATTTTTATCTATTGAACAGGGGGGGGCACGTAACTGTGGTATCAAATAAAATGGCGTGTAACGATTAACTATAATTAACGTTTGCGTGGATTGTTGATAATTACTGACGTTAACCAGTTTTAAGGTGATATTATTCTTTGGCGTGTCAATGTTATGCTGACACAGTTTACACTGCTGTAATTCAACATTATCAGGTATCAATTCACCATGCGAACTATGACTAAGCGTGGCGCACAGAAATGCAGACATGATCAATAAACTTATTATTGATTGCCGACTCTGTGAAAAAAACTGTGTAAATAAAAAGTGATTACTACGCATATGTTGTTACATTATAACAATTAGAACTATTTTTCAATCCCTGTTAATAAAAATAGCGATTGTTATTACTTTTATAATGTTTTGCCAAAATATTCCTCTTAATAGCTAGCGCAAAAAAAAAGTCATCAGCCATTTATTTCTAAATAGCGGATGACTTTCTTAAAAGTAATTTATTCAGAAATGAACTACTGAGTGCCACCAATTGTCATTTCATTGATTTTCAAAGTAGGTTGGCCAACACCTACCGGAATACTTTGTCCATCTTTTCCACAAACACCAACGCCAGCATCAAGTTTCAGGTCGTTACCGACCATGCTGACATTTTTCATCGCTTCAGGACCACTACCAATTAACGTAGCGCCTTTTATTGGCGAAGTAATTTCACCGTTTTCAATAAGGTAAGCTTCAGAGCTGGTGAAAACAAATTTTCCAGAGGTAATATCAACTTGACCACCAGCAAAATGTGGCGCGTAAATGCCTTTTTTCACTGACTTAATAATATCTTTTGGATCATGTTCACCCGCAAGCATATAAGTATTAGTCATTCTAGGCATAGGTAAATGTGCATAAGATTCACGGCGACCATTACCGGTAGGTGCTACACCCATCAGCTTAGCGTTATGCTTATCTTGCATATAACCTTTCAAAATACCTTTTTCAATCAGTACATTGTATTGTCCTGGCGTTCCTTCATCATCTATTGAAATTGAACCACGACGATTAGGGATTGTGCCATCATCAACAATAGTGCATAAATCAGAAGTCACCTTTTGACCAATTTTACCTGAAAATGCTGACGAACCTTTACGGTTAAAATCACCTTCTAAACCATGACCAACGGCTTCATGCAATAGCACGCCCGGCCAACCTGAACCAAGTACAACAGGTAACATGCCAGCTGGAGATTCTATTGCCACCACATTGACTAAAGCTTGACGAACCGCTTCTTCGGCATAAGCTAAATAACGTGCTTTACCATTTTCAAGTTCAAAGAAATAACTATAATCAGTTCGAGCACCACCGCCAGCACTGCCACGTTCACGTTTACCATTATCTTCAACTAATACTGAGCAATTTAAGCGAACCAGTGGTCGTATATCAGTAGCAAAAGTACCATCGCTAGCAGCCACTAATATTTTTTCATAAACACCTGACAAACTAACAATAACCTGCTGAACACGCTTATCAACTGAACGAGCATGGGCTTCGATTTCATGCATTAAGGTGATTTTTTGCTCTTGCGCTAGACTGCCTAACGGATCAGTGGCTTGATAAACTGATTTCACTGTTTGATTTTTAAAAGCAAGTACTCGACCATTTTGGTCGGCATTTGCAATACCTTTAGCGGCATCAGCTGCTTTTTTTAACGCGAGAGGAGAAATATCATCAGAGTAAGCAAAACCAGTTTTTTCGCCTGATATTGCTCGCACACCAACACCACGTTCAATATTATATGAACCTTCTTTGACAATGCCATCTTCTAGCATCCATGACTCATGACAGCTCGACTGAAAGTATAAGTCGGCTAAATCAATGTTTCGTTGATATATATTGTTTAACGTTTGATCTAAAAGATCTCGGTCAATTTGGCTATCGGCTAAAAGTTCACGTTCAACACTATTCATATTTTTCACTTATCGTATTAATTTATTTAATTTGGGCGTTTTAATGTGCTTTCAAATTGATTATGTTCAGTAACAGGCATTGCTGCTCTTACTCTGTCTAGTTCGTCACGGGAAAATTCAACACTAATACTACCAATACCTTGCTCTATACAGCTAAGTATTTCTCCCCAAGGACTGATAATCATACTGTGTCCCCATGTTTCTCTACCATTAAAATGCGTACCATGTTGGCCTGCAGCTACAATATACACTTGATTTTCAATGGCACGTGCTTGTAATAATGTTTGCCAATGTGCTTGACCAGTTACTGTAGTAAAGGCACTTGGTACCGTAATAACATCAGCACCTAACAAGCGAAGTTGGCGATAAAGTTCAGGAAATCTCAAGTCATAACAAATTGTTAAGCCAATATTTACATTTTCAGCTTGCCAACAACAAATTTTATCACCCGCTTGAGTATAGCGAGATTCACGATAACTTTTTTCGTTATCTTCAACATTAGCATCGAATAAATGAATTTTATCGTACTGTATTAACTCATGACCTTGCGCTGAAAAAATACAACTACTGTTAGTAAACTTATCTTCAATTTTGGCTGAGGTTGCTAGTGGAATACTACCAGCAACCAAAAGCACCTGATATTTTTTGGCTAACGTTGCCAGCTTATCTTTTAATGATCGTTTAGATACCGCTAATTGCTCGGCGTCTTTTCCTCCAAAGAACAAACAACACTCAGGTAAAACGACAATATGTTCATCATTCGAAGTAACTGGCGATAATCGAGCTAATTCAGCCTCAATACTCACTAGGTTTTCTTCAACATTGGGTACAGAGCATAGTTGTATTGCCGTAAGTCTAACCATCTAGGTTTATTTCCTTGTGATCTTTTATACCCTCTGTTTTATTTGCTGGTGTAACAGGAGTGATATTGTTCTGATCAGGAATGATATCAATAACTTCAGGAGGTGTTGAACGGCCAACTTTTATATTTTGGGTTTTTTTATCGACGACTTTTACTACGGGTAAGTCAATTGGCCCGGTAACTTCAATTTTATATTCTGAAACAACTTGCGAGGTAATAACGCCATCAAGAGCCAAAGCACCAATAAAGGTCAATGGGTTTAATGTCGCTATCCAGGCAATTGCAGGTAAGCTTGAGGTTAAATTGGGCTTATAAGACATTTTATAATCGAGTACTTGGTCGTTTAAGTTGGTATTACCTTTTATAGATAAGTCGCCTGCCGCACCTTTCATGAAAGTGTTATCGGTATAAACAACGCCATTTTTGACCTCAAAATCTCCTTTAATGGAATCATAGAACATACCATCACTAAAAATATCTCGAAAATCAAACTTCAATTTACGAACTAAGGACTGTAAACTGAGTAGTGAAAATGCTCGGGCTTGATCAGGTACTTCAGCTAAATATCCGTCTGAAAGTTTAACTTGGCTTGTACCGTTAAAGCTTCCTATCGCAAAATCTAATGGGCTACCTGTCCAGTTAAAATTATAGTACATGTCCAATTCACTATCTTTTATCGTTGAAGGATAACCTAATTTCTCGACTTCTTGATCAACATTTTTCGCTTTCAATTTGCCTATAATAGTGGTTTGAGATTCATCGGCATTATGTTGCCAACTGGCATCAAAACTTAATTGTGTTTTACCCCGTGTAGCCGTAAATTTTTTAATGGTTAACGTATCGACAGCAGACCGTTCAATAGAAAAATCAACTTCACCAAAATCAAATTTTCCATAGCTACAACTCGAACATTTCCCACGAATAGGCGGAATATTAGCGAAAATAACATCGTTACTTATCGGTTCTGCTGATGGTTCCTCAACAAGGTTTTCATTAACAAGTTCATCATCTGCCGTTAAATGAATAAAATCAGCATTAAGCTCTATCCCTTGTTGATGCCAATCAGGATAAAACTTAGCTTTGGTACGTGTTTCTTTGGCTTGCAATTCAAGTAACCACCATTGCTCTTCATCGTTAAGATTAAAAGAGACGTCAGTTAATTCTTGTCCTAACACATTAAGCTTTTCAACCTTGCCCCTAATACGTTTAGGCGCACTTAACAGGGCAACATTATCTGCAGCTGTATTTACCGATGCTTGTTCTATGCCATCAAGAATATCAAAAATTAACGGTTGCCACTCGGTTACTGAGGCGGTAGATAAGTTTGTCGTGATATGAAAGCCTTCCGTTGGTAATAACATATGTTCATTACCTAAGACTAAATGTGCTTTAGTAAATTGCACTTTACTATGATTTAACTCACCATAAAAATTTAGCTCATCACCGATTTGTGCGTAAAGTACTGATGAATTTTCCTCTCCAGAAACTTTTACCGCAACATTAAGTACATCATCGGCTATTTTTTTATAAGGCGCAGGTAATGAAAGTGCTATCTTTTCTAAAGTAGAGTCCAGTAAGAGTTCATAACTAAAACTACCTTGGTGGTGCATCTTTAGCGTTAAATCACCTTGCCACGCTAACAGACCCTGACCATATTTTTCAAGTAATTCTGGCAGCTCTTTTTTCCAAGCGGTTTCTGGCCACTGCGCTTGTAGGTTAATCAATGTTTGGTAATATTTACGGTTAGTATCCTGGGCTTCTACTTTCAGTACTAAGGGCATTTCTCGCCAATTTAATGTCAGTCCTTGCGTCTTTATTACATCATTTTCGTAGCTCAATTCACCATTCACTTCCGTAAAGTTCATGGCAGGTGTTTGCAATGCTATTTTATTATTCTTGAACTCAACCTTGCCACTTGCCACAGCACTATCAAGATCATTTAAAGGTAAATTTAGTGCAAAGCTACCTGAAATGTTTTCTGATACTTGTAGCTGGTTTAGTGTCTCTCCAACCGTGTCGGCCAACGGACTATTGTTCATTAAGTCACTTACTGCATTGGCTTGGGTATCTTTAAAATTCGCGGCAACCGTTAATATTTGTTGGCCAGCTAAATCATCAATAGCAACCTTAACACCGGTAACGTCTATGCCAGTAAGCTCGCCACCTCGACCCGTAATTAGCATGCTGTTGTTAGTGAAATTTAAGTTTGCATCAAAATCATTAATCACCGGCCAACTTGGATCAAACTGAAATTTACTCTTGACCAATTCTGCATTAACAACAAAAATACCGCTATTATCTTCAAATGGGAATTTATCGAGTGGCCCATTAAAAAGCACTTGCGCTTGTGCGAATTCTCCGTCAATGATGGCTAAGTTTAAGTAATCTACCAGCTCCTGTCCCATCAATAGATGTGGGTAAAAATAGTTTGCGAGCTTAGCGTCACCTTGATGCACATTAGCGAGTAATGCCATCGTGATTGTTTCATCTTCTAGCGCTTTAATTTCTACATCGGCGGTAGCATTAAGTTGTTCTGATATCATTTCGATTTGCTGAACTTTCACTAATAGTTCAGCATGATTAAAGTCGACATTAACTTGTGCAGCAATCGATTGGTATGGAATGGGATAAAGAAAGTGTTGGTCAAAATCTAGCTCTCCATTTTGAGCTAACAACTTAACCTGCAAGTTTTTTTGAGTGAAGGTAAGTTCACCACTGACATTTTCAACGCCGGGGATCCCTTGACTAAACGAAGAGGTAACATCCGAAAATTGCGCTACGGCTTTAATATCATCGTCATTATTGAGCAAGTAAACGTCGGTTATCTGTCCAACCGGAGCAAGATCATTTAATAATGTTTCACTTTCTGGGTGGCCAGAAAAAAGTGGATAAAGGTCAGCTAAACCAAACAGCTCTAATGAAGAAATATACGTAAGTAGGCCATTGGCCGTTCTTCTCGTGTTGATGGTTAAAGGCTGCCAAGCCTTATTGTTGGTGTAGAACTGTAATGGTGTGGTTGTAGTGCTTATATTTTTAGCATCGTCAAAATTTTCAACCAAGATATTACCTTCGTCGATACGAATACTGTGTAATTCATCTTTAAAAAGCCAGCTCACTTCATTATCGCCTAATGCGATTTGTAATCTGTTGGCTTTGCCTTTGTTTAAGGTATACCAAGCACTAAAATTAACCGATGAATAAGTTTTGTCATTTTCGATAGCAAAAACAGTATCTAGCCACGGAGTTACATTAAGCTTATTCGCTTCAAAGTATAGTTGACCACTTAAATCACGAAGGTCTTGTCCAGATGCATCAAGATTAAATTTAATATTATTAGATGTTAACCCGTCAATAAGCATACTACCCGTAGCTCGATGATGATTACCGTTATTGACCCAAGCAAGTTGGTCGACCAAAAAAGTTCGCGTTTTTGACTCATCTTGTATGGTGATATTACTGTTTATTAATGAAAAGCGATTAATTTGCTGAAACAATACATCGCTGATGGTAGCAATAACCGAACTATCTTCCGCGTTTTGATCTTTTGACGTTAATAATGCTTTATCAAAAAAAACTTGTACACCTGCTAAAGTTATATCTTGAGAAATCAATTTTTGATGGCGTAAGCTTCCCCAGAAATCAACAGTCAATTCCATGCGAGACACAAATATATTAGCGGTTTGAGTATCTAGTACATTGACTTTTTCAACAACTATCGTCGGCCCGTCAACCTCCCACTCCATGCTCAACGAACCTATGCTTACATTGCTGTCATAAGTTTCATTGAGATAATATTGTAAGTCTTGATGAAAATTATGTGCGTAGGGCAAAGATAAACGAAACGCACTGATCAGTACCGCAAAAAGCACCAACAAAATTGCCAATACTTTATACAGTCGATTTAACCAACGATTCGAAAAAGCTGAAATACTCATAAAATGAATTTACTACACACTTAATTATCTTAATTTTTAACTTACGGTGATTGATTTATTTACCGTCAAATCAGGTTTTGAAGCCAATATACTAAATTGCCTACACGGATGTAGGTACTTAGGTTTAGTCTGGAACTATAAACCTAAGTTTAAGTAACAATAAGACCCTATTGGCCTTTATCGATAGTTTTTAATTACATCATAATCACATCAAACTGCTCTTGATTATACATGGTTTCTGTCTGAACTTTAATTTGCTTACCGATGAAAACTTCTAACTCAGCAAGGTGATGATATTCATCATTAATTAGTGATTCACTTACTGCAGAAGAAGCATAAACAGTAAATTTATCTGAATCATAGGCGCGATTTACTCGTACTATTTCACGCAAAATTTCAAAACAAACGGTTTCAACAGTTTTTAAATGCCCTCGACCTGAACACACTGAACATTCGCCACATAATATATGTTCTAAACTCTCTCGGGTACGTTTACGGGTCATTTCTACTAAGCCGAGCTTAGAAAACTTACTAATACTGTATTTAACATTATCTTTCGCCATCGCTACATCTAAACTGTGTAACACACGTTTTTGGTGCTCGGCACTGTTCATGTCAATAAAATCGACAATAATGATGCCACCTAGATTTCTCAGTCTCAACTGTCGAGCAATGACTTGTGTGGCTTCTGAATTAGTATTAAAAATAGTTTCTTCTAGATTACGATGGCCGACAAATCCACCGGTATTTATATCAATCGTGGTCATCGCTTCGGTTTGATCAATAATTAAGTAACCACCCGACTTCAATTCAATTCTTCTATGCAACGCTCTTTGTATCTCATTTTCGACATCAAACAAGTCAAAGATTGGTCGCTCCCCTGGGTAATTTTCTAAAAAAGGGGTTAAATTAGGGACAAATTCTTCGGTAAATTCCCGCAACTGCTCAAAAGTCAGTTTTGAATCGATACGAATTCGTTCAAGATCAATACCAACAAAATCACGGAGTACACGAAATGCTAATGAAAGATCTTGATAGATAGGCGCTTTCATTTGCTTTCTTTTTTTACGGTCTTGCACTTTTTTCCAGACACGACGTAAAAATTCAGCATCATGTTTTAATTCTTTTTCATCAGCACCTTCAGCAGCCGTTCGAACAATAAAGCCGTGTTCCTCACTACAATATGGCGTAATAATATCTTTGAGACGATTGCGCTCTTTTGAAGATTCAATACGTTGTGATATGCCCGCATGATTAGCATTTGGCATTAACACCAAATATCGAGCGGCTACGGTAATATCTGTGGTTAAGCGCGCTCCTTTGGTGCCCAGTGGATCTTTAATGACCTGAACCACAATTTGCTGGCCTTCATGCACTAACGCTCTAATGTCAGGTACGTGGTCAGCGGGCAAATCGTCATTACTAATAATGAGTTTAGTGTTGATGTCTGAAGCATGTAAGAACGCGGCTTTTTCTAAATTAATATCAATAAAGGCTGCTTGCATACCCGGTAAAACCCGAATAACTTTACCTAGATAAATATTGCCAACCAAACCACGACGAGATTCACGTTCAACATGAACTTCTTGCAATACGCCATTTTCTATTAGCGCAACTCGAGTTTCACTTGGGGTTACATTAATCAGTAATTCACCGCTCATAAAATTTCTCCGTCGCTGAGGGGGCTTGCTTGGTCTTGAACAGGGGTAGGTAAACCTAACTCAGCCAATAATTTTGCTGTTTCATATAAAGGTAAACCGACTACAGCAGAATAACTACCTTTAATTTGTGTCACAAATTGTCCACCAATACCTTGAATACCGTACGAGCCTGCTTTATCTTGAGGTTCACCGGTATGCCAGTAGCGCTTAATTTCTTCAACAGACAATTTTTTAAAGGTAACATCCGTAGAAATAACCGCGGATAATATTTGTTTGTTTTTTACAACGGCAATGGCGGTCAGTACTTGGTGAGTGTTGTTTGATAACATTAGCAGTTGTTGACAGCATGCTGCAATATTCTCCGGTTTACCAAGAATATGATTGTCGAAAATAACGCTAGTATCAGAACCGAGCACGACACTGCCTACTACTTGATTTTTTGAGACTACCGTCGCTTTTTCAATCGCCAAACGTAACACATAATCGCTTGGTGATTCATTGTCGATGATGCTTTCATCGATATCAGCAGAAATAGTTTGAAATTGATAACCCAGTTGGCTAAGTAATTCTTTTCTTCGTGGTGACTGTGACGCTAAAATTAAAACAGGCTTCATAGAAAAATTACTCAGTTAACGGGTCAATAACAGGGGTTAAGTAATACGAAAGTGACGACGTACTTTTCTTAATAATAAAAACGCCCAAGGCCACAGTACAATCGTTGTGATCACCGGATATAAATAACTAGGTAGGAACACGGCATCAGTTAAAAACCGTTGCATCCAAAAAACAATTAAATGATATAACGCCGATAAAACACCAACAATGAGTGATTGTTGCCAAACAGAGAAATTTCTAATTTTTTGAAAGTTGCCCGCGATAATATAAACAGCAAGGGCCATCGCCATCGTGTGCACACCGAGAATAGACCCCAGTAAAACATCAAGTAATAAGCCAACAAAACCAGCGGTTATAACATTAACACGCGCGGGTAAGGCTAAGCACCAGTATACTAATACCACTAACACCCAGTCTGGACGAAAAACATCAATACTCTGGGGTAATGGCATAATGCTGGCGATTAAAGCGATAACCGTAGTAAAAATAATAATCAAAAGGTTACGTATCGACATTATTTAGTCCTGTGTTATCTTCACTTTTTTTATTATCAGGTACGTTTGGTGTTACTACTTTTTGCGAAGGCGCAAAAATCTCTGATGCTTTTTCAGGCCACAGCAATAATAAATAGCGTAATCGATCAATTTTAGCGACCGGCTGACTTTGTACTAAAGCAAAGGCATTTGCATCATTCTGTGAAACTTTGGTCACTCGTGCAACAGGATACCCTTCAGGGTACTTATCACCAAGACCTGAAGTTACTAATAAATCACCCGTGCGAACATCCGTACTGTGTTGCACAAAATTATGGGTTAATCTGTCTATTTGTCCTGTTCCTGAAGCGACTAAACGCACACCATTTCGACTAACTCTAACAGGTACGGCGTGAGTGACATCAGTAATTAAAATAACCCGACTACTATTAATACCCACATGTAATACTTGCCCAACAATACCTTCATCGTCAATAACAGGTTGACCTTCAAAGACACCATCATCACTGCCACGGTTAATAACGACTTGCTGACTATACGGATCAGAGTCGACTGATATTATTTCAGCGACCATTTTCTTTACTTCACCACGTATCGGCGACGCCAGTAATAAACGCAACCGCTTATTTTCTTTCTTGATAATTTCAAGTTCTAATAGTTGTTGATGAAAACGCAATTCTTCAACTTTATATTGCTGGTTATCACTGAGTAGTTGTCGCCGCGTAACAATATTTTCGGCAGCCCAAGTCATGACTTGCTTAGGAGTCGTCGCTAAATACTGTAAGGGGCTGACCAGAGACTGTAAATAACCTCGAATATTTTCAAAGCTATTCATTTTGTGATCGAAAAAAATTAAAGACACAGAACAAAACAGCACCAACAAGAGTCGGTGCTGAGGGGAAGGGCCATGTTTAAATATTGGATTCATATAAACCTAAAATTTATTTAGGGAATGGTCATCGTTAAGCTACATAGGTAAATTTAAGTAATAGATACAAGATGACATCAGTCAATAAGTACTTCTACCCGCTAAATTTACCCTACAACGACAGACGGAAGGTTACTTATTCATAAGAGAATAAATCGCCGCCGTGCATATCAATCATCTCAAGCGCTTTACCACCACCAAGAGCCACACACGTAAGTGGATCATCAGCAACGACAACAGGAATGCCAGTTTCTTCCATTAATAAACGATCCAAGTCACGTAATAATGCGCCACCACCAGTAAGTACCATACCACGTTCTGAAATGTCAGAGGCTAGTTCTGGTGGCGCTTGCTCTAAAGCAACCATAATAGCACTAACAATGCCGGTTAGTGGTTCTTGTAGTGCTTCTAATATTTCATTGCTGTTCAACGTAAAACTACGAGGAACACCTTCAGCTAAGTTACGGCCACGTACTTCAATTTCTAATACTTCTTCACCTGGGTAGGCTGAACCAATTTCATGTTTAATACGCTCAGCGGTTGCTTCGCCAATTAAACTACCAAAGTTACGACGTACGTAATTGATAATGGCATCGTCAAACTTATCGCCACCGATACGTACAGAAGAAGAATAAACCACACCGTTCAATGAAATAATACCGACTTCAGTGGTACCACCACCAATATCAACTACCATCGAACCTGTAGCTTCTGAAACTGGCATACCTGCACCAATAGCCGCAGCCATTGGTTCGTCAATAAGATAAACTTCACGGGCGCCAGCACCAAGTGCAGACTCACGAATAGCGCGACGTTCAACTTGAGTAGAACCGCAAGGAACACAAACAAGTACACGAGGACTTGGGCGTAAAAAATTATTACTGTGAACTTGTTTAATAAAGTATTGCAGCATTTTTTCAGTAACAAAAAAGTTAGCGATAACACCATCTTTCATTGGGCGAATAGCTTCAATATTACCTGGCGTTCTGCCCAGCATTTGTTTTGCAGCAGAACCTACTGCGGCTACACTTTTTGAACCACCAGAGCGGTCTTGGCGAATAGCAACTACCGAAGGCTCATTCAAAACGATGCCTTGGTCTTTTACATAAATAAGAGTGTTCGCCGTTCCTAAATCTATTGATAAATCATTAGAAAACATGCCGCGTAATTTTTTAAACATAAGATCTAAATATCCTAAAGTGTTATAAAAAGAGAATTAATCTCTTTTATTCTCAACAAAGCATTGAGTTAATCAATGAGCATTTTGTCAAGTTTGTTAATAATATATTATATGGGCTAATCATACCTGAGTGTTTCAAATTTGTGTTGTTTGAATGATAAAAAACATCACTTTTTTAGCATATTTTTAATGACTAAGCCAAAATTGAGGGAATTGTTAATCAATAATGTATTAAATCCCTCATTCTTGTTAAAAAGTCATAGTAACATTTTCTCGATTTGGACAAAATGTTACAATTGCACAATTACGTTTATCGGTTGTGTTACTTACTTTTGCGGTGCAGTTACACTTTCGCCAATCTTTAGTCTTGTATTCAACACCAATAGTTCCCTAATTATTACCATAAAATGACAAAAATATTTTTACACTCGCCGCGAATTAAAAATCAATCTTTTTGGATAACCTATTTAATAAATTTCAGCATTTTACCACGAGATTACCATGCTAATTAATCATATTTATCGGTGAATAAAATTTCATGATGACTAATGAATAAAGATGAATGTTCGGCTTAAAAGCCAACTGTTTTTTATCGGCACATCTTTTCAAATAAATTTAGCGAGCCTAATATAGGTCCTATATAATTATTTTAAGGCAATAAAAAGCCCCGTATTGACGAGGCTGTTTTTAATTTTATTTACTGCGTATTCAAATTATTTAATCGCGCGTTTTCTCAAAGATAAAGCGATTAACGCAATAGCAAAAATCATAATGGTTGATGGTTCAGGTACCGGTAATATTGGCCTGCTGGCAATATTACGTACATAAAACGTATCATTTTCTTCATAAACATAACCATCTGCACCTTTAATACCAACTTTAACAGTAAAGTCTCCAGTATCAACATGTACGAAGTGTGAATTCCAGTAGGCAACTGATTGAATTATTTCCCCATTGCGTTGAAAATCACCCAATGTAAGTTCAGTGAACAATTGCTTTATATCGTTATCAATAATAGCCATCCAACCAAGGTGTACTGTCGGGTCCTCAAATATATTATCTACCCATTCATCGGTAGTTGGGTCAATACCAGAAAAGTTAGTTGTACTAATCGGTGCAGCCCAAGTCCAATCATAACCTTTATAAGTAATATAAGTGTCATTAGCCAAATCAGTTTTAATATAGCCAGCAAAAGAAATACTAGAAAAGAGCAAAAGAAATGGCACAATTAATTTAAACGCAAATTTTATCATTATAAAACCTCAATTAATGAAAAACGACACAGTACAACACACATCAATTTGCATATTGCATGCCAACAAAAAATAAACGCTTAAAAACAACAGGATAAGCTATATATAAATTAATTAAAAAAGTAAACTGTAAAAAAAACTAACACTTTATCTACAACAGCACATAAAGCTTATTAATAAGTCTATAAACTACGAGCTTCTACTTCGATGATTCTTGAAGTGACTTCACCATCAATGTCACACTGCCCAACACTTGTAATAGTATAGTATCGAACACCATCGTGAAGAAAGTCATTACATTCGATTGGATTTATAATATAACAGCCTTGTAAGCCCGAGGTATTATCGATTGTCGGCGGTACATGGCTTACATCATTACATGCTTGCTCAGTGCTACTCATTAAACCAACAGGAAATAACTGTGCTAACTGCCACTGAACACCTGTTTGTGCTGCCGTATAAGCACGAGTTCCTAATACTTCAAACGTAACATTTTGTTGACTTGATGCTAAAATCTTAACTAAGGCTGCACCAAGAAGCGACATAACAACAATAATAAAAATAGCGATGACTAATGAGCTACCTTGATATTTTTTCAGACTTGTCCAGCTACAAAATGATGAAGATACTCGGTTTTGTTTATTATGGAACATTTGGCACCTGTATTTCGTTACTAAAAATTATATTTTCCAAATTTATAAAAAAATCTAACTTGATCAAAACCAAACCATTTCGTCGTAATGTGACGTCTACAACTCTAAAAGGTAATACAGTCTTTTCAAGATGCTCAGCCATTAAACTCCAATTATCTTCAATTCCGTTGTTGCTGCGAATCGGAGTGTTGTCAGTGGCAGAGTTTGCATAGTTTTTATATCGATATAAGTTACCACTTTCAAGACAATAAGCAATTGCCGTCTCTATAAAGTAAAGACGATTAGTTGGCGAATCGGCACCAAATAATACAAATGTATCTAACGTTAAAATAACTTCGGGGGTGCTATCATTAAGTTCACTTTTGCTTAACAAAGGAGAAAGTGAATCAAAGTCAGCGATCACTCCATTGGTGTTGTTATATATATCATCAGCGTTAAGTGCATATATTGAAATTTGTCTACTGTCGTCAACTAAAGCACTGGTAAAAGGTGCCAATGTTATTTTATTAGATGGTTGCTCAGGCGCTACAGGAATATCTAAATAGATCGCACTTTGAGCAATAGGCGTAAACTCCAAACATTGTTTATCAACACCACTTACAACACGAACACTGTTGGGTAGTGCATTTCTCACTTCACGATTCAACCTTTCAACAACAAATCGAGCTGTTGAGATTAACTCTTCGCGATCAACGGAGTCAGTATAACTTTGTGTACCGAAGCGAATAAAACTGGTTATGCTGACAGCGACAATACCTAAAATCACCATGACCGCAACTAATTCAACTAAAGTAAAGCCCTTCTGTTTAAATGGAGACCTAGACATTAGAAGTTAGCCTTATAAGCTGCAAACACAAAATCAAAATTTTGGGGGGTGGTAATAGTAACTGTAATAAGTTTTGCTGTGTAATTAGAGGTATTTAAATTACCGTTTGAGATACCATCGTAATCACCATCATTAATAACAGTTACACTAAGTTGGTAACCTATATAAATATCTTCCGAGGACTCGCCCAGTGAGTTTTGGATAACAATTAATCCGTTATAATCATCAACATCATCATATGATTCACGTTGATCAGACTCTTCATTTTCTAATAGATTAGAGCAGGTGTTTTCGCCATCTTCCTCTTTAATATCTCCGTCATTATTAATGTCATCACCACAACGGTAAAAGCCTCCAGACATATCTGATTTTTCATCAAACGCCTTACCTAAGATTTCATTAATCATCGACTGTCCCAATTCAACAGCTCTAATTTGGTGGACTTGCTCCGCACTTTGATTGGCTAATGGATAAATCAATGTCGTAAAAATAGAAAAGGATATCGATAATACGACGATACCTATAATAGTTTCAACTAGAGTAAAGCCTTGTTGTAATGACGAAACTGATTTTATTGTTTCTTTTGGCTTAGAGTGCATGAATGTAGCCCTCTGACTCAATACGCACTTTCAATAACTGCTCACCAGAAATTGTAATATCACAAGGTTGATTACAACCTTGTGGTCGTCCCATATCGTCAAAAGAAAAATTAAGCCCTGAAGGACTAAAGGTTATATTGTCGTTAATATCGATTTCAACTAAAGTGGCTCTTTTTTTGGTTTGATCAACAAATATTGGGGGTGTATCACAAGTTGCCTTGCCAAGTTTATTTGAAGTGACAATAAGTTGATGACAAGGATCGTTAACTTGTTGCATGGAACGAGTTTGAATTAAACGAAGTTTAGTAATAACCTCGCTACGGTATGTATATTCAGAAAAGCCATTTGATGTGAAAAATTTAGGTACTGCAGTTGCTAAAAGAATACCTAAAATAATAATAACAATGACTAATTCAATGAGAGTGAAGCCACGATTAAACTTTCTCAGAATATTTGCACTCGATTTATTATAAGTCAATAGTAGCTCCTCACCTTGCCTTATACTTTAAATACACTTATTAATAATATATTGCGGTGGAGTGTTAGCATCGGCTGCCCTTATATAGTAAGTGATGCATGGGTCCGATGTTCTTGTTGGTGCGGTGATTTCATCGCGGTATATGGCAACAACTCTTCCTGTGGTTCCACCAAGTGCTCTATATTTAAAATTATCACCTATACTAAGTATACGTTGCCACTCACCAACATTTGCTACCGGATAACCATAATTAAGAGATAATTCACCATCATTATTGAGACCTCCGCCATCATCAATATTAACAGTTCCTGTCGCCTCATTATGATTTCCTTTTACCAAAGACTTGCTGTGAATAAGTGCTGCAGAACTTTGCATCGCAGCTCTCACGCCTTCTAATGTTGCAGTTTGAGCATCAGCTTTAAGATCGATGAATTTTGGTGCTACTGTTGCGGCTAAAACACCGAGAATAACAATAACAACCACAAGCTCGATTAAGGTAAACCCTTTTGAGTTCATGATATTTGACCTTTACTATTTTTATAACTCTTTCTAAAAAAGTTTACCTTATGGATTGAGTACTGACCATTACTCATTAATTATCTGATCAATTTTAGCGAGTGTCGAAAGGTTGAATCGTTAAAACAAAAAAGGAGAGTAAATACTCTCCTTTTTGTTAAACTAAAACTTATGTGCAACCAGCACTACTCAATGTAACGGTTATTACAGGACGTGTATTATTATCAGCTGCATTTGCATAAGACAACTGACAGTTAGCGGGAACTGATGCAGCTGAATGCTGAAAGATAGCAGGACTCGCGGCTGTTCCTGTTATCTCTGTGTCTAGTTCTAATAGTTCAGCAACACCAAAACCATTAGTTGTAGTACCATCAGCATCCCCAGCACCTGCCGCAGAAGGATAACCATCTTCTAAGGCATAAAATACTGTTCCAATTGAAAATTCACCTGTGGCAGCTGTTTGGGCAGTGACTAACGCTTTTGAATGCGCTAAATCGATTGCACTGTTAAGACTACCTTGGACTCCACGCATTACTGATTCTTTCGCATCTCCAGTCAAATCAATAAACTTAGGTGCTGCCGTTGCCGCTAAAATACCTAAAATAACGATAACGATAACTAATTCAATTAACGTAAAACCGGCTTGCTTTTGTAATTTTTTCATAATTTACCTTTTAATTTAATTTTAAATTCTTATCTATCTAACGATTAGTTTATTACTGCAATATTAATCTCTACACGACTAGTCGCAGGATAATAGGTAAAATTGTTGCCTATATTTGCTACACCCGGGTCAACAAAAGCACCCGTTGTTGCGTCTTTATTCAATGTTTCTGTTAAATAATAAATACAATGTGAGTCAGCGACATCACCTGTTTCAGCAACAATATAATTTGTTGTACTGTCTGAGTTAGTAAATGTTTCTAGTGTTGGAGGTTGTTGAAAAATATTATCCCAAATTTCTTTACAGTTCGCTGCGTCGAAGCCACCACCTAATGTTGCCCCATCGGTTAAACCCGTTACATAACCAGGACGTACACCTGCTGCTTCAGTGGTTAATGTTAGACTCACACCATCATAAACTGTGGTGTTATTTGTGCCAGTAGTCGTGCGCCCTTCAGCTTCCCACTGAGCTCTAGCTAGAGAAATACCCGTTGCAAAACCACCTGCCATACCTTCGATATTGGCTTGTTTAGCTTGATCAGTTAAATCAATAAATTTAGGAATGGCCGTTACCGCTAAGAAACCTAAAATAACCACAACAATGACTAATTCAATGAGTGTAAAACCTGCTTGTTTTTTCATCACAACCTCTTCTATCGTTTTGCTAGCGCTTTGACTAGTGTTATAAATTGATTCTAACAACGATTTACTAATAAAGTCACTTACTTAGTGTACTTTTATAGCATTATTAACGTATATAAAACAAATTCAATGTTTTTTATTAATGTATTTTTATTTCAGTAACCTTACCGTTGCTTGGGTGATATTCAAAATATTCACCCGAAGGTAAGCTATATTGGCAAAGATATTTTTGTTGCTGCCCCACTTGATTAGTTTTTATATTGACTATTACTGCTGAAATAGGCTGTTTTATATAAATCATAGGTGTTGCTAACACTTGTTGCCATATTTTCTGACACTCGTTTTCATTACTTAGGTTATTTACAGTTGCTATATCAACCCAACCCAATTTGTTTACGGCAATGCGATTATTTTCGCGATCGCCATTGACTGCTGTTGCTTCTTTGATCAAGACCCAGTTGGGTTTATTATCCATAAACCATTGCGCATGAATACCTATAACTCGTGCGGAAAATGTATTGGCAACAGAATCAAAACCTACACGGGATAAATGCTGCTCTTGTTTAAAAAAATAATAGAGGAATGTCGACATAAGTAAGCCAATCATAGCGAGTATGATCAGATTTTCAGCTAACGACTTACCCTTTTTAGCACTTACCTGTTGTAATGTCATATTATAACTAATTTAGTCCATAAAAATTATTAGGCTATAAATACCTCAACGATTAAATCAACCAGCTAAATTGATCTACGTTTCAAGTCATAGGCTCATTACATTGATAATAATCAAACGTAACAATTAAAGACAAACACTATTTACCTTTAAAGGCCGACATCATGTCCCACATTGGAGTAAATATACCCAATGCAAGCACCAATACCATAGCGGCAACAATAGCGATCATTATCGGCTCAATACGAGCCGTTAACGTACTCAGTTCGTAATCAACCTCGCGTTCATAGTAATCACCAACTTCTTCTAGAAGCTCGTCTACTCGACCGGTTTCTTCACCAACAGCCACCATTTGTAAAACGAGAGGCGTAAATAACTTACTGGCATTGGCTGAGCGCAATAAACTATCTCCACTTTCAATACCACCGCGCATGGCTAAAATTTTATCTCGCATATAAGTGTTATCTACGGCGTCTGCAACTAAGGTCAATCCTGTTGTTAAAGGAACACCGGCTTTAAGTACAATGGCAAATGTATGGGAAAATCGTGACAGAATAGACCGTTCAATCACCCCTCCGACAACCGGTAATTTTGTTTTTAGTCGGTCCCATAAATACATACCACGTTCAGTTTTTAAATAATTTTTTAGGCCAAAGAAGCCAAATACACTTCCTACAAGCAGATGAGGCCAGTAGTTTAAAAAGAAATTCGAACTGGCAATTAGCATTTTTGTAGTCACGGGTAAGTCAGCGCCTAATTTTGCAAACATATTTGCAAATGTAGGGACAACAAAAATATTCAAAATGACCATAGCAATCACAATGGCGCCGAGGACAAAACTTGGATAACGTAAGGCGGTTTTTATTCGTTTACGGGTGTCTTGCTCTCGTTCAAGATAATTGGCCAGCTTTAAGAACGAACCATCTAGCTGTCCGGTATTCTCGCCAACATGGACTAACGAAACAAATAGAGGTGAGAAAAGCTTAGGGTATTTACTTAAAGCGGTTGAAAGGGTGTAGCCCCCTTCTAATTGACTACCAATATCAGTTAAAGCAACTTTTAATTTATCAGATGTACTTGATTCTGCCATACCGTTGATCGCGCGTAATATTGGCACACCCGAACGAACAAGTGCATACATTTGTCGACAAAAGACAATGAGTTCATCCAGTGATATAACAGAAAAGCCCAGTAAATCACCAATATCTATATTTGCTATATCTGTTGAACTGCTATCTTTTGATTTATTAATAGCAACGGGAATAATGCCTTGACGTGACAATTGCTCAGCAACCGTATTAGCGTTTGTTGCTTCTATTGTCCCTTTAACTTGTGAGCCGCTAGCATTTCTGCCTACGTAACTAAATATAGCCATAAGTAAGTCTACTCTTAACCCTGAACGTCAATACTATCAACTAAACGAAGTACTTCTTCTGCGCTAATAATACCCTGTTTAGCATAATTAAATGCCGCTTGTGCTATCGGTGTGAAAGTAGGATTAGCTTTTGCTAATTCAGTGAATGCTTCAGCATCATCACGTTTTAAAGCCGCCATCATCGAATCATTCATTTCTAATAATTCGAATACACCTATACGTCCTTTATAACCTGTATACTGGCATGACTGACAGCCACGACCTTTTTTATAATTGGCTGTTGTGGCTTCATCACCAGCAAGATGAGTAAGCCACATCATTTCTTGACTGTCTGGCGAATGGTCTTCAAGGCAATATTCACAGACCTTGCGCACTAAACGTTGTGCAATCACCGCGCGTAATGAACTACCAACAAGAAAACCCGCTGCGCCCATATCAATTAATCGTAAGGCACTGGTAATGGCATCATTGGTATGCAGTGTTGATAGCACTAAGTGACCTGTTAATGCGCCACGCAAACCAATTTCGACCGTTTCTTGATCTCGCATTTCGCCAACCATAATAATATCGGGATCTTGACGAAGTGCAGTACGTAACACGGTTGAAAAATTTAAATTGATTTTTGGTGCTACTTGCACCTGATTTATCCGAGGTAGACGATATTCTACTGGGTCTTCCACGGTAATAATTTTTTTACTCGCTTGGTTAAGTTCGGTTAACGCGCCATATAAAGTTGTTGTTTTACCACTACCTGTTGGCCCTGTAACTAGCACCATACCATGTGGCCGGGTAATTTGGTGACGAACACGGGCGACTAAGTCGGCAGGCATTCCAATTTTATCAAGAGACAGCAAACCTGCAGACTGGTCAAGTAATCGCATAACGACCGATTCACCGTACTGTACTGGCATAGTAGACATACGCACATCAATATTATGGCCTTTAATTTGAAGATTAAAACGGCCATCTTGTGGTAAACGTTTTTCTGAAATATCTAAGCCAGCCATTAGTTTCAATCGTAAAACCATAGCTGAGGCAATTTTATTTTCTTTTAATATATTTTCTTGTAATACTCCATCTATTCGCTGACGAATGCGCAATAGATTTTCATCTGGCTCAATATGGATATCAGAGGCACGCATCTGCACCGCATCTTCAAAGACCGATTGTAATAATTTACCAACCGTTGCATCACCGCTGTCATCTGAAAATGTTGATGATAAATCGAAATCAGTGGTTTGTTCATACTCTTCTTCTAACTGACTGGCGAATGATTCAATATCTGCTGTGCGTCGATACAAGCCATCAAATGCTTGATAAAGCTGTGATTCCATGACTACAGCAAGGTTTATTTTTTTCGGAGCAAGCATTCTTTCAAGCTGGTCTAGACCACTTAAATCAGCAGGGTCGCTCATCCCTAGCAAGACACTTTCACCTTGATCTTCAATGATTAACGCGCGTAAACGACGTGCATGAACTTCTGGTAATAATGACGCGACTTCATTGGGAATACGACGTTGGCTAATATCTAAGAAAGGAACATTAAGCTGTTGCGCTAAGAACTCTTGTAATTGACGCTCGCCGATGTGGCCAAGTTCAATTAAGGTATCACCTAGTTTTCGTCCTGTCGCTTTCTGGCTATTCAGTGCCTGCATTAATTGTTCATTAGTAATGATATGCTCGTGTACTAATAAATCGCCTAGGCGCATTTTTAATTTAGGTGCTGCCATAATTATTCTCCCAACTCGATAATACGCTGACGGGCAAAATTCTCAGCGCTTGCAGATAACCCTGTTTTAGTTAATGCGTTTTGATACGCTGTACTTGCTTGCTTAAATTCACTATTACTGTCCAAAGCTACGCCTAAGCCTAACCACCATCGCCCCGAAGTAGGTTCGATATTAACTAAAATTTGGTAGGCTTGTGCAGAAAATGTGAATTCCTTAAGTTGCTGCGCTGTTGTTGCGCGTAAACTCTGATATTCGACATTAATAACATCATTGACATTCGGCATATTATTTAAAGTGGCGAATGCTTGTTGTAGTCTGTTTTGCTGTAAATAAATTCGAGCTTGCATCACCCGAAATTCGCTATCATCAGGGGATAAGTTAATGCCTTGAGAAAGTAAGTTTAACGCAGCAGCATAAGATTGACGGCCAAACCATAAAGCCGCTAAATGTTTTCTCGCTGTTTTATGTGTTGGCAGAACTAATAATACATCTTCGAACATAGTTTCTGCTTTAGAAATATCATTGTTGGCAAGCGCTTGCTCAGCACGTTTTAATTTTTGCTCAGCAAGTTGATAAGGCGTTAGTGCTTTTCGAGATATTGTTAATGTTGATTTTTTCGCTACTGGCGCTAAAGAGTCAATTGACGCTTGTTGAATATTTGAGTCATTCACTAAGCCACTATTTTTTGTCTCTGGTGCATCAATCTTACTGGGCGCTTCTTCGGTTGTAATATTCTGAGACAGAGTTTCAGCTAAATTAGCTTGGTTTAAGTCAACTTGAATTAGCTGTTCTCTTTTCAAATTATTATTCAAACTAGCCTGTTTAGATGCTACAACGCTATTTTGGGTCATGTTTACTGGTTCAGTGCTGTTCGGTGGTTGCGCTAAGTGTTCACTTATTACGAC
Organism: Colwellia sp. BRX9-1; assembly: GCF_014077195.1. NCBI lineage: Bacteria > Pseudomonadati > Pseudomonadota > Gammaproteobacteria > Alteromonadales > Colwelliaceae > Colwellia > Colwellia sp. BRX9-1. The sequence continues at coordinate 40,657 of NZ_JACGVM010000008.1, forward strand.
TTGATCTTGCTCGGCTTTTTTCCCAACTCGATTGATTTCTGAAGAATTAGACATTTTTAATGTTTGGTTTTCAACATACATTTGCCAAACAAAAATACCGCAAATGTTTAATAAAATAATGACCAGTAAACTGATAAAAACAGTTTTTTTATTTAAGGACGCTGAAGAAACAGGTACGGTAAAATCACTCGAACCTTGTTGTTCAGCTTTACGCTGATCTAAATCTTTTAACATCTGGTTAATTACGCTCAAGCTATCACTCCATAATTTTTTAAAACATAGACGATTAAGATGGCTGAAATGATCAGACCCGTAATACTTAAATAGCCTTTAACATTGCTCGCTTGAGTTGTTGCTTCGGTATCTTCTATCGCTACAGATAAATGCTTGTTCGTTATCTGATATTGACCTTGGCCATAACTTAACATCAACATTTTATGACATAACACATTAACTAAACGTGGGATCCCTAAACTAACTTTCGCCACCTTCTTCGATATGGCGGCACTAAATAAAGAAGCACCTTTATAGCCAGCAACTTGCATACGATGTTGAATATAACGTTGAACTTCTGGCGCTGTCATCGCACGTAATTTATAAGAAAAAGTGATACGTTGCTTTAACTGCCTAAATCTTTTCGTCGCTAAGCGCTCATCTAATTCTGGTTGTGCGAACAGCACAACTTGCAAAAGTTTACGTGTTTCAGTTTCCAAATTAGTAAATAAGCGTAAAGCCTCAAGGCTTTCTTCTGGTAAAGCTTGTGCTTCATCAAGTATAAGCACTACCGAATGACCGGCTAAATGAAGTTCTAATAATCGCTGTTGAATACGTTGAGTAAGCAATTGCACTGACATTCGCTGTGCTTGTTTGATACCTAATTCAACCGCCACCGCTCGTCGTAATTCATCAGGTTTTAAATAAGGGTTAGGAATATAAGCGGTTACAAAATGTTCAGGTATTTCATTAAGCAGTTTACGGCAAAGTAGGGTTTTACCCGTACCGACTTCACCGATAACTTTTATAAAGCCTTCACCTGTTTTTAGCGCGGTTAGTAAGACAGCTAACGCCTCGTTATGCGGCTCTAACCCTACATAAAATGCAGTATTTGGTGTTAATGTAAACGGAAGTTCCGTTAAACCAAAGTGGTAAAGGTACATAGATTTTAGCTATTATTCATTGTCGCTAGAATCATCAGACCTACCTTTTTCACTTTGAGAAAAATCATTTTCCTCAGGAAACCATTGTTTCAATAATGAGCGAGCATCTTGTAATTGATTTTTCCAAGTATCCTGGCCAATAACAATCGGCTTTAACATGATCACCAGTTCTTTTTTCTGGGTAGTTTCACTTTTACTTTTAAATAACTCTCCCATAAATGGAATATCGCCCAAAAAAGGTGTTTTTGAATCTAACATCACTTTACGTGTTTCTATTAACCCACCAATCACCACTATTTCACCTGATTTAGCACGAATAATAGTATCGGACTCACGTACGCTACTTTGTGCAAGTGGTAAAATTATTTCTTCACTGCCAAGTTTAATAACTTTAGTCTGCTCATCAGTTGAAGTAACTGAAGGATGAACATGAAGAATAACCTCACCATTACCATCTATTTGAGGGGTAACATCCAAAGCAATCCCTGAGAAAAAAGGGGTTAGGTTAATTTCAGGTGTAGTAGTAGTTGACGTACCGGTAGTCGTCGTACTTGAAACCTCAGTAACATAATATTCATCACCACCGACTTTAATTACCGCTTTTTGATTATTGGTAGCGGTAATTCTTGGGCTTGACAATACTTGAACATTTCCTTGGGTAGAGAGTAAATCTATAACGCCTGAAAAATCGTTATTGTTAATGGTAAGGTTACTTGTGCCACCAATAGTATTTGAAATAACATTGCCAGCGATGGAGCCAGACGTTGAAAAAGCTAAGTTAGTGCTACCAATACTGCCTAAAATTTGATCCCATTTAACACCTTGCTGATAATCATCGTTGAGCGTAACTTCCATAATCTTAGCTTCAATAATGACTTGGCGACGTAAATGAGTTTCTGTATCGTTAATAAAACTCTTAATGACTTTTATTTCATCTGGAAAAGCGCGAACAGTCACTAAGCCTGCTTGCGGAGAAACAAAAACTGAACGGCCTTCTTCAGAACCTACCAATACCGTTAGCGTTTCTTTTAATTCAGCCCAGAAGTCAGATGTGGTCTCAGTATAAATATTAATACCGCTACTTCCTTGCTGACTATTTTGGTTGTTTCCACCACCTGAATTACCAGAATTGTTTGAATTACCGTTTGAACTGTTATTTGAGTTATTACCACTACCTTGGTCATTTTCTGACACGCCACCAGAATTAATACTAGTACTCGACATGCCTGAGCGTTTAACAAACAAATAATTTAGTGGAATAGTTTCAGTGCGAATACCGGCTGGGTAAACTTGTACTATTTTGCCACTACGTCTAATTTCATAGCCATAAACCTCTTCAACAACATCAAGCACTTCATTAAGCGTACTGCTTTTCAAGTTCAAGGTAATCGTACCGCTTACGTCGGGATGTACAACAACGCTGTACGCTGACTCGTCGACTAAGGCTGCGAAAAACTCTTGTGCGCTAACATCGCTAGCGGCAATTTCTAAGCGTTTTTCTGCCAATAAACCCTCTCGAGCTTGGCTAACATTACGTTGCATTAATTCTTGCTGAATAGCATTTGGCACTTGTTGCAATGCTTTAGGCGCAGGCTTACTCGATTCTTCAATCGCTTTGTCTAGTGCATTAATCATTTCAGTTGGTTTATCTGGCGCCGTTTGACAACCAAACAAAGTTAACAGTAAGGTGAAACAATAAAATTTTCTTTGAGTGTTTTTCATTTGATCATATCTTTTCATTTTGATTTAACCACGACACTAGAAAAAACACTGAGCTTTAAGCGTTTTTCTGCTGAACGTAAGACCACGCTGGTATTGTTCACAGCTACTAATTCATACTGGCGAATAAAATCACCTATTTTTAACACTTGGCCATTAATAACAGCTGTGTGTACTTCTACACCATGAATAATACTTTCTAATATTAATTCTGCTTTCGGTGTCGTTTGAGCTTTGCTCATTGATGAAAAATCAGTACCTGAAAGCGGTTTAGTTGGGTCAACATCTTGAGCGTTAACCACAATAGAAGTCAGCAAAATTATAAAAAAAATACTGTTGAAAGTTAAGATTTTAAACACCTATAAACTCCCGTTTAGTACTTAAGCTGTACATTTCTATTTCTAACTCACTCACTGGGTATTCTTTTAGCTGGTAAGTAAACTCTTGCCAAAAAAACTTCCAAGATAATGCTTCCAGCTGTGTTAAGTAGTCACGTAATTGAAAGTAACTACCGCTGAGTTTAATTTTTATCGCATGACGATAAAGTATCAATTCTGGCTGGTCAGAGCTAACGACAGCCGTTTTAGTGCCATCACCGGTAACCGCAGTCGCTGTACTAGCGATGTTCATCGGCTGTGCAGCAATAACTTGAAATGATTGTAAAGAAACACCTTTCTGGGTTTTTAATAACTGCATTAACGCGTAACGCATTTGAACAGGGTCTATTAAGTCTGAGGTAAGTTTTAATAAATTTACATCAACCTTATTTAATTTATCTTTATATTGTGAGATTTGCTTATTTAATGATTCGTTAGGATCTTTTGACAAGCCTTCTTCAAAAATTAATATAGAAGCTTTCGCTGTTCGATTGTCGTTGTTCACTTGTATAATTTGCTTATCAAGCTTAACAATCTTTAGCGCGTTATCATCAATAAAGAAGTTATGAATAATAAATATAATGGCAACTAACCCAGTTAATAACACCATATATTGTTCACGAGGAGTAATCGTTAAATATTTTTCACTATACGCTTGCCATTGTTTATTCATCGGCGCCTCCGGTCTTTGATTTAGAACTAACTAAAAATTCGGTAAGCTTTTGCTCATTTTCGTTAAGAGAAAAATTAATAAATGATTTACCTGATAAAAACTTTGATGTTTCAAATTTAGCTAACCATGCGGGTACCGCTTCTGGCGTTCGCGCCACACCAGAAAACGTTAAATCTTGATAAGTAATATTAACATGCTGCAAACTAATGTCTTTATGATGCATTAAAGACAGTTCTGTCATCGATGAGGCAAAACCTGCCACCGAAGTATGAGTGCGGTCAGTTAATTCATTCAATAGCACACTTTTATTTTTCAAAACAATTTTCAACATGGCTAGTTCTTCAAGCACTTTCACGTCTGCTCTGTTCGCTTTGAGCTTATCTTCTAGTTGAGCAAGTTGGTTATCTTGATTAGTTTTGATTTGAGAAAGCGCTACGTACTTAGCGGTCAATTCAGTTACTTGATAATGGTTAAAAAAAGTCCAAGACAGCATAAAGACGAGCACTAAAGACCAAAGCATAACAACGCGGGGTAAAGTCACCAGCACTTGTTTAGGCAATAAGTCTTGTTGTAGTAAATTAATTGAATTTTTTGCCATTATTTTATTGGCTCCATATTATTCAATTTTGTTGCTCCTAAGCTCACCGCAAACTCTCGTGCATGGTTAAAACCTTCAGGCATGGTGAATAAGTTCACAGCAACATTGGTGTTTTCAGCCAATTTACGTGCAAGCAACGCCTCATTAGCCATCGGCACAATAACTTCAATACTGCGTATAGGTGCTTGTTTTAATTGACGCTCAAAATAATCAGTTGAACGTTGAATTTCAAGGTTTAAATTATCAACAATACCAAATGATAACTCTTCTTCTGTTTTGGTTGCAATTTGAGCAAAGCCACGTAAACGACGAGAGAAAAATACTTTGCCTTGCTTAACGATCAGTAAAATTATTTCTTCGTTAGGTTGCTGACATACCATTAAACAGGCATCATCTTTCACTGGCAGTAAACTGGCAAAGGCGAATTCTTCTGTAGTAATCGACTTCAATATTAGCCCATCTTGATTGAGTGGACCAATCAAGGTTAATAATTCTTTTTTGGAAGCACAAACAACGTTTATTTTTTCATTGCCGCCAGAAAGTGTTGGACCGTCAAAATAATCGAGTACCATATCTTCTGGAGAATGGTTAACGAGATCTTTAATCTGCCATTTTAAAGCGGCGTTTAATTCATTATCAGGAATATTGGGTTTGTCGACTTGCAATATTTGGGTTTGTGATGAAGCCAGCACGAGATGACATTGCCCTTGCAATTGATACTTTTCTTTTTGAATTTTAATCTGTTGGGGATGTTCTGCCAATGACGAGTTAATTTGTTGAAACTGAGATTCCCCCTGTTCTGGACAGAAAAAAAAGGCAAAAGAATGCTGATGTAAACTTACACCTAACAAGTCTTTGGACTCAACTTTGGAGAAAAAATTATTTATTTTTTTAATAAGTGACATTTATCAATATTATTATTTATAGTCAGATGTCTATAAATCATTATCCCCTATTCCATTAAAGGCGCAAGTTTTTTATCGAGTAGTTATATTTAAGTAAAGAATAACATTACCTTTTATGAAAACAGAATCTCCTTTACAGAAAATCAGCCACCCTTTATTTGAGAGGCATCAACTCTCTGTTTCGATCAAACGGGACGACATTATTCATCCAATAATATCTGGCAACAAATGGCGTAAATTAAAATTAAACTTACACCACGCGCAAGCACATAACTATATCGGTGTGATAAGTTTTGGAGGCAGTTTTTCTAATCATATTCACGCCCTCGCCTTTGCTTGCCATCAGCAGGGGTTAAAAAGCATTGGTATTATTCGGGGTGAAAAGGAATATGCGAGTAACTTCACCCTCTCGATGGCGCAGCGATGGGGTATGGAACTGCACTTTGTTGACAGAAAATCCTATCGACTTCGTGAAAACAAGGAGTACTTAGCTCAATTACAACTCACATACCCTGACTATTTCATAGTGCCTGAAGGCGGCAGTAACACCTTAGCATTAGGTGGCGTTGGCGAAGTAATAGCTGAATTAAATCAACAATGTGAATTTGATACTTTAATAACACCTGTGGGTAGTGGTGGTACATTAGCCGGACTTATAAAAGCAGATAATAATCAGCATAATATTTTAGGGATTGCCGTATTAAAGCAAGACGGTTACTTAACAGAACAGGTAAATAGCCTGCTCGGTGATAATCTACATTTCAATAATTGGCAAATAATGCCAGAATTTCATCGTGGCGGTTATGCTAAATTTAGTAAAGAAGATGCGGAAAAAATATTAAGCTTCAGCCAACAAACAGGTTTTATTTTTGAACCTGTATATTCAGGAAAAATGATTCTAGCGTTATTAGACTTAATAAATCAGCAGTATTTTCCTAAAGGACATCGCCTGGTCTTATTACATACTGGTGGATTACAAGGTATTGGCGGTTTAATTGAACGAGGTTTACTTAATGCTAACGACTGGTGTATGCCTACTTTTGAATGATATTTTAGAGGGGGGAATTATTTTACAGTGGTAATTTTCAGGTGAAAATATTTATAGTATCGATAATAATAGGCAAAAAAATACCGCTATTCTTAAAAAGAAATAACGGTATTTTATCAACGTAATTTAGCGAACTAAATTAAGCTTCAGCGATAACAACAACTTTAATGTTAGTATCAACATCGTTGTGTAAGTGAATTGCGATTTCGAATTCACCCGTTTCACGGATTGTACCTAAAGGCATACGTACTTGAGCTTTCGCTACTTCAACGCCTGCTTCAGTAATTGCATCAGCAATATCTTTAGTACCGATAGAACCGAATAATTTGCCTTCTTCACCCGCAGATGATGCGATAGTGATTTCAGCCAATTCAACGATTTTAGCAGCTTTAGCTTCAGCAGCTTTTAAAGTTGCTGCTAATGCTGTTTCAATTTCAGCACGACGTGCTTCAAAATGTTCAACGTTAGCTTCAGATGCAAAAACTGCTTTACCTTGCGGTAATAAGAAATTACGTGCATAACCAGATTTAACTGATACCTTGTCACCAAGGCCGCCTAATTTGGCGATTTTATCAAGAAGTATTACTTCCATTTTCAAAACCCCTTTTTAGGTTACTTATGTAAATCAGTATATGGTAATAAAGCTAAGTAACGAGCACGCTTGATCGCACGACCAAGTTGACGTTGATATTTAGCGGCAGTACCAGTAATACGGCTAGGAACGATTTTACCACTTTCAGTGATATAGTTTTTCAGTGTAGCAATATCTTTATAATCGATAGAGGTAGCACCTTCCGCTGTGAAGCGGCAGAACTTACGACGTCTAAAAAAACGAGACATGGATTTCTCCTAAATATGGTGTCTTTATTGGGTAGATCAACCAACCAAAAAAACCACCTTAATTAATCATTTCAATATGTTGAGCATGTAAGACAAGAAGTGGGTTACCATTTCTTGATTCATGACGGTTTATAAAACCAGTCACTTTGAGCTTACTGCCCGCAATTAAATCACGAGTTAAGTTTTGTGACAGCTCACCTGTTGCGACAACCTGTATTCGGACAAATGCTTGTCGGTTCATGCCAGCTTCATTTTGTATGGACTTATGGTCCATTGAAAACTGACAATGCTGAATACCTGCAGGGCTTGTTGATTTTTTCGGTGGTTTTACCACTTCACCTACCAACACAAGGCAATTCTCATAAAGAGAGTTTGTCACGAGTTACTTATTCGCTCGCAGCTTCTTCTGTAGTTTCAGTAGCAACTGGTGCTTCTGTAACAGCTGGAGCATCTTTCTTAACTTCGCGGCGATCGTCGCGACGTTCTTCTTTAGCAGCAGCCATTGCTGACGCTTCTGTTACTGCGTCTTTAGTACGCATGATCATGTTACGAATAACAACATCATTGTAACGGAAAGCTGTTTCAAGCTCATCAATAACTGCTTGTGGCGCTTCAATGTTTAATAAAACATAGTGTGCTTTGTGCAATTTATTGATTGGGTATGCTAATTGGCGACGGCCCCAGTCTTCAAGACGGTGGACTTTGCCTTCAGCAGCATTGATCAAGTCTGTATAGCGCTGGATCATGCCAGGTACTTGTTCACTCTGATCAGGGTGAACCATAAATACGATTTCGTAATGACGCATTACGAGCTCCTTACGGTTGTAGCCTCATTAGCTGGCTCAGCCAAACACCAGAAAGAGGCAAGGAACAAAAAGTTCGGGCTGAATTAAGGTCGCGAAGTGTAGTAAATATAAGCAGCGAAGGCAAGATAAATATAAGGATACAGGGCAATAAACAAAAAAATCACCAAGAAAATGACTTCTTTGATGATTTTATTGGGATTTAAAGCTGTGGAGCAACTTAACTAGCATTAATGTAGGTAAGCATTAACGGCGTTGGCGTACTATTTCAAACAAACAAATGCCGGTAGCAACAGAAACATTTAAACTTGAAACACTGCCAGCCATAGGTAATTTCACTAATTGATCACAGTTTTCACGGGTTAATCGACGCATACCTTTACCTTCTGCGCCCATCACTAATGCCATTGGGCCAGCTAATTTCTCATCGTATAAACAATGATCTGTTTCTCCTGCTGTACCAATAATCCAAACACCATTGTCTTGCAACTGTTTCATCGTACGTACTAAATTTGTCACTTGTACCAATGGCACGGTTTCAGCCGCACCAACAGCAACCTTACGCACTGTTGCTGTTAGGCGGGCCGCATTATCTTTTGGAACAATAATAGCCTGTACACCAGCCGCATCTGCATTTCTAAGACACGCACCAAGATTATGAGGATCAGTGACACCATCAAGAATTAATAAAAAGGGTGTTTCATCTTTTTGTTTGGCTTGGGCTAGAATATCAACGAGATCATTTTCGGTGTACGTTTTTCCTTGAGTAATACGTGCTAAGACGCCTTGATGCTGTTCACCATCACTTTTTTCATCAAGGACCTTACGGCTAACAAGCTGGGTGGATATGTCATACTTTTTTGATAAATTAATGATCGTCATTAACCGTTCATCTTCACGACCTTTTAATAAAAAAAGCTCAATAAAGCGTTCTGGAGCACGTTTAATTAATTCATTAACAGCATGAATACCAAATACTAATTCGTCTTGTTTTGCCATGTTATTCTCTTTTCAACTTCTTCTTTAATTACTCTATATCGAGCTTCATTACGTATCGGTCGAACGTTAATCGTTACGACTTTTTAACCGATATTACTCAGCCGTTTTACGAGCATTTTTACCTGGACGTTTTTTTCGTGCGGTACGCTTTTTAGCTTTTGATTTTTCTGTTTTCTTGTCTTTTGGCTTTTTAGGCGCTCCTTTCTCGCTAGTTCCCTTGGGCCTATTAAAGCCTTGATCGGCGTTTTTTCTCAGCCCTGTACTTTTAGCTTTCGATTTACCATCAGGTTTACCACTACTTTTCGGGGCTTGTTCACCCGACAAAACGAGATCTATTTTTTTCTCATCCAAGTTTACTGCGGCAACATTAACTTCTAAAACATCACCAATACGATATTTAGTGCCCGAACGTTCACCGCTCAAACACATGCGAACATCATCAAAGTGATAATAGTCATGCCCTAAAGAGGTTATATGAATTAAGCCTTCGATATGTAAATCGGTTAAGCGTACAAATAGACCAAAATTAGTCACGGTTGAAATAACACCGGTGAAAGTATCACCAACGTGATCTTGCATAAATTCACATTTCAACCAATCAGCAACATCACGAGTCGCATCATCAGCACGACGTTCGGTCATTGAACAATGCTCTCCTAGTTCAATAACTTCTTCAGGTGAGTATTGGTAAAATCCGGCGTTCGCTTCATTACTTTCGTTAGCGCTTTGTGCTTGCTTTGCCAGAATCGCTTTAATCACTCGATGAATAACCAAATCTGGATAACGACGAATTGGCGAAGTAAAATGACTATAAGACTCGAGTGCTAAACCAAAATGTCCTAAATTTTCACTTTGATAAACGGCTTGGCGCATAGAGCGCAGCAACATGGTTTGGATCAACTCTTGATCTGGACGACCTTGAACATGATTTAAAATATTAGCGTAATCAGCAGGTTCAGGTTGCTCTCGCGTTGGCAAGGATATGCCGAGTTCAGTTAAATAACTGACAAAGTTTTTATACTTATCTTCACTCGGTTTGTCATGGACACGGAATAAACCGGGCATTTGGTGTTTTTCTACAAATTTTGCCGTTGCCACATTCGCTAAAACCATACATTCTTCAATGATTTTATGCGCATCGTTACGAATAAGCGGCACAATCGATTCTATTTTACGATCACTATTAAACAAAAATAGAGACTCGGAGGTTTCAAAAGCAATGGCACCACGATTAGTTCGCGAGGTCTTTAATGCTAAATACATTTGATATAAATTTTCTAAATCGCCGACTAATGGCTGATATTGTTCGCGCAACGCTGCCTTTTCGGTTGCGTCTTCACCCGATAAAATTGCTGCGACTTTGCTATAAGTAAAGCGAGCATGTGAGCGCATAACGGCTGAGTAGAACTTACTACCCGACAACTCACCTGACGCACTGATAGTCATTTCACAAACCATACATAAACGGTCAACATCAGGGTTTAATGAACATAAGCCGTTAGATAGTTTCTCCGGTAACATAGGAATAACTTGGCTCGGAAAATAGACCGAATTACCACGAGATATAGCTTCATCATCAAGCGCTGTACCATTACGTACGTAGTAACTTACGTCCGCTATAGCCACCCATAAACGCCAGCCACCCGATTCTTCAGGCTGACAGTAAACAGCATCATCAAAATCTCTAGCGTCTTCGCCATCTATAGTGACTAGCGGTAAGTCACGTAAGTCAACTCGTGAAATTTTTGCTTCGTCTTCGACTTCGTCTGCTATTGTTGCAACTTCTTCAATAACGCTAGCCGACCATTCATGTGGTAAATCATGCTCACGTAGAGCAATGTCAATTTCCATGCCTGGTGCTAAATGATCACCTAAGACTTCAATCACTTCACCTACGGCATTATTGCGTTTTGATGGACGGTGCAAAACATTGACCACCACCATTTGTCCGTGGCGCGCACCAAGCTTGCTTTCGGGTTCAATCAAAATATCTTGTTTAATACGCGCATCGTCTGGAACAATATAAGCGATACCATGTTCAACATAGAAGCGGCCAACAATGCCAGCTTTACGCGGTTCGATGACTTCAATTATTTTAATTTCTTGTCGGCCTTTGCGATCGGTACGATCCACTAAAATAGCGCTAACAATATCACCATGGAATACCCGTTGCATTTCGTGAGATGAAATATAAAAGTCTTTGCCTGGCTTCTCACCTTTAGCAATATCAGGTATAAAAAAGCCAAAACCATCACGATGACCGGTAACTTTACCGGTGATCAAACTATTTTTCGCAGGAATGACATATTGTTTAAGTTTATTAAAAACAAGCTGACCTGCATTTTCCATAGCACGCAAACGTCGTTTTACGCCAACATGATGAGTTTCATCATGATAATTCAAAGCTTTGCATATCGCTTTAAAATTAAGTGGCACAGCAGAGTTTTCTATTACTGATAATAGTAATTCTCGACTCGCCACTGGATTGTCGTATTTTTGTGCTTCGCGTTTTTGATGAGGATCTTTCAGGGGATAAACTCGATTAATGTGTTAATGCAGCAATTATATACCTATACCCGTTACCAATCAAAGCGTTGGTTTTCAGTGGTAATTAAAAACGATGCCGATAGGCATTAATTTTATCGAATGATGATGCTATTTTAAAATTTAATAACGCAATAAAGTCGTTTAGGCTCATGTTAATCAAGGGGTTGATTAGCTAAAGCTATTAAGCGAGTAATGCGATAAAAAATGTCATCGCATGAAAAACAGCTTAAAATTTACCTTCTTTGGCTGAATTAACAACATGCTCTGGCATTTTAACTGCCAACGCTGATAATATTTTTGCAATTTGCTGATGAATTTTTTTATCATCGGTAACCGAGTGATGAAGTTGTGTATATAACTCTGGGTAGTCTAATGGACTGCCATAGCCTTGTGCATAAATATCGGCTAAACGGATTTGTGCTTTTAAATTATTTACTGCCGCGGCTTCTCTGAGATAAAACATTGCTTTTTCTACATCAACCTGCATAAATTTACCAGTATGGTAGTAACGCCCGAGTTGTTCAAGTGCCTCAGGCAAAGCTTGGTCTGCAGCATTTTTCATAAAATGAAGTCCAAGCGGTACATCTTTTTTAACACAGACACCATACGCTAGCATATCCCCCCAAAGAAATTGGTACGAAGGGTATTCTGATTTAGTGGCTCGTGCTTCAATGTCTTGTACAAGCTGACATTCGTCGAGCACAACTTGCCCTAAATGTTTATTCTCTTTAATCAAACCCAACAGCTGGTTATCTGTATAAATTTGCACGGCTTCAAGTTTTTGACCATAGCTGGTATTACTTATAAAAAATAACAACGCTAAAATTACTAATAAAAATCGCATAAATGACAATCCAAAAATTCAAATAAATATATAAGCATTAACTTATTATCGGCTGAACATAAAAAAGGTTAAGTAATGAAGACTGACATTTTTTTGTTGCCAACAGCCTCTTTTATCAACTATTAAAGGTTAAGCAATATTAATACCATTATCTTAACTACCTTAGCGTTTAAAAGTAATGTTTTAGTCAATATCGCGATTAACAAAGGGGATTTGACTAAGCCCTTGCACAATAGCTCTGAAAAGAACACAATTAAAACGGTTTCATAAAACAAGAAATGATTATGTCAGAATTAGAAATTGAGCAACTAATCGCCAACTCAAAAGCTAATGAAAACATTGCACTAAAGCTATTTGAAATAGAAAAAGAAGTACTTGAAAGTAAATCTTGTGAAGAACTTATCCAACGTTTGTTGAACTCAATACAACAAAAATTTGATATCACTTCAATTACTTTACTTTTGGTTGAACCAACACCGATTAGCTATTTATTCAACGAACAATTGCAATCAAATTGGCAACAGCGACATAGTAACAAAATATCTTTAGAGCAGTTAAAAGCTTTTCATCATGACAGTAAACCTTTCCTAACGAATGATTTAGATAATTTACCTGCTGTTATACCTACTGAATTACTCATAGAAGCACAATCTATTGCGCTTATTCCCTTAATACTAGAAGGGCAACTTTTTGGCAGCCTATTGTTTTCTGATAGAGATAAAAGTCGCTTTAGTAATATACTTGGCACCTTTCATTTAGAGCAACTCGCTACTAAAGTAAGTTTGTGCTTATCCAATGTACTCATTCGAGAGCAACTTGAATACATGGCACATTATGATCGCTTAACCGGTGTTGCCAACCGTCGTTTAATGGAAATGTTTATTGCTGAGGAGTTAGTACGACAGCAAAGGTATGGCGTTCCCTTTTCACTATTATTTGTTGATTGTAATGATTTCAAACAAGTTAATGACCGATACGGTCATGATTGTGGTGATAGAGTACTAACTTATATAGCAACAAATTTACAAGGATTAATAAGAGAGAATGACCGCTGTTTTCGTTTCGCAGGCGATGAATTTGTTGTGGTATTGGCAAGCCAAAAACACCAAGAAGCGGAACTAGCAGCAATACGTTTAAGCGAGTTTTTTATCAAAAACCCTATGCATTACCAACAAGCCGTTGTACCCGTTACAATAACCTGTGGGGTAGCAGCAAGTGATGGAAAACGTTCGATGGACGAACTGCTAAAAGAGGCTGATACCCATTTATATCAACTAAAGAATAATAGAAAACAGCTGTTAGTTTAACGAGTAAATTATGTATGATTGTTGAAATTGAAATTTCAGGATTATTAAAAGGGCATTATGTGGTTGATATTGCCAAACAACGAGGCGCTTACAGCTTAACAACCCCTGGCCATATAAAAAATATCAAGGTTATAGGTAATTTGCGTAGCAGGGGCGTCGAAAGTTTATTAATTGATACCAGCAAAACACTGACCTTCGATGCCGATAATAATATAGTTGGTCGTATAAAAGAGACTCCCTTACCCGCAAGTAATAAATCACCCATTATCTTAGAGATAAGCAAAGCGAAAAAACTTTTTAATCAATCAAAAGAGATTCAACGGCAAGTATTTTCAGATGCTCAACAAGGAAGAAATATAAACCTAACACCCGTTATTGAAATAACGAATAAAACCATTGATACCGTATTTAAAAATGCGGATGCCTTAGCCTGTGTTATCAATATCAGGAAAAAAGATGAGTACTTACTTGAGCACTCAGTATCGGTTTCTGTATTAATGACGATTTTTGCGCGTTTTTTAAAAATAGATAAAAAAATAGTTCAGTTACTTTCAGTTGGTGCTTTTTTACATGATGTCGGTAAAATTAATATTCCAGACAGCATTTTAAATAAACCGGGTAAGTTAACAGAAGCTGAATTTACCATAATGAAAAGCCACGTAGACCACTCGATAAAAATAATAGAGTCGACACCGGGTATTTCCGAATTGAGTCTTGAAGTTGCTGCCCTCCACCATGAGAAGCTCGACGGCACTGGTTACCCTTATAACATCCCTAAAGAAAAAATCACGAAATATGGTCGGATGATTGCCATTTGTGACATTTTTGATGCCCTAACCGCCAACCGTTGTTATAAAGAGGGTTATAGCCATATAAAAGCATTTAGTATTTTACGAAGTTTGGCGAAAAAAGAGCATTTGGATCAGCGTTTAGTCGACTTATTTATCAAGTGTATGGGTATTTATCCTGTTGGCTCATTAGTGGAATTGAGTTCCAATAAACTGGCTATTGTCGAAAGCAGAAATGACGGCGACCCAATCAACCCTAATGTGCGTTCATTCTATAATTCTTTAGATGGCCGTTACGTAATGGCTGAAGATATAAACTTATCCGACAATGAAGACTTTATTGTTAGAGGGGTAAGAGCCGATGACTTTGATCTAGATATGAACAAAATCATCGAATTTCTTTTAATGGAAGGGTAAAGGTCTTAAACCTTAAACTTCGATGTTGCTTTCTGTAATTGAATGGCATTTTTATCAACTAAATGAGCCACATTACCAATTTCTTCGATCGCTGTTTGAGTCGCTCCAAAACTGTTATACATTTGCTCTATATTGTTAACAACGGTCTCAGCAACGCAAGATTGTTCTTCTGTTGCCGTAGCAATTTGGCTGTTCATTGAACTGATATGACCGATTTGTTCTTTTATATTTGTTAAAGATTTATCAACTGCAAGTGATATTTCCTCATTGGTATTTGCTTTTTCTCGCGCTAATCCCATAGTACTTACCGATTGGTCAGCCGCTGAAATGAGCTTATCTAGTAAACCACGAATCTCAGTAGTCGATAACGCTGTTCTTGAAGCTAAACTTCTAACTTCATCAGCAACTACAGCAAAGCCTCGGCCTTGCTCGCCCGCTCGGGCCGCTTCAATTGCAGCATTTAACGCTAATAAATTTGTCTGTTCAGCGATTCCATTAATAACATCAAGAATTTTATTCATGTTCTGTGAGTCTTTAGCGAGCCTATCAACCACATCAGCTGCATTACCAATTTCGTGGACTAATTCACCTGAGATAAGTAAAGAACGCTGAACATTCTCCATGCCTCTATTAACTTCTGCTTCTCCAGAACCTGCAGCATTTGCCGCTTCTGCGGCAGACTTAGCAATATCAGTAACACTAAATTGCATTTCAACCATAGATTGTTTTGTTATTTCGGCTACTTCTGCTTGGCTTTGTACATTAGCATCAACATCACGTACCTTTTCAGCCAATTGCTCAGCACTTTTAGTCAGGGGTGGCACAACATCAATGACATCTGAAACAATACCTCTTAGCAACTGAGTAAAAGCATTAAAGTTCTTAACAACACTGCCTAATTCATCCTGACTCATGACTTCAATCTGGTTGGTCAAATCACCATCACCTTCTGCCAGTTCTTTTAAAGAAGCATCTATATTTAATACTGAATGACTAATTGAACGTGCGATGACGATACTCAACAGTGACATCATAACCAAAAGTAAAATACCCACTAAAATACTTAAATCTCTTGAGTCACTAGAGTTAGCCACAGTTTCTTCAACCAAGGTATTAAATACTTTAGCCGCCTTTTCTTTTTCCTGGGCTAAGCTGTCAGTAACCTTTTGGTAAATATCTGCTTTATTATCAATACTGGTCTTTGTTGAGGCCAATTGAAAATCGATTTCTTCCTTGATAAATCCTACTGAAATCTTTCGCGCGATATCATTATACTCGTTACTTAATGAGACTAAAGTAGAAGTATCGGAAAATGAGGGTTCAAGTGAATCAATACGCGTTAAATTACCAGTTAATACCGTAACTAACTCACTAGCTTGATCAACTAACTCTTCATCACCAAAAGAGACACTCTGGTTGTAGAGCTCATCTACACGTTGCCAAGTACTGACATTTTCACTGGTTAAGTTAACCAAATGAATCGTAGTATTTTGAATTTTTTGTAATAATATTTGGTTTTTAGAGATGGCAGTAATGTTAATAAGTAAATTAATAACAAAGCTCAAAATTGCAATCGCTAGTATTGCTAATATTTTATGAAATATAGGTAATTCTTTAAAAAACTTCATATTTATCCTAATCGTAAATGACGTACGATGCACCGTACATTGTTAAAATACTCAAATAATAAGCCCTTCGGGCCTTCAAAAATTTTTAACTACTTTTACATTAGCATTTTCTTAAGTTGAGCTTAAATGAAACTCAATGACTAGACTCCGTTCTACACAATGCTCTAAATCTGCTAGAAGTGCTTATCAAGCATACACTCCACAAGAAAGTCTGTTGTTATTCAATCGCTAGGCTAAGTTCAACTTATTATAAATCATAAGATGATTAGCTGGATACGTTTTTAGTAATTTCATGATAAATGGCTGTAGCCACCTATTACTTTACCAGCATTAACGTGAGTAAACACCAAAGATTAATTCACCAGCATTAACGTGAGTAAACACCAAAGATTAATTCACCTTTTTTAATAAAAATGAAAATAGGCACAGTGAAGGTACTATTCATTTACTATCGTGGAGAACTTTAGAGAATTTTTTCCGTCAACTATTAGTGAGTATATTTATTAAAAGTTAAGTTTATAGTTCTAATAAAATCAAGAAAACAATAAATGTTTCTTATACTTGTAATAATAGAAGATCAGGTGTCGGTGAGTTAAATAAAAAGAACAAGGGATTATATTTACGAAGTGATGAATAATGAGTCGCGAAAAATCCACCTGATTTTTCACGACTCCTCATATTATTTTCTAAAGTTAATTCCTGATTGAGCTGAAAAATAAGCAAATAGAGTATAAACCGCTGTTGCTTGCTTTAAGTCTTCAGGGTTCACTTTGTCCAAGGTATCGTTCTCTGTATGGTGATAATCAAAGTACTTGGTGCCATCAGGTGCAAAATTCATGCTTGGCATACCTGCAGCGCTCATTACACTCATATCTGATTGTGCTTGTGCATTATTATCGTTTGATAATTCAACGCCTAACGGCGCAAGATGCTTAGCAAGGTCGTTAATTGCCGTTAATGACTCTTTACCAACACCCGAAGTCATTTTATAAATCTTACCAACACCAAAGTCCCATTCGGCGCCAATGATATGATTATCCATATTTTTTTCATGGACCTCCATATATTTTTTGGCACCTAATAAACCCACTTCTTCAGCCGCAAAAAGAATGACGCGGATAGTGCGCTTTGGACGTATAGGTAATTGAGCAATGTGATGAGCAGAAGCAAGCATCATAGCAACACCCATACCATCATCTAATGCACCCGTACCCACATCCCAGCTGTCAAGATGAGCACCAATTGAGACAATTTCATCAGGAAATTCGCTACCGGTTATTTCACCAATGACATTGGCAGAAACGGCTGTTATTTTAGCATCAGTATGGCTGGTTAATTTTAGAAAAAAGCTAACCGGTTTATTGCGCTTTAATTGATTAACAAGTAAGTCTGCGTCAGGATTTGAAAGCGCAGCTGCAGGAATTTTTTTCACGCCAGCCTCATAACGCATAATGCCGGTATGAGCTATACGGTTATTGTCTGTACCTACAGAACGCATAATTAATGCTGATGCCCCTTTTTTAGCGGCTACAACTGCCCCACCCACACGCGTACCTACGGCTGGACCATAGCCGTTACCGTCGATATGCTCTTCCATTTGATAAGAAACAAATGCAATTTTTCCATCTAAACTGTTATCTGGTGCCGCGATTAAGTCAGCTAAGGTTTCAAAATGTGCAACATTTCCAATCAACCCTTCTTCACTGGTAGCAATACTGCCACCAAGAGCAATGGCGACGACCTTATGAGGATAAGGCGAGATTATTTTCGCTTGTGCTTCACCACGTTGCCAAAAAGTACCCGTGACTTCTTCTGTCCACACTTTATCAAAGCCTAAAGCGTTCATTTTAGCTTGCGCCCAAATGACAGCTTTTCTATCACCTTCTGAACCCATTAATCGATGCCCCACTTCCGTGGTTAAAGATTCTAAGACTTGATAGGACAAATTAGATTGCAGAGCGGTATTTTTTAATTGTGTCAGTTGCTTAGTTTCTGATTCAGTCAGTGTTGCCGCTGAACTTGATAAAGCTAACAAAGTACTACTGAAAACAAGCGTTTTTATTACAGATTGAAAAGGCACTTTAAGCATTATATTCCCTTTTATAGATATTATTGATTGTAGAATTAATTCAGTATCAAGAATCTTGCGCCGACATGCAAATAGGTTCGCCTTAAAAAAGTGGCAAACTATCTTTATTAAAACCATTGAGCCCTAATTAAGCGAATACTGAACTTTTAAAAGATTTATAGCTCAATACTACAGCGCTAAATATAAAGTAAACAAGGAGGATTACATTTGAATAAATTAAGCAAAGGACTGACCTTCTCGATTATCTTGCATATAGCTGTACTGATCATTTTTACACAAGGGTTATCAACAGTTCCACTTAGCGCAGTAAAAAATAACGATTCGGTTAACCCTATTATTCAAGCTCGCCTATATTTTCCTTTACGGTTAAGGAAAAAAGCGATTCTTACTTCCAGCAAGGAACCGCTAGCCATTAAATAAACCATGCCAACAGATGAAAAAAAAGAAGTAATGAATGGTTAGAAAAAACCAATAATAGGAAGATACAGCCTGCAAAGTTATCTAAACAGCCAATTGATAAAAACGTGTTGGAGAGTAAAACATCAAGTAAAAAAATGAGTCAAACGTCACTGGAGAAGCTTAAGCAACGTTTAGATAACCAAGCCCGTGAAAACGCTGCAAACAACAGCTTAACTAAATACCTAACCGAGAAGAGTACCGTTGGCCAATCCATCACAACGTATGATCAGTTAGCCCCAGCGAAAGCAAAAATTAAAGAGGTAGATTGTAATAGCAGTAAATTTAATAGTGCGCTAAAAGCGATGTCAACCTTGCTTGGCGGCAGTATCAGGTGTAATAGCATGCCTAATTTAAAAAACTTTTTAAATAAAAGAATGGCCGTAGCTGAAAAAAAAGCACAAAAAAGCCAGTGATATTTCGCTGGCTTTTTGTTAATCGCAATGTAACTAAAGAGAATTAGATTGAGAAAGAAGATCCACAACCACAGGTTGATGAAGCGTTTGGGTTATGTACTAAAAATCTACTACCTTCTAAACCTTCAATATAGTCAACTTCGCCGTCAACTAAATATTGTAAACTCATAGGATCAATAACCATAGTGACGCCTTTTTTCACAATAGTCATGTCACCGTCATTTACTTTTTCATCAAAAGTAAATCCATATGAAAACCCTGAGCAACCACCACCTGTTACATAAACACGTAATTTCAATTCCGGATTTTCTTCTTCTGTGATCAAAGATAATACTTTATTTGCGGCGGCATCGGAAAATTTTATTGGTAATTCGGGAGTTGACATATTGCTCTACTTACAAAGATGTTACGGGAGTGTCTCGCGTGTATTATCTTAAACTTGACTAATTTAGTCAAGTATTGTCTGAGATAGTAAAATTTATCAGCAAGAAGAAAAATTTCATCTTAAATATATACAAAAAATGCGCTATATAATTAAATATAGCGCATTAATTAAACCACTAACGGGTCAGTAGCTAACGGTCAATTAGTGAGTTATTTTTCTACGGTAAATAAGACCAAACATAGCAAGTAACATTAATACAAATGTTTGTGGCTCTGGCACTGCAATAGTATCTTTAGGAGGAGCAAAAGAAGCTACACCTTCAATAATGTCGTTAGCACAGGTCATTGCCCAGCGAAAGGCAATTTGATTAGCTGTCGCTAATGCAGTATTGGCAACATCAAACGAAAAACTAACTTTACCATAACCAACATTTCCTATTTTATAAGAACGACCGCCAACAGACCAATCTGAAGATGTAATAGTTGTACCATCATTACCAGACCGAACAGCTTGATTGTAACGGGCATTTCGATGTTCATCTGATGAAACGATTAAGTTGTTGTTAGAAAACCCTGTTCTCAAGTCACCTGTACCTGATTTATTATTACGTGAACTGCCAAGGTCATAAACATAGTTCCAGTTTGTACCCGTATTAGTATCCGTTTTAGAATATCTATCACCCGTGTTTGGCAGAGCACCGTCTGGATTCCAAGGAGATGTTCCGCTGTTATTAAGGTCTTTGTCCGCGGCCATAAACAAATCACCTAACTCAATATCATTATCGCCAATGTTATTGTAAAATGATGTAAAAATATTAACATTTAGTATTGTTCCAACTCGAGAAACCACCATCTTATCAATGTCATATCTATACTTACTACCATTAATATCGCCATCGTAACCTGCACCAATATATTTATCCATGATCGTTTCCGCCGGGATATCCACAGCAAACCCGTTAATACTTGATACTGAAAGTGCAGCGATTGCAATCCATTTTAAACATTTCATATTTTAAACCTACTTCTAAATACTGGCATAAATAACATGTGTAATAAAAACACAAGACTATGTATAAATTTTATTTACTTATTGACCCCACACAACTCAATATTCAAGCCAAGATTAAAAAGCCCTTTATTTTTAAGTGCATAGGATTATATTATTTGATATATCGGTTATTTTACCTAAAAGTGTAAAAAATATCGACAACTATTAACGGTACAACTTAAACAATTAAAGATCTGCTAGATATTCATAATGACTCCTAGTATCCTTAGCAATTGATTTTCATAAGAGAAATAATTAAATGGCCTCTTTGGTAAAAACGACTTTAGCCTTACTCTCCGGCACAATTTTATTGCTGAGTTCGCATGCTCTGGCTTTGCCCGATCAAAACGCAGATAAACCTTATGAAGATGCCCTAGCAAGCTTTTACCTTTCTGAACTCAATGCGGCAATTATTCATTTAAAGAATGCCTTAAAAAATGATCCTGAACATTTACCTTCTATGGTGTTACTCGCCGAAGTATATATTGCTATGGGTGATGGCGCTTCGGCAGAAAATCAACTAGAAAACGCTCAAGAAAAGAATGCTGATGAAAGTAAAATACTGCCGTTAATGCTTGAAGCTTATCTTTTACAGCAAAAATATAAAAAAGTAATTAATGCGCCAATGGCTTCTATAACTCAAAAACAACAACTGAGTAAAGTTGCCGTATTGCAAGGACGTGCTTTTATAGCGATGAATAACTTAGCGCAAGCAAAAGTTTTATTCCAAGAAGCTTTAGAGTATATGCCTAGTAGTATCAAAGCCCAATTAGGCATAGCACAAGTAGAACTGCTTAATGGAAATATGCTCCAAGCAAGAGCCTATATTGATAAAGCACTCTCTTTATCGCCAACAAACAGTGTCGCTTTGACAATGCTTGCTAATATAGAACAGCAAGCTGGCAATCGGATTGAATCGTTAAAAATAATTTCACAAGTTATTGAGCTAAACAATAAAGATTTTCCTGCGTTACTTACACGAGCCAGTTTATATATTGAACTGGGTGATTTTCAACTTGCTTTAAACGACCTTGGTATAATCATCACAGAAATCCCCAATGAGCCGAAAGCAAATTATTTAAAGATAATTGCAAACAGTGCCTTAGGTAATACTGAAGAAGTTAATAAAACAACCGCTCATATCAATACCGTATTAATGGGATTACCCGAAGATATAATGAAACAGAATCCCGTGTATCTTTATTTAGCGGGTGTGATTAGTTTTCAGCAACAAGAAAACTTAAAGGCTCAAGATTTTTTGCAAAAATATATCGCTATTATTAGTGACGATATAAGAGCGTTAAAGTTAGCCGCTCAAATTGAACTCGCATTAAATAATCCCTTTCGTGCAAAAACATTATTAGTAAAATCTAAGCTAGTAGCCCCTGACGACGTTGAAACATGGTCGCTTCTTGGTCAGACCTATACCGTATTAGGAGAACTACAACTTGCTGAAGATTACCTCAAAGATGTTATTGACAGTGATAAAGAAAATCCCCAACCTTTATTTGAGTTAGCAAAGTTAGAAATTTTAACAGGAAAGTTCCCACAAGCTATTACTCACCTTCAATTAGCAAAATCAATAGATGCTAATATAAGTTTTATTGTGCTGCTCGCAGAGGCCTTCCAACAAAACAATCAGTTTGAACAGGCACTAGAGCAATTAGACCTTGCGTTAATTTTACAAAGTGATGATAGCGTTTTGCACTTAAAAAAAGGTATTTTATTAGGTCAATTAGAACAGCACCTACTAGCAAAAGAATCACTAGAACAATCACTAAAGTTAAACCCTAACAACCTTAGGACACTTGTCCATTTATCAAGAATCGATGTTATAGAACAACAGCCAGAAAAAGCGATAGCAAAAATAAATAAGAAAATCGTTGAACTAACAGAACCCAATTCATTTTTACTGATTGAGCTAGGTAATATACATCGCCTAACCAACAATAATAATGAAGCGTTATCAGCCTACAAAAAAGCCTACAGTGTTGATAATACTAACCCCAATGCATTAATAAATATTATTGAAATACAAGTCATGCTTGGCCAATTGAAAGAAGCGATAACCTTAACCAGTGAGTTTTTAAACAAAAACAACAAAGCAGGAAGTATTTATCTAGCACTGGCTAATTTATACATGGCAGATAAAGAATACCAAAAAGCGTTTAGTACTTTCGAATTGGCGGTTAAAAATAGTAATGATAAATCAAATGTTTATAATATTTTTGCTGATGCACAATTGTCACGATCAGATTTTGAAGGCGCTACACTCAGCTTAAAACGATCTATTTCATGGAATGCTGAAAATCTTGACTCCCATTTAAAGTTGTTTGATATTTATCTGCAACAAAAAAACGAAACGTTAGCGCTCGATATTTTAAAGCGTATAGCCAAAAAAAGTACTAATATTATATTTTTAAACAACCTTGAGGGTAACTTATACTTACAATTAGGAAAACTAGCCGAAGCAGAAAAAATATTTCTAGCTTCCTTGAAAAAAAGTCAAAACCGACCCGCCGTTTATGGTTTATATCGTGTATACAAACAACAAGAACAATTTTCAAAGGCGCTTGATTTATTGACCCTTTGGGTTAAAGAAAATCCAAGAGACATTACCTCTCAAATAGCAATCGCGGATACACTAGTCGCAACAAATCAACTGCAGAGTGCTGCTAAAAAATACCAAGATTTAATTGAGGTGTTTTCTGAACTGCCAATTTTGTTGAATAATGCCGCACAAGTATTCATTAAACTGGAGCAGTTCCCTCAGGCATTAACGTATGCAAAAAAAGCAGACAAGATATTACCTGATAATGTCGCAATAATGGATACACTTGCTTGGTCTTATACCCTAAATAAACAAGCAGATTTGGCACTACCTATATTTAGACAAGTTATTGTTAAAGATTTCAACAATGCTGAAATAAAGTATCACTTAGCTGTTACTTTATATCAATTAGATCGCAAGGGTGAAGCAAAGAAATATCTAAAGGCTGCGTTAGAAAATGAAAGTACACTTCCTAACAGAGCTGCTGCTATAGCACTTATGGAAAAGCTTACTGAGGAATAGCGTGAATAATTAAAAAACACTTGTCATTATTGAGTGTTTTTTAATAAATCATTCCAGATATAGCTCTGGTCTATTCGCTGATATTTTTGCCATCTATTTTTTGGTAAAATAGCAGCTAACGCTAATTTTTCGGGTAAAAAGTTTGCAGGAAGAGTGAACTCACCTTCAACAATTTGAAAGTATTGAAAACTAAAAGATAAATCTTTCTTTGTAGATACCGATATATTACTTAACTTTAATTCGCTTGGCTTATTATCTAAGCTCCCCAATAAAGTAAAATCGACATAGCCTTTAGCAAAACGCTTACGTACTTGCTGTTGCATTAAAACAATTTGAAAACGAAAATGATGTGGACTGGCTGTTGGGTGGATCATCATTCGATCAATCGCCAATCCATCAGCGGTTTTTTCTGGTGCCATCACTTTTTCATAAAAAGCTAATTCTTTTTTTACTTCATAATGCTCAGACTCCATGCTTTTTAAAAGCTCTTGGGAGTGCTGATTAGCCATACGTTCAACTTCTAACTCTACTTCAAGGGTATTAATCTGACTATTTTGCTGAACATTCTTTTCATAAAGTTTACTCAATCGCGTTTGCTGTTGTGCTAACGTTTTAACTTGATAACCATGATAAAAATTCCCAACACGATAGCCACTGTAAAGACAGATAACAATCACGAGAAGAAGTAAAAGGGCGGAACGAAATGCGCCTAAACGCACAACAACCGTATTTAGATTTATTTTTGCTAACCAATTCATTTGAAAAGTATTATGATATCCAACGAGTTAATAAATATTTTTAGGCTCAAACAATAAAAGGTGCACCCTTTCATTATTATGATATCGCTCTCTTTACTTAGAAAACGTTTAGCCTTACCGAGAACTTCCTGGCAACTTTGTTTGTTAGCCGCTTTAGGTGGCACTGCATCAGCACTTTTAGTTGTGCTATTCTCCTACAGCATTGAGACAGTTCAAAGCTTTTATTTAGTCCAAAAAGATAATTATACCAGCTTAGATGCTTTAAGTCGTTTCCATTTGCCTATCGTAGGCGGATTAGTCATTTTATTTTTTGCTTGGCTAACCGGCTACCAGTATTTACGCACCGGCATTCCTTTTGTATTACATCGCCTAAAAGTAGCTAATGGCATTATTCCATTTCGCAATACGTTAAATCAATTTTTCGGCAGTGTGATTGCATTAGCCTCAGGCTTCTCAGTTGGAAAAGAAGGACCTGCTATACATTTAGGAGCCGCTTGTAGCAGTTATTTAGGTAACAAGTTAAATCTACCTTTTAATACCATACGCACACTTTGTGCATGTGGCATTGCCGCAGGTATTTCCGCTTGTTTTAATACCCCCATTGCCGCTGTTATATTTGTTATGGAAGTTATTTTACGCGAATACAAAGTGCATATTTTTATTCCTGTAATGATCGCTTCTATTACGGGGTCAATGATCACCCGAAGCCTTTTGGGGCCTGCCCATGAATTTGGATATTTTAGTAAAATATCCCTAAGTTTTCATCATTACCCTGTTTTGATTATATTAGGGTTAATACTTGGGTTATTAGCCTATGGCTTTAACCGATACTTAGTCCTTATTATAAAATATTCGAGCTCGATTCATATTGTGCCACGCATTATGTTAGCAGCATTAATTACTGGCATACTTGGCTTCTTTGTACCCTTTGCTATGGGCACAGACTTAAGTGTAATAACGTTTGCCTTAGAAAATAATATTCCTTTACAATTATTACTTGGGGTTTTATTCGCTAAAATCTTGATGACCATTACCGCTTTAGGCCTAGGTATTCCTGGTGGTATTATCGGTCCTATTATTGGTATTGGTGCTATTGTAGGCACCTGTGTTTCAGTATTAGCTACGGGTTATCTACCCGGAGAAAATTTTGCTGGTGATTATGCCTTAATGGGTATGGCGGGGTTCTTAGCAGCAACACTAAACGCTCCCCTTGCCGCATTATTAACGGTAGTCGAGTTGTCAAATCAGTTAGAGGTTGTTGTGCCAGCAATGATAGTTATCACCACTGCCTGTGTCTTTTCAGGGCAGTTTTTCAACAACCGATCGGTATTTGTTATGCAACTTGAGCAGCAGGGTCTCAAATATCGAAAATCTCCCATCGAGAAATCATTGCAACGTATCGGTGTATTAGGCGTTTTACAGGAAAATATTAGCGTTTATCAACAAGAATGTTCTTTGGAAGTTTTCAGGGCATTGAAGAATGTTGAATTGTTAAATCATGTTATTATTGAAGTAGCACCTGAAACAGAAAGTCTTAGTCCTTACTCAACATTTTCATGGTTAAAAATAAAACACGAGCCAGGCACTAAGCGCGTTGAAATAGTACAATTACAGCTACTACCTTTGCAAAGCCAATCAACTTTAGCTGAAGCCTATTTAGCCCTGATTGAACAGCGAGATGGTGGTGTTTATATTTATGATAATGATCCTAATGAGATCTTAGGTATTATTACTTTTGAACAGATCAGAAGTTATTTATTAGAAGGAAAAACAACAGTATGACAACTCTTTTATGGTTAAAAGCTTGCCATGTTTTTTTTATGGTCGCTTGGTTTGCTGGTGTTTTTTATTTACCACGCCTGTTTGTTAATCATGCTGAAACCTCTAGTATTGAAGTCGCCGAGCATTTAAAGGGGATGGAAAAACGTTTGTTATATTTTGTAACACCTTTCGCTGTGTTAACCGTGTCTTTAGGCATAGCCTTGATTTATTATTACGGGTACGCTTGGTTTATTGCTTCAAAATGGTTGCACTTAAAAATAACTTTAGTGATTTTACTGCTCGCTTACCATGGTTATTGTTTTAAGTTAGTTAAAGATTTTAAAGAAGATAAAAATGTACGTTCAGGAAAATTTTATCGAATTTTTAATGAATTTCCCGTCCTTATATTGCTCGCCATATTATATTTGGTGTATTTAAAACCTTTCTAATGGCTTATCTTTGCTCATATTCTGGTTTATAGCCCATAAGAAGCTTTCATTAATTAATTTGAACGCTTTGATTTAGACACACAGAAATTGAATAACAGCGATAATCTATTCTCAACATTTCTGAATTGTGCTATATTCCTGCATCAAAAATAGTCGCAGTCTTATAATTTTAGGTAACTTTTTATGATGAAGTTTGAAGGAAGTCATATCCTTTCTGTCTCGCAGCTTAATCGCGATGCTATCTCTCGTATTTTAGAAGTTTCATCACTAATGGCCCCTTATGCTATGCGTAAGAAGCGTTGTCATGTGTTGGATGGCGCAATTCTCAACAATCTTTTCTTCGAGCCCAGTACCCGTACTCGGGTCAGTTTTGGTGCGGCTTTTAACCTTCTCGGTGGTGCTGTTCGTGAGACCGTTGGACAAGAAAATTCATCGTTGAGTAAAGGTGAATCTCTCTTTGACACGGCACGTGTTATTAGCGGCTACTCTGATATTATTGCGATGCGACATCCCACGATGTATTCAGTTGAAGAGTTTTCAAAAGGCAGTAGTGTACCGGTTATTAACGGCGGAGATGGAGCTAATGAACACCCAACACAAGCCTTACTTGATTTGTTTACCATGCAATCTGAAATGGCGCCACATAACAAAACTTTAGACGGTTTAAATATTGTCTTAATGGGTGATCTCAAACACGGGAGAACCGTACATTCATTATCAAAATTACTCAGCTTATATAAAAACATGAAAGTAACGATGATATCTCCTGACGCACTTAACATGCCCGACAGTATAATCTCATCCTTAACCAATGCCGGACATCAAGTTGTGGTTACCGATAAAATTGACCATAATTTATCGTGCGATATCATCTATCAAACGCGCATTCAGCAAGAGCGCTTTGCCAGTAAAGACGAAGCTAATTTGTACCGTGGTCATTTCAGCTTAAATAGAGAAGTTTATCAGCAGTTTTGCCAGCAACATACTGTGATAATGCATCCCTTACCACGCGATTCTCGCCCTGAAGCAAACGAGCTTGATAGTGATTTAAATGATTTAGACAACCTAGCTATTTTTAGACAAGCCCAAAATGGTGTACTGGTACGTATGGCATTATTTGCCTTAACACTGGGTGTTGAAAATAAGCTCAGCCAATTTGAAAAACCAGTGACTTGGTACACCAACAAATAAATAATTCTTAAGTATATAAGCGACAACAGTTTATTTAATGTTAGTCGTATTATAATTAACAAAGTAGGCAATTTATGAACCATTCAGAACAACTTTTTAACAGCGCAAAACAAATTATTCCCGGTGGCGTAAACTCGCCTGTTCGTGCATTTAATGGTGTTGGCGGTACGCCTTGTTTTATTAAACGCGCTGAAGGTGCATATATTTATGACGCCGATGATAAAGCTTATATTGATTATGTCGGTTCTTGGGGACCAATGATTTTAGGCCATAACCACCCGGCTATTTTAGCAGCAGTTATTGAAACTGCTCAAAATGGCTTAAGTTTTGGCGCACCTACCGAGCTAGAAATCACTATGGCAGAGAAGGTACGTGAACTAGTACCGTCAATGGAACGCATTCGAATGACCAGCTCAGGTACAGAAGCTACCATGAGCGCAATTCGGTTAGCTCGTGGCTACACTGGACGTGATAAAATCTTAAAGTTTGAAGGTTGCTACCATGGTCATGCTGATTCGCTATTAGTAAAAGCAGGCTCAGGTGCACTAACCATGGGGGTGCCAAATTCACCTGGTATTCCTGCTGATGTTGCCAAGCACACATTAACCGTTAGTTTTAATAATATTGACGAAGTTAGACAAATCTTTGCTAAATATAAAGATGAAATCGCCTGTATTATTGTCGAACCTGTTGCTGGAAACATGAACTGTGTTCTTCCGGTAGAAGGTTTCCTTGAAGGTCTACGTGACGTTTGTGATGAACATAAAAGTGTATTGATTTTTGATGAAGTAATGACCGGCTTTCGTATTGCATTAGGTGGGGCTCAAGCACATTACAATATTGTTCCTGATTTAACGACGTTAGGTAAAGTTATTGGTGGTGGTATGCCTGTCGGTGCGTTTGGCGGTAAAAAAGAGATTATGGATTATATTGCACCTATTGGCCCTGTTTACCACGCAGGTACCTTATCGGGTAACCCTATCGCTATGGCTGCCGGTTTAGCGGCATTAAATGAATTAAGCATCGGTGATAAACACGAGCAATTGAGTGCATCAACTGAAAAGCTTGCTATGGGTTTAAAAGCAGCAGCCGAGCGCAATGGCGTGTCATTAAGCATTAACTATGCTGGTGCAATGTTTGGTTTTTTCTTTACTGATTCACCAGAGCCTGTCACTACTTTTGAACAAGCAACCGCTTGCGATACAGATAAGTTCAGACGTTTCTTCCACTTAATGCTAGAAAACGGCATCTACTTGGCACCTTCAGCTTATGAAGCTGGCTTTTTATCTATGGCTCATACCGATAAAGAGATTGAATTAACGTTAGCCGCTGCTGATAAGTGCTTTGCTCAACTATAATGTAAAAATTAGCGTGGTTTAGCGACTAAACCACGCCCGTTGACGCACAAGGATGCTCATTTTTTAACAAGACCATCCTTAAAATAAAAAGGGATAGCCGATGGCTATCCCTTTTTATTAACGGTGACGCTAATTTACTTTAACGGCCAGTAATTCATTTTCAAGCCAATGATAAGCTTGTTGCCAACCTAATTCTAAACCTGAAAATACCGGATATTTCCATTGATCAAATGAACGACTTGCCTGCAGTTTCTTCGTCACTAAGACACTTTTTTCAGAATAGCAAACAAAGGCAAGCGCTTTTAAACCTTCATAAGATGCGACTGAAAGTTTCGCCTCATAAGTATAGGTGTAGTTATTAATGCGGTTGATTAACAAGGCAAAATCCCCTTCTACGTTCTCATGCACAAATTCATGGCATTCCTCAACCATTTCAAGTGTCATTTCGACGCCTTCATCAGCGGTTACTTCAATAATATTATTTGCAAATATATTATAAAAGCCAAAACTTAAACGATGCTTCATATCAGATCCAGCGTATTAATTTTATACGTGATATCAATCCCTTATGATTAACAAGCAATCCTATGAGCCAGCTAATTTTTTATACAATAGTATCTGTATAATAAACATGCAAGAAAAGGCATGATAAAAAAACAAGATACATTAGTAAACCTGTCATGCTAATCAGTAAAAAGTTGTTCGAACCAAGATAACTTTTTCTTCTTTTCTGTCAGCTTTTTTCCTAAACAATGCGGCTCTATTAAAAGACCTGTCGTTATTGCCGGATAACTAATCATTTCAGCACACTCGATACTGACGGCGATACCACTGGAAGATTCAAAATTAGTTAATGCAATATTTTCAGGCATTAAACGACTTTTGTTAACCACACCGTTTTTATTCATAAACTGTGCAAATAGCACTAAAGCGCCGCTACTGCCTGTTAGGTTGGTCGGTTTGTTGTCGTCACGACCTAGCCAAGTCGTCACTAAGTTTTGGTTATCATAACCAATAAACCAACTGTCTCTTTGATCATTGGTGGTACCCGTTTTCCCTGCTACTGCTGCCCCATCTAAACGCCAAGTAAGCGACTTAGCCGTTCCCACTTCGGTTACTTGTGATAAAGCATGGTCAAGTAAATACATAGCTTGAGTTGAGAACAACTGCTCGTCTGGCGCTTCAAATTGCCATAAAGTTTCGCCCTGTGCCGAGATAATACGGTCAATCGCATGACTATTACTCTTAAATCCTTGATTGGCTATAGATAAATAAAGCTGATTAATTTCATATGGTGATAAACTTAAAGAGCCCAATAACATACTAGGGCGAGTGACGATATCTTCGGGATAACCTAGCAAGTGAAAGATATTGGCAATATTTTCTAAGCCGAGTTGCATACCTAAATTCACTGTTGGCACGTTTAACGACCTAACTAAAGCATCATGTAGGCTTACCTTGCCTTCAAATTTTCCATTATAATTATTTGGACGCCATTCTTTGCCCCCATCGCTGATAAGTACAATAGGTTCGTCGTTCAATAAGGTTGCAAAGTTATATTGTTGATAACGCTCTAGAGCGGCCAAGTATATTGCGGGTTTTACTAATGAACCGATGGGACGTTTAGCATCTAATGCTCGGTTAAATCCGGCATAACCCGCTTTTTTATCGCCAACTAAGGCTTTTACTTCACCTGACTTGATATCGGTAACCACCATGGCAAGTTGTAAGGACTCGCCTTTGTTTAGTATTGTTAGCTCAGGGATATGCTTAGCTATCGTTTGTTCTGCATTCATTTGTGCTGTTATTGAAAAGCCTGTAAAAACTCGAACACCCGCTTGTTGTTGGAACGCTGAAAGCTTTTCAGAAAGTTCTTTTTTGACCAATTGTAAATAAGCAGGAAACTTTTTATTGGCTAAACGGCGAGTTTTACGAATAGATAAAGGTGATACGACTGCCGCTTGATAGTTTTTTTGTGAGATCAGTTCATTTTGATACATCAACCGTAAAACAAGATCTCGTCGCTTTTTAGCATTTTTAGGATGACGCCAAGGATCATAATAACTAGGCCCCTTGACCTGCCCAACAAGCATGGCCATTTGTTCAATCGTTAAAGATTGGATCGGCTGACCAAAATAAAATTTAGCTGCTAAGCCAAAACCATAAATACCATTAGCATAGTGTTGTCCTAAATAGACTTCATTTATATAGGCTTCAAGTAGCTGATCTTTGCTATATCTAAGCTCCAAAATAATCGACATAACCGCTTCGTTAACTTTACGCCAGAGTGTTTTATCACGGGTTAAAAACATATTTTTAACCAGTTGCTGTGTTAAGGTACTCCCTCCCTGAACCGTTCTCCCTGCTTGAATATTAGCCACTAAAGCTCGAAAAATTCCTAATGGGGAAACACCCGCATGAAAATAGAAATCACGGTCTTCAACTAATAGTAAGGTATCAATAAGTTGCTCTGGTACTCTTTGTAGTGAGACTATCACCCTATCTTCTTTGTTTTCAGGAACTAATCGTCCCAGTGAGTAAGGTTCAAATGAAAAACTTTCAATAGCTCCTTGCTCATTAAACAAAGAAAGTATTTTGTTACCGGCAATATTAATAGTGAAACGCTCTACGTGCGTATTACCGTTGCCAAAATCAAAAGCGCGACGATAAACAATCAGCGTCGTCTTTGATAAAGCAAATTCTCCCGGGTTGAGCGCCTGTTGCTTTCTCTGATAACCAGACAAAAGTAAATTTTGCTTTAGTTGAGCAAGTGAAGCATTATCGCCAACTTTGAAACTGTCAACTTTGCCATAAACTTGCACGGGAATGTTCCACCGTTGCCCCTCAAATTTATCTTTCACTTTACTGTCGAGGTAAACCGCATAAAAGCTAAATAAAAATATAAAGGTGATGAACAATTTCAAAGCAGTATGCCAGCACCAACTTACCCGAGAGGCTCTGGTAGAACTCTTTTCTTTGGTTTCTTTTTTCACATTATTAGTCATTTTAAATAGTATTTTCATCCGTTAATAAAGCTAATGCTTCATTACATATATTTTTTAACGCGGTTAGTCGCCTTTGCATTAGCGGGATCATTCGGCCAAAAGTGCTTAGGGTATTTTGCTTTCATCTCTTTTTGTACTTCCTTGTAGCTTCCTTGCCAAAAAGCAATGAGATCTTGTGTCACTTGAATAGGTCTCTTTGCCGGCGATAGCAGCTCAATAATCAAGGAAACATCGCTGTTATGTTGATCATCGCCAACCTTAGGGGTAACACTCACGCCATAAAGCTCTTGCATAGGCATTGAAACAATTGGCGCTTGCTCGACACTATATCGAATTGGGCAACGTCTTCCTGTTGGGCCAACAAAATACTCAGGGGCAATACGAGCGAAGGTTTTTTGCTGGTTATAATCAAGTAACGATAGTAATGCCGATGATAAATTTACTTTATCTAGCTGGTTTTTATTTTTAATCGCACCAATAAAAGGAACTAACCATAACGCTAAGTGTTGTAATAAATCACTTTCCTCAACATTAGGAAAATTTAAATGCGGCTGAGTTTGATTAACCCAACGCCAACGACTGAGTAATTTTTGATCAGCTTCGCGCCAATGAAGATAGGACAGACCATTTCGCTCAATTTGTTGTTGCCATAAAGTAGCTAGTGCTTCATCACTTATTTGTTCATTACTGGGCTTTTCTGACAAGACAATAGCACCAAATACTGTTTGCTGCTTAGCACTTATACGTTGGGTTTTCGAATCGTAATTAAGTTGTTTTATTTTTTTTTCAGCGATAATTCCCAAATTAATAAGCTTTTTAATATCAACCGGTGCAGCAAGTCTTACTTGTAATTTTTGTTGGTATTCAGCTAAATTAGCAGCCACAATATAATCTTCACTCGCCAGCGCATCTTGCTCATTGATCATAAGACCTTTACCATTTTCAGCTAAAAAATGGCCGTATTGTGCCCGTTGTTTAGCAATACGCTCGGGATAAGCTAAAGCAAGTAATAATCCGGTTAATTCCACTGGTAAGCTTGATAAATTCGATACTGAAACTTCATTAATTCTTTGTAAGTGTTTTTTTGTTTGTAGGAAAAATGACTGATATTTTTTGCTGTTTGATTGCTGAATTAACTCACTCAAACGGTGACGTAAGTCACAATCGGTAAATGCACGTTCACCACGAAATATATCTCGGTCTTCAAGCAATGACGCTAACAATGCGGCGAGGTTTGTTAATCCTAAGTATTGATGTTTTTTTTCTAATGCTGAGGCTCTCACAATCATTTTAGCAAAACGTGGATGACAAGCAAAACCAGCAACATTTTTGCCAAGTGGAGTTAAGTTTCTTTTATCGTCAAGTATCTGCAGCTTTTGTAATTCTTGCCATGCTTGAGTTTCGAGTAGTTTTGCCGGAAGTTCTATCAGAGGTAGTTCATTAAATTGCTTAACACCCCAGCGTGCAACCTCTATAACCATAGGAAGTAAGTCAGCTTGTTGAATTTCACTGGCACTTTGTTCGTTCCTGCGCTGAAAATCTTCGTCGCTGTAAAGTCGAATACATTTACCTGCCATCATTCGACCCGCACGTCCCATACGCTGTATTGCAGAGGCCTTAGAAATATTACGCTGCTGTAACTGATTTGTCAGCGTTTGCCGGTCGTAGATGGCGACTTTTTCTAAACCACAGTCTATAACTAAATCAATTCCTTCAATAGTTAAACTCGTTTCTGCAATATTAGTTGCTAGAACAATTTTATGAAGCCCTTGCTCGGTAGGCGAAATTGCCTGTTGTTGCTCCGCAAGCGTTAAGTTGCCATATAATGGACATAATAAAAAATGCTTGGGTAATAACTCACCTAACTTTTCAGCAAGAAAACGAATGTCAGCGATACCGGGTAAAAAAACCAATATTGAACCTTGGTGCGAGTTTATTGCATTCTTACAAATATTAACCGCGTGTTCACGCCATAATCGGCTATTTTTTACTGGCGAATAACTAACATCAATAGGGAAACTTCGACCTTCACTAGCAAGAGAAACGGCGTCGGGTAATTGCTTGAGTAATTCAGCAGTCGCTAACGTTGCTGACATTAATAATATTTTTAAATCGTCTCGTAACCCTTGTTGTGTATCTCGTGCTAATGCAAAAGCTAAATCTGCATGAAGTGACCTTTCATGAAACTCATCAAAGATCACTAAAGCACAATTTTCAAGCTCAGGGTCATGCTGAATAATTTGGGTGAATATACCTTCAGTGATGACCTCCAATTGAGTATTTTCAGATACCCTACTTTCATTTTTCAACCGATAACCGACTGTTTTCCCGACCGGCTGACCTATCTGCTTCGCTAAAAAACAAGCAACTGTTTTAGCCGCTAAACGACGAGGTTGAAGTAAGTATATTTTTTTACCTTTAAATTGGCCAAGTGCTAATAGCCATAACGGTAGGCCTGTTGATTTACCCGCGCCTGGCGGAGCAGATAGTACAAGAGTTTGATGCTGAGTTAATGCATCAAGAAATTCCGCTTTGATGTTTTCTATGGGTAATGGAGAAACAGACATTTTAATTTTATGAAATAGGGTCGGGTAACAAGCTGATGGTCACTCTATCACAAACGTTTCAAGCCATATTGTTATATTTCGTTCGCCAGCCTAAAACAGGTAAATAACCGCTAAGAATGTAAATATATAAATGCCTAAAAAAAAGCACAATAATGTTCATTATTGTGCTTTATATCGATTAACACGTCACATTAAAAATTACTTAATTAACTCAGCGATCGTGGCAATACCTAAGCCAGTCCCTCCGGCACTAAACAGGCTAGTGCTACTGCCATTATAAGCCGTCGCTAAATCGAAATGTAACCAACCTGCTCCTTCATTGTCGACAAATCTAGATAAAAATCCCGCAGCATTACTTGCACCGCCAGCACCGCCACCCGGTACAGGTCGACTGTTTGCCGTATCTGCAAATTCAGATGGACATTTATCTTGATGCCAAACGGCTAAAGGAAATTGCCATATTGGCTCATTCACTTGCTCTGCGGCTTTTTTCGCTTGCTCTGCAGCTTGGTTGTCTAAAGTAAATAAAGCATTGTATTCACCACCAGTAGCCATTACCGCCGCACCTGTTAGTGTTGCTGCGTCAATAATAAGAGGCGCCTTAGTTTCGCTTGCTGCTAATAAACCGTCAGCCAGTACTATGCGACCTTCAGCGTCGGTGTTAGCGACTTCCATCGTTACACCGTTTTTATAAGTTAAAATATCGCCCAACTTATAAGCATCGTTACTGACCATATTTTCAGCACAACATAAAAATAACTTAACGCGTTTATTTAGACCTTGTCTAATGGCTAATGCCATAGCTCCCGCAACCACTGCAGCACCGCCCATATCACATTTCATGTCAAACATTCCTGCGTTTGACTTTAAGCTGTAACCGCCACTGTCAAAAGTGATACCTTTACCGACTAAACAAGCAGATACAGCCGCATCAGGATCGCCTGTTGGGTTAAAATCAACTTCTAATAAACACGGCGGATTAATACTGCCTTTACCAACATTATAAATGCCCACCCAGCCTTGCTGTTGCAATTCATCGCCAGAGATAATATTGCTGGTGACATAAGCAGGTGCTTGAGCATTAATATAATCTGCTGCTAACTCAGCCAATTTAAGCGGATATAGCTCAGAAGGTGTTTGATTAATTAAATCACGGCTCCAGGCAAAAACAGCTAATTTGTCGTTCAAACTGTTGATACATTCGCTGCTACCGGTAAATTCAACGTTAGTTAATTTTCCGACACAAGTAAAACCGAGTGCAAAACTCCATTGAGTATTAGCTTGCCAGTTATCACCAGATAAACGTGCATGCTTAACGCCAAGTTTCTCAATGCTACGTGCTGCTTTTTGAATCTGTCTTAAGGGGCTACCACTTGAATCTTTCAAACAGATATGAAGTTCGTTATCAACATACTGAACAAGGTTGTCACTTTGCCAATTATTACTACTACTTTGCTTTGATAAATGAATATTTGTTACTTGGGTCATAAACTATCCTGAAGATCATAAATTAATACGACTTAGTTTATACTCATCATCAAGCAAAGCCGATATTTTTTGAAAAGTAGTTATTTAATTAATGTAAACCTAGCCAAACCTCAGCTTTAAACGAGGGCGTTCAGCAGGGAAAATGGATTATTTAACGGTATAATACTGCGATTTTCTTGTTGTACTTTTTAACGACAGCACCAAAACATCTAAGAAATATTTTATCAAAACGGCTAACTTTGCAATAATTTTAGCGAGTATTGTTGGCCAATTAAGTACCACTAACAAAAGTTAGCGGTTTGTCAGTACATAACGTAACATTAATAAAACTTATCATTTATTTTTCCAATGAACATAAATCTTAAAAAAGCGATTTTAATCAAACGTTATAAACGTTTCCTTGCAGATATCATATTAGAAGATGGCACTGAAACAACACTTCATGTCGCCAATACAGGTGCTATGACCGGTTGTGCTACAGAAAAAGATACTGTCTGGTATAGTACTTCCGATAATAAAAAACGTAAGTATCCTTACAGTTGGGAAATCACTCAAACACAGAATGATCATTTTATATGTGTAAATACCCTACGTGCCAACCAATTAGTTGAAGAAGCACTGACTAATAGAACAATTAGTGAACTGCACAACTATAAAACGTTAAAACGAGAAGTAAAATACGGTGATGAAAATAGTAAAATCGACTTCTTACTTACTGACGAAAACGATGTGTTAACTTATATAGAAGTTAAAAGTGTTACCCTGCTAGGTGATGGCTCTATAAGTAAGCAAGGCTACTTTCCTGATGCAGTCACGCTTCGTGGCCAGAAGCATTTACGTGAACTCATGCAAATGAAACAACAAGGTCATCGAGCTATTTTGTTATTTGCTGTACTTCATAGTGGGATTGAAAGCGTTATGGCCGCACAGCATATTGACGCTAAATATGCAGAACTTCTATCACAGGCTAAGGAGCAGGGTGTTGAGGTTATTGCTTACAAAGTAAGCTTTAAGCAAGATATCAGCAACATTCAAATGACTTTGGTCGACGCCTTGCCGGTAAAATTAGCGGAAAATGTAACGGATTAACCAAAAAAAAGAGTTAAATACATTGACTCACCCTAACAAAAATTGTTAAAAAAGCTTGCTCAAAAATAAATTGTTAAAAAATAGTATACAAAAATATTTCCACTTTTCCGAACGAACCCATAACCGTTTGATTTAAAAGAAGAATAATTATTTTTTAAGTTAATTGTAACGAAAGCCTTGAATTATGATTCGTGCAACGCAATATAGACTGGGTATTTCAGGTCTATTTATTATTGGCAATTGCAACCACGGGTGTAGCTTTTAATGAAAGAGCAACAACTTCGCCATGTAGGTCGATGTAGCATTTAGGAGAATAAGCATGCCAGCCAAAAAAGTACTAGGTATTTTAGCATTAGCGGGCGTATCGCCGTACGCAGAGAAAGCCAACGAAGAGTACATGAACGCTGCTCAATTAGAGCATTTCAAGAAAATTCTTGATGCTTGGCGAGTGCAGCTTCGCGAAGAAGTTGACCGCACAGTTATGCATATGCAAGACGAAGCAGCAAACTTCCCTGATCCGGTTGACCGAGCAGCTCAAGAAGAAGAGTTCAGTTTAGAGCTACGCACACGAGATCGTGAACGTAAACTCATTAAAAAAATTGAAAAAACATTACAATTGATTGAAGAAGATGAATTTGGCTTCTGTGATTCATGTGGTATTGAAATTGGCATTCGTCGTCTAGAAGCGCGCCCAACTGCTGATTTATGTATTGAATGTAAAACACTTGCTGAGATTAAAGAACGCCAATTAGCAGGTTAGTTGCTTGATTAAATGATATTACGTTAACGTATTCATTATATGAATCACGACAAAATTAATATTACGCGGCCACAATATTTGAGTAAATCTACGACTCAATATCGTGGCCGTTTTGCTCCATCCCCTTCGGGCTTCCTTCATTTTGGCTCTTTAATCGCCGCACTCGCCAGCTATTTACATGCAAAAAATCAGCAAGGTTTATGGTTAGTTCGTATTGAAGATATAGACCCACCCCGTGAAATGCTCGGCGCCAGTGCTGCAATTTTAACAACACTGGATGCTTATGGACTCCACTGGGACGAACCTGTTTTATATCAAAGTCAGCAAAGCGATTTATATCGTGACGTTTTAAAACAATTAGCAGAGCAAAAACTCACTTACCACTGCCAATGTACACGCGCTGAAATCAAGGCCCAGGGCGGGGTTTATCAAGGTCAGTGCAGAAATAAAAATCATCCGCAAACAAATAGTGCTACGCGGTTATGTAATCTCCACGGTATTTATCACTATCATGATTTAATACAAGGTGATTATTTTTGTCCGCAACAGCTTGCCAAAGAAGACTTTATTTTAGCCAGAAAAGATGGGCTATTTGCTTATCAACTTGCTGTTGTGGTCGATGATATTTATCAAAATATTAGCCATGTTATTCGAGGCTGTGATTTACTTGATCCGACAGTAAGGCAGTTAAGTTTTTATCAACAATTAGGTTATCAAGCGCCACAATTTGGCCATATTCCATTAGCCGTTGATGCTACTGGTTTTAAACTCAGTAAACAAAACAAAGCTCCTGCCATTGATAATAACAATCCAACCCCCTCCTTAATCGCAGCCCTTAATTTTCTAGGGCAACATCCACCCAAAGACCTTTATGCTTATTCTGCCACGCAAATAATAGAGTGGGCGATAGAAAACTGGTCTACAGATGCGATCCCTAAGCAGCAAGAAATAGCATTTTGTCAGTAATATTCAAGTAAAACGGGTGTTTGTTGAATTTTCAAACGTTTTATATTCTCTTTTATTGCCCCGTGATATATTATTGTAGCCAATAAAAAAGTGAAACGTAGCATTACAAGATGTTTCAACTTCCCACATTATCCAATCAAGGCCAGTATTATCAAAAGTGTTATCAACTTGTGTAAAAGAGTATTAGGTAAAGCCTCAAAAAAAATGGCTAAAAGCTCAACTAAAATTCAGCCGACCTCAGGCTCTACTGTTTTAACACGCGACCAGCATAATGTTTCTCGTAAGAAAATGAGCAACAACGCTTTAAAAGTGCTTTACCGCTTAAATAGTGGTGGCTATGACGCCTATTTAGTCGGTGGTGGTGTACGTGATTTATTATTGGGTTTAGAGCCAAAAGACTTTGATATAGCGACCAATGCGACTCCTGAACAAATTAAAGATTTATTTCGCAATTGTCGATTAATAGGTCGCCGTTTCCGGTTAGCTCATATTGTTTTTGGCCGTGAAATTATTGAAGTAGCAACATTCCGTGGCCACCATGAAAATGCGCCAGAGAAAGAGCAAAGTTGCCAAAAGACTTCAAAACAAAGTGAAGACGGCATGTTACTGCGTGATAATATTTATGGCTCTATCGAAGAAGATGCTGAACGTCGTGACTTTACCATTAACGCACTTTACTACAGTGCAAAAGATTTTAAAGTTCATGATTTTGCTAACGGTATTGGCGACATTAACGCTAAATTAATCCGTTTGATTGGTGATCCTGAAACACGATATCGTGAAGATCCGGTTCGTATGCTACGTGCAATTAGATTTGCAACTAAGCTAGATATGACCATTAGCCCAGAAACAGAAGCGCCAATTGCTGAATTAGCTCCTTTAATGGCAAACATACCTCCGGCAAGAATGTTCGAAGAATTTTTAAAGTTATTTATTGCCGGCAAAGCGCAACTTACTTTTCAGCAGTTAAGAAAGTATGATTTATTTCGCTATTTTTTCCCAGCAACTGACCAAATGCTAAGTAAAGGCAATCATCCACATATTGAACGTTTTATCGTTCAAGCACTGGAAAATACCGATAGCCGCATTAATAATGAACAACGCGTCACCCCAGCATTCTTATTTGCCGCTATGCTTTGGTATCCACTGCAAAGTCATGTTGAGCGTTTACGTAGTGCACAACCACAGCTGTCACCCCAAGATGTATTTTTTGCTGCTTTAAGCGAAATAATGTCTGAACAACAGCGCAGTATAGGTATCCCTAAACGTTTTCAGGCAGTAATGAAAGACATATGGATCCTGCAAGATAAGCTAAGTCGTAGAGATGGTAAACGTGCTTATAAGGCGTTAGAACATCAGAAATTCCGTGCGGGATATGATTTTCTTTTACTGAGAGCCCAAATAGAAGCAACACCTGAAAACCCAGCATTAGAAGAGTTAGCAAAGTGGTGGACTGACTTTCAAGTGAATGACCACAACACGCAAGAATTGATGATAAAAAGTATTGCCCAATCACGAACTAGCAGCCGAAGAAGTCCTAGAAAACGTCGAGTTGTTCGCGAAGACAAATCGAGCAGTACTGATTAATGGCGTTAGTCTATGTAGGATTAGGCAGTAACTTGTCTAATCCTCAAAAACAAATAGAACTTGCAGTTGCGTCCTTAACACAAATAAAAAACACCACACTCGACGGTGTTTCTTCGCTGTATTTTAGCCGCCCAATGGGACCACAAGACCAACCTGATTATATGAATGCTGTTGCCTTGTTAAGAACTGACCTAAATCCTTTAGATTTACTCAACGAATTACAAGCCATCGAAAATAATGCCGGTCGTGTTCGAAAAGATAATCGCTGGGGAGCACGTATTCTCGATTTAGATATGCTTTTATTCGATAATGAAACCATTAACCACGAACGCTTAACCGTGCCTCATTATGGCTTAGAGCTTCGTGAGTTTGTCTTGCTACCACTTGCAGAGTTATCACCTAAGCTAACACTCCCCAATGGCAAGCCTGTTTTAGCATTAAGCCAAGCAATTTCGACAAACGGGTTAAAAATTCATAGCAAGTTGCGCTAATTTAACAATTATGCGAAAGTACGCCCACTCAAATACGCTCTCTGAGTATTTACTCAAACCTTAAAAATTTTGGACTAAATATGGCTAAGATAACCACATCAACTTTGCTAAAAATGAAACAGCAAGGTGAAAAAATTTCTACCATCACCGCATATGATGCAAGTTTTGCAAAACTATTCGATCAAGCGGGTATTCACGCTATTTTAATTGGCGACTCATTGGGTATGGTTTTACAAGGCCAAGATGACACATTACCTGTTGATATAGACCATATGGCTTATCATACACAATCGGTAAAGCGTGGTGTTACTGACACCCTCATCATTAGTGATATGCCTTTTATGACATATGCCACTAAAGAGCAAGCTTTCACTAACGCGGCAAAACTTATGCAAGCCGGTGCAAGCATGGTAAAGATGGAAGGTGGTGAATGGCTAGTTGATACAATTAAAGGCCTAGTAGAGCGCGGTATTCCAGTCTGTGCTCACTTGGGCTTAACACCACAATCTGTTAATGTATTTGGTGGGTTTAAAGTACAAGGCCGTGAAAAATCACAAGCAGATAAAATGATCGCCGACGCTAAGTTACTTGAAGCGGCTGGCGCGCAATTGTTAGTTTTAGAATGTATACCTTGTGATTTAGGTAAAGCGATTTCTACTGCTGTTTCAATCCCAACTATTGGTATTGGTGCAGGTAAAGATACCGATGGTCAAATCTTGGTGATGCACGATGCTTTGGGTATTTCCTGTAGCTATATGCCGAAGTTTTCACGTAATTTTTTGATCGATACTGGTGACATTAAAAAAGCCATTGAGTTATACATTAGCGAAGTCTCCGATGGAAATTTCCCTGGTGACGAACATATTTTTGTTAAATAGATTGTAAAATACCCTATATGAAAATAGTAAATGAGATTATCGAATTACGCCAACAAGTCACTAAATGGCGTAAACAAGGTTTAAAAATAGCGTTTGTCCCTACCATGGGCAATTTACACGCTGGGCATATAGCTTTAGTAACAGAGGCTCATCGTCACGCCGACAAAGTGGTTGCCAGTATATTTGTTAATCCTATGCAATTTGGCGCCAATGAAGATATTGACAATTACCCGCGCACGCTCGACAACGATCAACAGCAATTAGTCTCTGCTAATACTGATTTACTCTTTATTCCATCAGCTCAAATGATTTATCCTAAAGGGCTAGATAAGCAGACTTATGTTGATGTACCCAATGTATCTGTTGGTTACTGTGGAGAAAGCCGCCCAGGACACTTTCGTGGTGTTGCGACGGTTGTGTGTAAACTGTTTAATTTAGTACAACCAGACATCGCGTGTTTTGGGTTAAAAGACTATCAGCAAGTCCAAGTGATAAAAACTATGGTTGAAGACCTTTCAATGGCTATTGATATAATTGCTGTCGATACGGTTCGCGAAAAAAGTGGCTTAGCAATGAGTTCGAGAAACGGTTATTTAACGCCGGAACAACTTGCAATCGCACCAGCACTTGCAAAAAGCATTCAATGGCTAGCACAGCAAATAAAGTCTGATCACGACTTTAGTGGTCTGATCAAACAAGCCACACATTTGATTAATAATGCCGGTATGAAGACTGACTATATTGATATTTGTCATGCAAGAACACTGCAACCCGCCAATAAAGATGATAAAGAATTAGTGATCCTCGCCGCTGCCCATTGTGGTAAAGCAAGGTTAATCGATAATTTACAAGTTTTCCTGTAATAATTATTTACTGCTCGTATTAATCAATAAAGATCAAAAAAGCCGAATGTTATTTTCATAACGTTCGGCTTTTTAGTATTTACTGTGCTAAAACGCGACAAAAATTTATTCGTATGAGCGTTCTAACCATTGAATTTGCGATTGCAATTCTAAAATTTCTTTTTGCGCTTCAATTAAGGCTTGTTGAACCGATGAAATGTCAGCGTGATTGTGTTCAGATACTTCTACTGGAGTTTTTCTCATGTCGTATTCCATAATTATTACCACCACAAAATGTAATCGTGCATGAATTA
Source organism: Colwellia sp. BRX9-1 (assembly GCF_014077195.1). Lineage (NCBI taxonomy): Bacteria > Pseudomonadati > Pseudomonadota > Gammaproteobacteria > Alteromonadales > Colwelliaceae > Colwellia > Colwellia sp. BRX9-1. The sequence goes on from NZ_JACGVM010000008.1 coordinate 84,280, forward strand.
TTACACAACAACTTTCATAAAGAAAATAACATTTATAGATCTAAATGAAACTTTATAGAACAAAAATTCATTAAAAATATATATATCCTTACTTAACAGTGAGTTAGATAATGTTTTTTAGAAAGATAAATAATAAAACGAAAGAAATAACTTACACAACGAAAGTATAAGTAAAACATTTCAAGCAGAATTACAAAATATAAGCTAAGTTAAAGACAACAAATCAGGTAGAAAGGTTTCACTTTCTTGAGCCAATTCAAGTTGCTCGACTAGCACATCATTAAGAATTTCATTGGAGGTTAATGGATTCGCCAATACAACACGAAAAACCACAGTTTTACGACCTTGATAACGCTGCACTTCAATACGCGTGCGTGAAACAAATGATTTACCATTTTCACGTTGACGTTTTTGAATAAATTTAGTCAGGTCATCGAGTAAATAATTAATCTTATCTTGTTGTTCTGCTGAACTATTTGCTAATAAGTTTTGCACCGCTTTTGGATTGTAGCGATAGGTTAATAAACATAACTCTGGTTCAGTTATTAACTCAAAGTCAGCATGCTGATTAATGCGTTCTGCAAAATACCGTGCTCTGTCAATTCCTTGGTTAATCAACATTTCATAACCAGGTCGACTGATAATATGTAAGCTTGCATAAACCAACATCGCCATACCGGGTCTTGAACCCTCCAAGGTATGTGAGCCTAAATCTTTTGAACCTTTACGTAAAATATATTCTGCATGGTGTTCAATAGAAGCCACAGAAGCCGGATTTTTAAACACCACCAGGCCTGCCCCCATAGGCACATACATTTGCTTGTGAGCATCGATAGTTACTGAATCAGCGCGTTCGATACCCTTAAGCAGTGGACGATATTTATTTGATAATAACGTCGCACCACCCCATGCAGCATCGACATGAAAGTGTGTTTGAAACTCTTCAGCAATATCAGCCATTTTATCTAATGGATCAATGTTACCTGTTTCTGTCGTACCAGCAACGCCAACAATACTTAATACGCGGATGTTTCTTTGTTTCAACTCAAGACATTTTTCACGCAATTTCTGGCAATCAATGCGGTTATTGCCATCGGTAGGAATTGATATCACGCTGTCCTGACCAATCCCTAGGATATCAGCAGACTTCTTTAATGAATAATGGCCACGGTCAGACACTAAAATCACTAAGCCATCATATTTATAATGTTTTAATGCGTTAAATAAGCCTTCTCGTGCAATACCTTTGAAATCACCATCAGCTTTCAACAAATTATTACGCGCGACCCAAAAGGCCGTTAAATTGGCGACAGTGCCACCAGAACAGAAGGCACCTAATGAATGGTTAGCACTGTGCATCCATTGCTCATAAAAATGGTCATTATCTTTATAAACCAAACGATGCATCATACCTAACACTTGACGTTCAAGTGGGGTAAATGCTTTTGATGTTTCAATTTTGACTAAATTCTGATTTAAACCCACCATCAATTTAGAAAGCGGTAAAATAAAGTAAGGTAAAGCTGAAGTCATATGACCAATAAAACTTGGGCTTGATGTATGCACTGATTGTGCAACAACTTTATCTAAAATATGACGAGTATGATCAGAAACAAAACTAGGTTCTTCGGGAATTGCAGAGCTAGCGAAATCTTTTTCAATTTCGCTTAAGGCACGTTCTTTAGCAGCAATATGATTACCTAAAAAACCAGCAAGATTTTCTGATATTTCTTTTTCGATTAGCCCCAACGTCGAATCAGGTGCTTCCGGAATTGTAAAAATACTGTGTAAAGACTCTTGAGTCGCTTTTGCTGTGCGCTTATTCGTCGTCATACCTTGCCGCTGTAACCATGTTGGTAAGTAAACATAAAACGGCACTTTAATAAAAAATGACTGAAATGTCTTGTACTTTATTTTTATCTACCAGAGAAAAGTCCAGCAATAAAGTCACTACATAATGGTTGCTGCGTAAACTAGCGCTAATTCTACAAGTGCTAAAGTACTCAACGCCATCATTAATACATTCTTTTTAATTAAATTATTCATCTTCAATATCCTTTTTGATTGAGTATTATTACTCATTAATCAAAAAGTAATCAAGATCTAAGCCATATACGTTAAAGAGTTGATTTTTAATGAAAATAAAATTTAATTTCAAATCATTATTTACTGCTCATTAAATAAATTAGCGAGTTTCACTAACTTATTGTCAATTTTGCTAAGCAGCATAGTTAATAAAATTAAATAAAAGGTAGATATTCACGATTGAGCAATAACTGCCAGCAAGGTTGACCACTCGCTTTATATTTTGCTTCAAATGGCGTTAAAGGCTCTTCATTAGTAATCGCACTAATATCACCTAAAATACCCGCTACATCGGCAGCAAATTGAAACTCTTCTAAGTATAATCGCCAGTTACTGCGCAGAATAATTTGTTCACCAATATTAATAATTTGTGGGAATACCGCACTACCATGCCAACGCCTTTGAATATGTTTAGATTTAGGCCAAGGATTGGGATACAAAATATAATGTTTATTTACTGGCCAATTCGCTTGGTCAACTAAACGATAAAAATCATTCAAATTTGCTCTAACTAAATGGAAATTCTCAATTTTAGAGCCATCGTCATGGAGAAGTTCATCAACATTACGATTAATGCGATGCGCTGACTTATCTACACCAATCACTAAAGCCTGCGGATTTTGTTTGGCTAAAATACGTGTACTTTGCCCAACACCACAGCACGAGTCTAAAATAATATCCCCTTGATGGGCCTTCACTAAAACATCCATTTCGGCAAACGCTTGCTCGGTATGTGCTTGAAAAGGCTTTTGTGAGCGGTGCTGTAAATGTTTTTCAACAATTTCTTCAAGTTTTTCATGAATGCCAGGTTGATTAGTGATGATAACTCTTGAATCACCCGTCACGCTGACATCCTCTTTATCGATATTGATAGTCATTAGCTACGTAGCCCTATTCCTTTGGTGATAAGTGTCATGGCAATCGCATATAAGGTAATAATAAATGCCCCTAATACAGAGAATGCTAATGTTAGACTCACATCACTGATGCCTAAAAATCCGTACCTAAAAGCATTGACCATATAAACGATAGGATTTAATTGTGAAACACCTTGCCAAAAATCAGGGAGTAAACTGATTGAATAAAATACACCACCAAGATACGTTAATGGCGTTAAAATAAACGTTGGTATAATGGATATATCATCGAAACTACCAGCGAAAATAGCGTTAATCAAACCGCCTAAGGCAAACGTGGCTGACGTTAAACTAACCGTGGCAATAATCACCCAAATATTATGAATTTGAATATCAACAAACAATAAAGAGACTAAAGTCACTATCGTACCCACCAACATACCACGTGCCATACCGCCACCGACATAACCGGCAACAATCACCCAATTTGGTACCGGTGCAACCAGCATTTCTTCAACATTACGTTGCCATTTAGCACTAAAAAATGACGAGGCGACATTTGAATATGAATTGGTAATGACACTCATCATGATTAAGCCAGGCACAATGAACGACATATAATCAAACCCGCCCATTTGTCCAATGCGCGAACCAATAAGTTCACCAAAAATAACAAAGTATAAGCTAATGGTAATAGCCGGAGGGACCAATGTTTGTACCCATATACGCGTAAAACGATTGATTTCTTTATATAAGATGCTTTTCAGAGCAATAAAATTACTTTTTGATGACATACTATTTATTCTCCTGTTTAACTTTTTGCCCACTACCCACGAGACTGACGAATAACTCTTCTAGGCGATTACTTTTATTGCGCATACTACGAACATTAATATTTTGTCCGTTAAGCTGGCTAAAAATATCATTAATAAGTTGCGACTTTTTCACATCAACTTCTAAGGTGTGGTCGTCAATCAACCGACAAGTGAAGGCATCAAGCTCTGGCGCATTAGTTACGGAGTCGATATCAAAGACGATTGTTTCTTGGTCTAATTTTGACAGCAAAGATTTCATATCAGTATCTTCAACGATCACACCTGAGTCAATAATGGCAATATTTCGACAAAGCATTTCAGCTTCTTCCAAATAATGGGTCGTTAAAATGATCGTAATACCCTGCTTGTTTAATTCACGTAAGAAAATCCACATTGAGCGACGAAGTTCAATATCAACACCAGCAGTAGGTTCATCAAGAATAAGTACCTGCGGTTCATGCATTAGCGCTCTTGCAATCATCAGGCGACGTTTCATTCCTCCTGAAAGCATACGACCTGCATCGTTACGCTTGTCCCATAGATCGAGTTTTTTCAGGTACTTTTCAGCGCGTTTAAATGCTAAAGAACGTTCAACACCATAGTAACCGGCTTGATTAACTAAAATAGTTAACAAGGTTTCGAATTGATTAAAGTTAAACTCTTGTGGGACTAGACCTAAATAGCTCTTGGCTTGTTCAAGTTCTTTATCGATATCATGGCCAAAAACCTTAACACTACCTGCGGTTTTATTAACCAAAGAGGTGATGATACCTATGGTTGTCGACTTACCTGCGCCATTAGGACCAAGTAAAGCAAAAAAATCACCTTGTTTAACCGTAAGATCGATACCTTTAAGTGCAGTAAAACCACCTTTATAAACTTTTTTTAAGCCAGAAATTTCTAGTGCGTTATCCATGGTTCAACCTTTTGTTTTTTGATGTGCAATAGGTGAGGTCAAATTTACTTTTTTCAACCGCTAAGCGATCATTTAAATACGGTAAAAGTGACAAAATAGTCGACCAACAGCATTGCCAATTAATTGTATACAATTTAAAGTGATTGTACGCAAATTAAGGAAATATTATGCCTAAAATAAAAATAACTCGTTGGCTATGCTCAACCGCATTGACCACTGCTATTGCAGTATCATTAGCTGCTTGTCAAAACATCACCACAGAAAATACCACAAATACTAACATTAACCTTAAAAAATCAACGCCGTTAACCGTTGAACGTATTTACAAAGAGGGTGAATTTAGCTCAGATTATATTTCTCGCCTACGTTGGTTAGCCGACGGTAGTGGTTACACCATCGTTGAAAAATCAGCAAAAACAAAAACAGATGAAAAAGGCAAAGAAGTCAGCATAGGTCGTGACATCGTTGTTTATAACCCTGAAACCTTACAGCGTTCGGTATTGATTTCGGCACAACAACTGACACCTAAAGGCACTGAAAAGCCATTAGATATAGATAATTACACTTGGTCAGACGACCGTCAAAAATTGCTTATTTATACTAATAGTAAAAAAGTATGGCGTTCAAACAGTCGAGGTGATTATTGGTTATTAGATATAAAAACCAATAAATTAATGCAACTTGGTGGCAAAAATCCCTTAGCAAGCTCATTAATGTTTGCAAAATTTTCACCTAATGCAAGTAAAGTCGCTTACGTGGTTGCAGACAATATTTATGTAGAAAACTTAGCAAATAATAAGGTGTCTCAATTAACATTTGACGCTGGCGATGGAAAAATCAATGGTTTATTTGACTGGGTTTACGAAGAAGAGTTTACCATTAAGGATGGTTTTCGCTGGAGCCCTGACGGTGAAAAAATTGCCTACTGGCAGTTAGACACCAGTGGTAGTAAAGACTTCATTATGATTAATAATACTGACGAACTTTACCCGACCATCACAAAATTCCCTTACCCTAAAGTGGGTGAAACAAATGCATTACCAAAAGTTGGCGTAGTAAATTTAGCGACAACAAAAACTATCTGGGCCAATCTACCCAACAACTCACGCAACATGTATATTCCACGCATGAATTGGTCAGGTAACAGTCAACAAATATTGGTACAGCATGTCAACCGCAAACAAGACACTAATATTCTTTATTTAGCTAACGCTAATACCGGTGATGTCACAACTGTGATGACAGAGCAAGAAGAGACCTTTCTTGATTTCTTTGACGATGCTCGCTGGTTAAACCAAGGCAACAGCTTTTTATGGACTAGTGAACGCAGTGGTTGGCGCCATATTTTCAACATAACACGTGACGGAAAAACCGCTTTAAACTTAACGGAAGGTGACTTTGATGTAATAAGCATTCAAACCATCGACGAAGAAAACGGTTGGTTGTACTACATAGCTTCACCTGAAAATGTTGCACAGCGTTACTTATATCGCAGCAAGCTTGATGGAAGTTTAAGTAATCAACGGGTCACTCCTGAAGAATTTGCTGGTACTAACAGTTACCAAATGTCGGCAGACGGGCAATGGGCGATTCATTCACACTCGACATTTAGCCAACCAACGCAGAAACGTTTAGTGAAAATTGAAGGTCATCAAACCAAACACATGATGATGGACAACAAGGTATTAATCGATAAATTAGCTGAGTTGCCAAAAACAGATCATGAGTTTTTTCAAGTAAAAGCACAAGATGGTGTCGTTTTAGACGGTTATATTATTCGCCCTGCGGATTTTGATCCTAAGAAAAAATATCCTATCATTTTTTATGTTTATGGAGAGTCTTGGGGACAAACGGTTACTGATAGCTGGCGTGGCAGTGCAGCTATGTGGGATCAAATGTTAACTGAACAGGGTTACATAATAGCCTCTATTGATAATCGCGGTACACGCACACCAAAAGGCAGAGAGTGGCGCAAATCAATTTACGGCGCAGTCGGTGTACTTTCTTCACGTGACCAATCTGATGCATTAACAGCAATGGCAAATCGTTGGGACTATATTGATACTGACCATGTTGCTATTTGGGGGCATTCTGGCGGTGGTTCGATGACCTTAAATATGATGTTCCGTTACCCTGAGCAATATCATGTAGGTATTTCTTTAGCACCTGTGCCTGATCAACGTTTATACGATTCTATTTACCAAGAACGCTATTCGGGTTTATTAGCTGACTTTGCCGAAGGTTACAAGCAAGGTTCACCTATTACCCATGCTAAAAACTTGCAAGGTAAGTTACTGCTTATTCATGGCACAGGCGACGATAATGTTCATTACCAAGGCTCTGAACGCCTAATTAATGAATTAGTTAAGCACAACCGTCAGTTTGACTTCATGTCTTACCCGAATCGAAGCCATGGCTTGTACGAAGGCAGTGGCACAACGTTACACATTAAAACCATGATGACTAATTACTTCAATACACACTTAAAGCTGTAGCGGTTAAAATAAAAAAATTATCTGATAAAAAAACAAGGCCTCTTAATGAATGTTAAGAGGCCTTAATATAGGTAAGTCTTGCTAAAAAATATAAGCATTAGCGGTGTTATACAACAAATAATATGATAATAAATAGTAAAACCACAGCAAATAAAGTTACAAAAACCTACCTTTTTTAAGTAATGATTCAAGATCTTTATAAGATAAAGGCTTACTAAATAAATAGCCTTGTAGCTCATCACAATGATGTTTTTGCAAGAATTTTTGCTGTTCTATTAATTCTATACCTTCTGCAATAGTCGACATATTTAAACTCTGAGCCATAGATATAATCGCTAAAACAATTTTATTTGCATCATCACTGTCATTAATATCTTTAATGAATGAGCGATCGATTTTAATGCGATCAATAGGAAAACTTTTTAAGTAACTTAAAGACGAATAACCGGTACCAAAATCATCAATCGACAAGTTAATATTCAATTTTTTTAATTGAGACAATATATTTTCGGTATTCCCCATATTGTCGATGAGACAGCTCTCCGTTAATTCTAATTCTAAATACTGCGCATTAAAGCCAGTATCATTAAGAATTTTTTCAATGTTTTTTATTAATAACTCCTCATTAAATTGAATCGCAGAGACATTAACGCCCAACTTTATTGGTATACCATAGGTTAATTGACATATTTTAATTTGCTGACAGGCCGTTGTTAATATCCACTCTCCTATTTCATTAATCAGCCCCGTTGATTCGGCAATGGGTATAAATTCAGTTGGCGGTATATAACCTTTTACGGGGTGAAGCCAACGAGCAAGGGCCTCTACACCAACTATCTCACTTGTTTGAGCATTAACTTGTGGTTGATAATAAACTTCAATTTCGTTTTTCTCTAACGCGTGTGCTAAATCATTTTCGAAGTGATGTCGCTCTAAAGTTTCTTGATTAATGTGTTTATGATAAAAGCAAACGCCTCTGCCAGATCTTTCTTTAGCCCTTTGCATTGCTGAAGTTGCACAATTAATCAGGGTTTCTGCGGATAAGCCATCGTGTGGGTAAGTACTAACACCAATACTGATCGGCAAAGTAAACGATTCATTTTGAATAGATAATATTTTAGATAAATTAACATTAATGTTATTACACATAAGCTTAATATCGTCTTCTTTATGACGACCTAACCCAGTAACAATAAATTCTGTTCCTGTGTGTCGAGCTATCACCTGCTGCTCATCAATAAAGTACTGTATTCGTTTGGTGATTAATTTTAATAAGTTATTGCCTTCACTAAAGCCAACCAGATCATTTACTGCGTTAAATTTACCTATATTGATAATAATGACCGGGAAAGGCTTCTTTTCAAGCTGTGCTGATAAAATCAGCTCATTTATAATTAAATTTACTTTTTCAGCGTTAGGTAGTTGTGTTGCGTTATCCGTATATATTTTTTGATTGAGTTGTAGCAAATTATTTTTATAAAATTTCACTTTAAAAAACAATAAATACAAAATAATTAACAAAAGTAAGCCAATGGGCAACAGCGGATCTAGCCATAGGTTATAGACGAGCAAGCTCCCTGTTGCGATAACAAAGGTAGCAATAATTAGTCCGGCTAGACTTGTTAAGACAAAAGCAGAGTTCAATAAAGATAAACAGAGAATCGCGAGTAAAACGATTATCGCTGCAAAAGCATACTGACCAAGGTTTGGTATTAAAGTAATCGTTGCATCTGAGAGTAGAGCATTAACAATATGTCCATTAATTTCAACACCAGAAAGTCGTTGGTGAGACATAGATGTCGGTGTAGTAAAGCGCTCTCCAAGTCCTGATGCGGTAACTCCAATCAATATAACTTTATGGTTAAATATAGTGTTGTCAACATCACCACTGAGCACATCGCTATAAGATAAAGTGGGGATATCTATGCTATTAAAAGCGATATTTATTGGTTTTTGTCTTGTCCAAAAGTTTCCTTTTGAAACTTTATCGGGAGCAATAAATTTATTAGGCTGCATAATTTGAGCAAGAGATAATGCAAAACTAGGCCATTTAGCCTGCTGCCAACCGGCATATAAATAGACTTTGCGCATAACACCATCGGTGTCTAATTCAAAATCATTGTGACCTAATACTACCTTGTTTGTTAAAAAAATCGTCGATGGCAAAAGCTCATGAGCGCTAGCATTTTCTTCAAAATTAGGGGATAAAGGCAAAACAATATTAGCCGTATTGGCGATAGCTTTAGCAAATGTGACATCTGATGTTGGCTCGGCTAGGTCCGGATCGACAAATAAGATATCAAAACCAATAGCGGCAGGTTTTGCAGACGCTAATTTATCGACTAGTTGAGCGTGAACTTTACGTGGCCAAGGCCAACGGCCTATTGTTTGAATACTTTTATCATCGATAGCAATAATAACAGCATGATTTTCTTTAACTTGCTTTTGCTTAAGCACAACATCATAAAACAAGGTGTTTAACACATTTTCTGGCGTATAAAAAAATATGAAAAGGAAGCTAATGAGCAGCATTGCCATTAAATTTTTGTCTTTAAATAGTAGCCTAAACATAATGCTAATCATGACCTATTACAAAAGAATAAAAAGCGCTAAAAAAGCAAACGATATAAGCGCGTTATCATCATTATTACTGATAGTCTTCACGTCGCTCCACTCTCCATGAACATTTAATTTTTTATTGATAACACGCGAACGTATATAGATATCTCTGTCGTTGGGTATAGGTATTGAAAGCGTTTTTACTACCGATTCAAGAACCTGGGTATTAGCCATAAAATCAGACTCATCAGCAACCTGTATCTGTACTGACTCATCGACCTTAAGTGCTGACCAATCAACGACTAACTGATCAGTTTTATGCTGATAACTCCATTGCACAGGAGATAATAATGCCTGCCATAAAAAATCATTGCCCTTCGAAAAAGGTCCTCGACCTTTATGATCAACGCCAGCCACCCGCCAATAGTATTTCCCAAAAGGAAGTGTATTAGGAATAATAAATGAGCTTTCAGACAAATTTGTTAAAATAATAACATTGTCAAAATTACTATCCGAGGCGATTTGTAAAAGCGAACCTGATAATTCTTTCGCATAAGCCCAAGTAAGTTCACGAGTACCAGCATCAAAAAAGCTATCTACTTCACTAATGGCTGGAGGTAATGGCTTATTATTAACAGAAAATGAAGTACTTCGAGCGAACCCTTCTATATTTGAAAGACTAAGCGCACTAACTCTAATAAAGTAATCGCCATCTACGATTTTTGCGAGCGTAGCAACTGTTTGAGATTGATGTTGCTGCCAAACAATATCTGTAAAAGTATTATTAGATGAAATTTGCACTTTGTATGCTATTGCATCCTTAACATTTTCCCAGTCAAAATTTACCTCCTCACCTTCAAAGCGGTTTTTTGTGCTGATAAAACGTGGGGCATTCAATAGCATTATCGGTTTACTAGGAACCTGTCCTTTCGCTACTTTACTGGCAAACCCTTTCGCTATATATTCACTTTGCATTTGTGCGTTAACTTCGACCTCGCCCTCTAATACCTCAATAAGTGAATTATGATCTTGCGAGGAATGTGCAACTCTATAAACCGTGCCTCGCACTGAGCTTATGGCTGAAGCTGTAGATATATCTAAACGAGACCCTGGTCCCTTTGATTTTTTTGCCTGTGTTTCAACTTTACCTTGGTGAAGTTTTAGTTGCGTATCCGCCATTCCTGTTTTGCCATAACTTATTAAAGACTCAAAAGACAATTTACTTTTTTCAAGAAGAGTAAGCACAGAGCCATCAACAAGCGTGAGGCTGACACTAGAATTAGCATCAACAGTTAATATATCACCAAAGCTCAATATTGAGCCGAGTTTAGTGACTTGCGTTTCACCTTGTTTAAAGAAGGTACTTTTGCCCGAAATAGCCGTTATTGTCGCATAGGTTGGATAGCTTTTTATCCACGACATAGGTACTTCTATTAAGGTATTGGGCTGTAATTTTTTAGGATATGTGATTCCATTAAGTTTTTGAAGTTTTTGATAAAAAGCTGTTTCTTCAAGATATTCTTGGCTGATACTCCATAAGCTATCGCCTTCTACAACGGTATAAACCCATTTTTTTTCAGCCGCTTGTATAGTAAGAGGCAAAAAAACAACGAGTATAATATAGTAGAAAAACATCCGTTTAAAATTCACCATTAGTCCTTTATTAATCGTTTAGAATTTATTAAGAGCATTATTTATACCACAAAATTGTCTTTAATAAATATGCTTATGGCTTACTAAGTGACGATTTAATGACTAATTTGATTCCTATGCTTCATAAATGCGTTAAATCAAATTTATTACCTTCCAATTTTAACCATAATCAGAAGTCGATGGTAATCTAGTGATGATTTTCAGTCACTCTACGACTCATCATTTTGTTGCTACAAATGTAATGAAAATGTTGCAATATAATCAACAAGTATTATGATCAATACTCACTCTATTAAAAATTAAAGGAATAATAATGAGAAGAATCACCATGCTGCTATTGGTACTTATGCTTAGTTTTACTAGTAAAGCTAACGACTTATCATCAAGGGCATCGATTGAAAAATTAATGGAATTAACTGAAGTTTCAAAAATGATAGAGAGTATGCAAAGTCAAGTTACGCTAATGTTTGAAGGTATGTCGAAAAAAATGAATATTTCGAACAAAGAGAAAGTTCATTTTGATAAATATATGGATAAAGTAAATGCCCTTCTTCATGAGAAAATGAATTGGCATAGCTTTAAAGAGCCAATGATAGACATTTACAGCCGCAATTTTACCGAAGCAGAAATACAAGGGTTAATAACATTTTATCGTTCAGATATTGGCAGAAGTATGACGAAAAAAATGCCTTTAATTATTCAAGACTCAATCATACTTTCACAACAGTTAATGCAAGATTTTATACCCGAAGTCCAATCTTTAGCCAAAGAACTTAGCGCGAGTATCGAACAATCTCGCCAAAAAGAGCAAACAAACAAGTAGTTCAAAGGTATTGGCAACAGTAGTATTGTCAATACCTTATTTATAAATCAAGGCTAATTCACACAGTATTAAAACTCAAAATACTCACTAAACACTTTATATAATTCTGTACCTTGATTCACACTCGCCGAGGCAAAATGTAAAATAGGAATGACTTTTTTATCCAGTGAAATATAGTGCAATGGATCGCCGTCACCATAATTATCCATGCGTAAAATTCTCGCCAGCGGTTCACCTGCAGCTAATGGTTGACCAAATTCAGCCAAGTAATCGACCATCCCTCCCATTGGCGAATAAAAGGCTTTGTAGTTTTTTAAATAACATCCATAACGTGTCATCGTTTTAGGTCGGTATTCAGTGGTGTTGATGACGTTTTTATGCTGTAAATAATTCATAATACTTTTAGCATCTTCTAAGGCTACATCAAGATCAATCTGTTCTTGCGAGCCTAATTCAACGGTAAAGCTTTCTTTGTTAATAGACGCTGAACTAATCGAAAACTCGATACCTAATTCAGCAAAAGCGTCTTGTAATGACCACCAAGGGCAGAAGGTTGCTTCATCTAAGGCACCATCAAAGTCATTAGGAATTAATAATGTATGTGGAATATCAAAGTACTGAGCGCTTTCTTGCGCATATTCAGGGCAGTATAAATGTTTACTTGAAATAGGCCCGGTATGTAAGTCTAAAACGTAGTCAGCTTGATGAGCCAAGCGCTGTAATTGATAAGCAATGCGTTGTCCGGTCGTTAGCCCATAAATATTATGGTTAAGTTTTTCTTCAATACTTTCAATCATTAGCTTTTTAAAATTGGCTTCAATAACTTGATTTTTTTTGCCAATACATTCACGAACAAACGGCTTGATGATGCTTTCATCAAAGTGATACATCCGATTCCAATTCACTCCGGTGATAGGATCAAATCTGCCAAGGGTATATTCACCATTTTTATGATTACACCCCACAGGGTTGGCATAAGGTACTAAGGTAATATCGCCATTTATTTTTGTGTTTTTCAATAATTCTAATAGTTGAAAAATAACCGCATTACCTTGCACTTCAGCGCCATGCATATTCGCTTGAATATAAACACTGGGTGCATCAGTACGTCCTTTTATACGATAAACAGGAACGGTAAGTGCTGCGCCGCTCGCCATTTCACCAACATGCATAACTTCTTTTTTTATTTCATTCATTTTGTTCACTTTATCTTAAACATTAAGCTGAAGTATTTATCGCTATCTTAAATACCAATCCGCTGGTTGTGCTGCTCTGACTTCAACCAACGTCCCTTGACTAAACACGTATTCAGCAGCGATATGGTGACAAAGAAAAAATGGCATACTTTCAGTAAAACCGTAAGCACCGCAATAGCCAAATACCAGTTGATCGCCAACAGATACGTCATCAGGCAAAGGCAACTTACCCAATTTGTCCATACTGGTACATAGCGGACCATGAATATCAAACAACTGTTTTTCGCGTGTAGACTCTCGTAGTAAATTGACAGGAAAAGGCTGTTCGGTTATCGCCGGTCTTAACAAATGATTAATACCTGCGGCTAAGACTAACTGCTCTTGACCATAATTCATTTTTCTATCAACAACGGGGACCACATAATAACCACACTCAGCAACCGCAAAACGGCCCAATTCTAACCATAACTCTTCGGCACCTGCCTGCTGCTTTATGATCGCCAGATCAGCAATAATTTTCTGCCAAGAAAGTGTTTTGCCTTGCTGTAAATAATCAATACCTAAACCGCCACCTAAATCTAAGATTTTTAATGGCATACCTATGTCATCAGCTAAACCTTTTAATGGTGCAACCATTTGTGACCACAGCGAGAACATTTTTTCATTACTGAGCATATTGCCCCATTGAAAAATATGTAAACCACACAACTCAATACCAGGAAAGTTAACGACTTTAATGCTTTGCCACTGCTCTATCGACAAACCAAATGGTGTTAGGCAATTTCCCCCTAAAGGGTTTTTTTCACCCTCTGGCCATTGCAACTGAACCCGCAACAGCACTCTTGGCTTAACATCATGCTCAATAGCTGCTTCATTTAACCAAGTTAATTGATTCAAACTTTCAGCAACAAAAATATTAACCCCTTGTTTAATGAACGACGTTATTTGTGCTTTTGATTTTGCCGGACCGGTATTTAAGATACGTTCGGGTGTAATACCTTGCTTTAAGACTTGATTTAATTCGCCACTGCTCGCCACATCAAAATTAAAACCCGCATCGTCTAAGGTTTTAATGATGTTAGATAACGGGTTCGCTTTTACCGCAAACCATAACTTAATGACGTCTTGGCGTTGTAGTTCGGCTAAATGGGCTTTAAGCGCATCAAGATGATAAACAAAGTAACCTTCTTGCTGGCTACTTTCAGGTTGTTGCTTTGTTAACTCAGCGCTTAATTCAAGCGCCGAAGGAGAATCAAAACAATAGGTAGTATTTACTAACTCAGACATGATATTCCTGCTTTACCTTAGAGGGCTTAACGTAAAATAGACTCGAGCTCTAACGAGGCATTACTTTTTTCATCGCGATATTTAACGATTAATGCACAAGCCATATTTAAACCGTGCGTTTTCGCCCACGCCCCTGAAACCGGACGTGTTCCTGGCACCACTACAGCACGTTCAGGAATATCAGCACCTTTTTCAAGCATCACTTCATTCACACAATCGTAAACAGGCACTGACGCTGAAAGTGAGACACCTGGCGCTAAAACAGCCCCTTTTTTAACAACAATACCTTCGACAATGACCACACCAGCACTTAGAAAGGCACCATCTTCGATAATAACAGGGCTTGCACCAACCGGTTCTAAAACACCACCAATTTGAACAGCGGCAGAAACATGAACATTTTTACCTATTTGGGCGCACGAGCCAATTAATGCATGGCTATCAATCATAGTACCTGTATCAACAAAAGCCCCAACATTAATGTAAGCGGGTGGCATAATAATGACACCAGGAGCAACATGCGCACCACGGCGAACTGAAGAACCACCCGGTACTAATCGCACTTTATCGTCAGCGGTAAACTCACGCGCAGGTAAATTATGTTTATCGACAAACCCCTTATAAATGCCATCAAAAGCAATGTTTTCGCCCGCTTTAAATGCTGATAATATAGCTTCTTTTACGGCTACATTGGCCTGCCAATTTCCTGCTTCATCTTGATTTGCCGCACGAACAGTACCTGCTTCTAATTGTGTTAATGTTTCTTGCCAATTCATTTTAAATTCTCATGTTAATACTTAAAGGGATCACTTAGCTTGAGTTTCAAGCCATTGATTAATTAATTTATCTGATGCTAACAGCGAGTTGCAGTCGTTAAGTTCTAAATGGGTTAACGGCGCACGTAAAAAGGGAGTGTTGATCATTTTATTTTGGTGCATTAATACTTTTACGGGTATGGGACTTGCCACCTGAAAAAGCTCATCGACCGCATTTTGCCAAAGTGGAAATAAACCTTGAGTCTCACCAGCTAGTGATAGCTCGACGTATTGATGAGTCGCTGCCGGCCAGACATTACTACAAACCGAAACTAACCCTTTTACACCTGCTTGTGCTAAGTAAGGCATCATGGCGTCTTCACCACTATATAGGGCTATATCTGGACAATACTGGCGATAGGCGAGTACCTGATTTAAATCGCCACTGGCTTCTTTTAACGCCCAACAATGCTGATGATTTTGCACCGCCTGTAAAGTTTCAATAGCAATAGAAACACCGCTACGAGAGGGGACGTTATATAACATACAGGGGAAGTTGGCGGCATCAAGTAAAGCACTAAACCATTGCGTTTGACCTATCACACCCGGCTTTGCGTAAATGGGACTACCAAGTAAGTAGGCTGAAATAGGTAATTTATTACAAGCTGTTATCCAATTAATTTGCTCGGTTAACTGATAACCGCCAACAGCAACCATTAAAGGTGCGCTTAGTGATAATTGGCAAACGAATTCAACAATCTTAACTTGCTCTTGCGATGTTAAGGCCAGGCCCTCTCCTGTACTACCTAGCAAGACAATACCATTACCGGCGTCAGACTGACTAATAGCTAATTGTTTGAGGCTTGGAAAATCGATTTGACCATCATCAAGTAATGGCGTAATTAATGCGGTCCATAAAATAGTATGATGAAGCGTTGGGTTAGCTGTTAAGCTAATTTTTTTTGATAGTTTTATTTGATTCATTTCTCTCGAACTCTGTTCGTTCGGAGAACTTTTAGGCGTTTGTAATAACCAAGATAACAATCACTTATGTGAAGAGCATTAGGCTTTACAAAGGCCAGAAGCTCCCCACCAAGTTGGTGACAATTGTTAGGATTCAACCCAAACAACCGATAAGTAAATTATCAAAAAATTACTTACCTCGGCATTAATCCCCCTCGTTACCAATCATTAGAGCTTGATCTCTTTATGATAACTACCTGGTTAATGCTCCTCTTCTGGCCCTTTATCATAAGTTTCGCTTGTTTGAAAAAACAAAACTTTATTGAATTCAGGACAACAACATTAGAACATTTATTCTAATGTTGAGTCAATAGTGCTCTAAATGAAGATAATACGGATATATTATATCTTATGAAACAATGATCGCTTGTTCAATTTGTGCCAAGCGGTCTTGCCCCCAACAAATAACATTTTGAAATCGAAAACAAGGCGCTCCCCATAACCCCATGCCATCTAAAGTACTTTGGTTGGTATCAGACCATTGTTGCCAGTCATGTTCATTATTATATTCTAACGCTTGTAGATAATTGATTTTATGCTGCTGACATAAAGATTCGATTACCGATTTATTTGATAAGTCTAAACCGTCAACATAAATGGCCTTAAACGCAGACTTAATAAAATCGAGTTCTTTATTTTGTTGTTCTGCATACGAAAAAATTTGAAAAGCATTAAAAATACCTTGCCCTAAAGGATCTGCAATACCGGTAAAAGGAATATTAAGTTTTTTAGCTTCACGACTGGCATCAAAAACAGCATAACGTTCTTTATTTTCTGTCGTGGTTAACCCCCGCATAATCAAAGGTAATAACGGCTTTATCTTTAAAGGGATCTGATAATGCTGACTTAACTTTTCTGCTTGTAATAAACCAATGTAAGAATAAGGGCTTCGTAATGAAATAAAGGCTTCTAATATTTTCGTGTCAGCGATGTCAGCGATGTCAGCTGCATTATCTTTCACTTGTTGCTCAGCAAAGACTAATTTATTTTTTTGATAAACAGCAACACTGTCATCTTTTGCTAAACCAAAGTCAGCCAAACGTTTTTCTAGATGCTCAAGCCTATCAATACCAACAAACCATTGCCCCGCAATAAAAATAGACGAAGGTAAGTAATGCCCTTGTTTAACTAAACGTATTAAATTTTTAATTTGATAATTTATTACCGGTGTAGAAGCATGATAGTAGTAATCAAAATCATTCGACCAAGTCTGTTGAAAGAGTTGCCAAGCATTATCGAGTGTTTTAGGTCGCAACTGCCACATTTGCTGACCAGTAAAGAGTGATTCTTGAGTCGGTCGTTGCGTTATTTTTTTCAATTGATATTGATCAGCAATAAAGTTGGCATCTTTTATTGCCCAAGTGCGCATTAATTTGGGATCGATAGTTACCCCTGGAACACTTTCATAGACTAAGAACAATTTAAATTGAATATTGAAACGTTGCTCTAGCTCTGGTAACACTTGAATCAGCATAAAGCTATAAGGGTCATTAAGTGCTAAGTAAACTTCAGCGACAGGTGTTTTTCTAAACCAGTTAGGGACGGTAAAATAGCGAAATTTTAATAACCATGCACGCTTATCACTGCGTATTAGTTTCACTTTAAACCAAGTAAAAAATTTAGTAAAAATAACCCACTCCCTGAATTTTATATGGTGATTTGCAAATTTATTATTCGCCTTTCTGACATGATAATAATATTCACGTAGAATAGCGGCTATTATAAACATATCTTTTCGTTAAGCGTATAAAATACCGTTAATTAATTTAGGGTATAAGTTATATATTTATGAATGCCATAACCCAATTATTTGAGAATAACTTTGTTAGATAACATCAATCAATTATTGCTGCGTAATCCCGATTTACTAAAAGCAAAAGCGCCATTATTTATCAACTTACCTATTGACGATTTTTTTGAAGAATACCATGCACTTCACCCTCAAGCAGTGATGACATGTTATAACACGAATTATCAATCACATTTACAAGCCAAACGATTAGACCTCACTCAAATGACTGCGGTATTTAATGTCTATTATCAAAGTAAGACTGCCCACGACTTAGTGATTATTCAGTTTCCTAAAAGTAAGGCCGAGTTAACTTTTATGCTCGCGATGATAAAAGACTCGATAGCAAATGAATGTTTAGTTTTGGTTGTCGGTGAGAATAAAAGCGGTATTAAGTCATTAGCAAAGTTGACCGAACAACAGCTTGGCGATTGTGCAAAAATTGATGCTGCTCGCCATTGCTTATTATTCGCAAGCAATATACTTGCGACGCAAGAGTCTTTTATCTTAGACAACTGGCTAAAGCCATATTCTTTTATGATTAAAGACACAAGTGTAGATGTGGTTGCCTTGCCTGGTGTATTCAGTCAAAACGGCCTCGACATTGGCACTCAGGTATTGTTGGAAAATTTACCAAAGAAAATTACCGGCGAGCTACTCGATTTTGGCTGTGGTGCCGGAGTCATAGCCAGTTACTTGGGTAAAGTTTTTCCTGAGATTAAGTTACACTTACTTGATGTCAGTGCCTTAGCATTATATTCAGCGCAAGCAACATTGAAATTAAATAATTTAACTGGTCACGTTTTTCCATCAGATAGCTTGTCAGATGTAAAAGGTAAGTACGATTACGTTATTTCAAATCCACCCTTTCATCAGGGCCTTAAAACCAATTATCAAGCAACAGAGACATTCCTTTCAAAAATAAAACCCCATTTAAAACCGAAAGGACAAGTCACTGTGGTGGCAAATAGTTTTCTCCGTTATCAACCCATCATGGAAGAGGCGATTGGAAGAACACAAGTTTTAGCTAAGCAAAAGGGCTTTTCTCTTTATCATTGTTCAATTTAATTGCTCAATATAAAATTTAAGTTACTATAAATATATGGAAAAAATGAAACGCATTCACTCATTAAAGAAAAAACTGATGATTATGATCATCGGTTTCATTGTATTGTTTGTTACTCTTTCTTCTTTTATCATCGCTAATTCATTTATTGAAGATACAAAAGAAGACGCAGCGACTAATACAAAATATTGGGCCGAGCTTATCGCTAATGCCAGCAGCACCAATCTTGTTAATGATAAAACGCTGTTAACTGATCATTATTTATCCATGCTTAAATCTGTCCCTTATATTAATCACGTTCATATTTATAAAGTATCCCCTGAGCCTGAAGGCATAGTGTTTTTTGCGAACTATAATAAAAGTATGAGCTCACCTATACTTGAAAAAACAGATAGAATAATGGAGTTATCTTCGGTAAAGATAAGTACTTATATTATAGAGCTTATGGTACCCATTACCCAGCAAGATAAAAAAGTTGGCTACGTTTATATACAAGTTGGTACTGACTATATTAAACGTATAACAAACAACATGTTCTTGCGTTATAGCGTCATTATTTTCATGCTTATTTTAGTGACGCTTTTAATAACAATAATACTCAACCGCTTTATTACCATTCCTATGTCAGATATGGCAAATAAAGTACAAGATATTTCGAAACATAAACAGTTCAATTTACGCATTGAACAAATGCCTTTTAAAGAGCTCGATATTCTAGCGCGCAACATAAACATCGTACTCAATAGAGCTGAAACACAACTTGCTAAACTCTCCGATGCCAAGCAACTCACTTATCAGCAAAACAAAGATCTTGAAAATAAAGTCAATAAACGTACCCAAGCCTTGAAGGATTCCAATAATGAATTACTTTCAACATTAGAAAAATTGCATCAGTTTCAAGGGCAACTTGTTGAAAGTGAGAAAATGGCTTCGTTAGGCGATATGGTTGCCGGTGTTGCTCATGAAGTAAATACACCGATAGGTTTAGGCGTTACAGCTTCAACATTATTATCGGATCGCTTATTAGAAATAAAAAAAGCTTTTGATGATAAAACCTTAAAATCAAGTCAATTGAAAAAGTTTCTTGTTGAAGGTGAAGAAAATACCGCAATTATTTACCGTAACTTGAAGCGCGCTGCAGAATTAATTGCCAGTTTCAAAAAAGTTGCTGTTGACCAATCAAGTGAAGAAGCACGAACATTCAATATCAAAAATTTGTTTGACGACATATTATTAACGTTAGCCCCACAAATTAAAAAGTTACCTTTTATTATTAATGTGGACTGTCCAAGCGAACTCGTCATAAAAAGCAAACCCGGTCCTATCAATCAAATAATTATTAATTTAATACAAAATTCTATTAATCATGGCTTTGATGACAGAGACCATGGTGTAATTACCATACAGACTAGTATTTCTAGCGATATGCTTACTATTGACTATCAGGACGACGGTAGGGGTATTGAGCCTTCTATTATGAATAAAATTTTTGAGCCTTTCACCACCACAAAAAGGGGTTCGGGTGGCAGTGGCTTGGGCTTACATCTGGTGTATAATTTAGTCACACAAGCACTAGGTGGAAAAATATCCTTTATTAGTGAAATTGAAAAAGGGGTTAATTTCAAAATTATTATCCCAACACAAGTCATTAAAGAAGATTAAAGCTGTGCTGATAAATATTTGTTGAATAAGAAGAAACTAACAAACTTGATTGTTTTTTAGTTAGTGGTTCTATACCATACTAATAATTGTATAAATAATTAACAAAATAAGCATTAGTAACATAGCGTTAATATAATTTTCAGCTATAACTAACATACCGTAAACATTATTGCTAAATACATAAAGAATGGAAAAAAAAACATGCAAAAACCTCACATACTTATCGTAGAAGACGAAGATGTTACACGCTTTAACCTACGTAACTTGTTTGAAGCAGAAGGCTATCAAGTATCAGAGGCTACAGACGGTGAGAGCATGGATACTCAATTACAAAAAAACACCATTAATTTAGTCATCATGGATATTAACCTTCCGGGTAAAAATGGCTTATTATTGGCAAGAGAATTAACCAGCAACAACGAGCTAGGGTTAATATTTCTTACCGGTCGTGATAGTGATATAGATAAGATACTTGGTTTAGAAATTGGTGCTGATGACTATTTAACAAAACCATTTAATCCACGTGAATTAACAATTCGAGCTCGAAACATTCTTAACCGAATTGGTCAGACAAAGAATGAAATTGAAAAAGCAGTGATCACTTTCAATAAATGGTCACTCGATGGTAATTCAAGAAAAATGACCGCACCTGACGGGCAAGTTTTATCTATACCTCGCGGCGAATATCGCGCTCTACGTTTATTAATTGAAAACACGGGCCAAATTGTTACTCGCCAGCAATTGATTAAAGAAATGACCGGGCGTGACCTTCGCTCAAATGACCGTACCGTTGATGTAACGATTAGGCGTTTACGCAAACATTTTGAATCGGTACCTGACGCTGCTGAATTAATTAATACCATTCACGGTGAAGGATATCGTTTTATTGGCTCTGTAGATTAAGCGCGCTTTAACAATAAATAATTAAAAAAGGGGAAGCAATAATTGCTTCCCCTTTTTTAATTGTCTTAAATCATGGTTATTTTGAGTCTAACCATACTTTAAAAGCAGTAACGGCATTTTTATTTATCTCATTCAACTCAGAGATAAAGGCTGATTTTTCTGGCCATTGCCCGGGTAATTTTTCAATTGCCACCAACTTAGCATGAGCGGTTAACAAACCAACACTGCCAGTTGCACCTTTCATTTTATGGCAACGTTCTTGCCATAATACTTGTGACTCTTGTGCAATCGAATCGATAATGTCTTCAATATAGGTCTTTGATTGCTCAATATATAAGTCCAACATCTGTTGCACAATATCTTGTCCTAAGCTATCCAAGTATCCATCTAATAAATTAACATCTAACTGTTCGGTATAATTCACAAAACCTACCTTAAATTATAATTATCGTGGCGTAATTTTCTTCATTGTAACAATATCAACGCCGATGTCATTAAACAAATGCCTTTCATCTAGATTACTTCAAAGTCATTTTAAAAGCATAAAACCATATGAATACAGAGCGTTTCAATAAGTTATCTTGCTCAGTAACTTAAAAAAGAACTGTCGCTATATCTACAAGGAAATATACGTTAGAATACGCGCCCTTAATAAGTTTGTTATGTACTGAAGTTTCAAAAAGCCCTTTACATAGCGTGTTAGAAATACTGGAGTAGAAATGTCCACATTAATGCCTGATATCGCCAACCACACCACAGCTCAAACCGAAGGTACCCTAGATTGGGTTGGAATGAGTAATATAGAAATGCCGATGATGGTTGCTTCGCAAGGTGAGAATGAGCGAATGGTTTCTACTTTTATTGACGCGTTTGTAAACTTAAAAGAACCACAAGCAAAAGGCATTCATATGTCTCGCTTGTATTTACTGCTTGATGAACTTTCAACCAGTAATACTTTAGACTTTCAAAGCTTGGTCACTTTACTCAGTGGTTTTATCAGTAGTCACCACGATCTTAGCGATAATGCTAAAGTGCAGTTCCGCTTCGACTATCACTTAAGAAGAAAATCATTAATCAGTGGTAAGCAAGGCTGGAAAGCATACCCAGTAACATTAACCGGTCGCTTAAATAAAGGTAAACTCGATATAGAGCTAGCAGTTGATGTTAGATATTCATCAACTTGTCCTTGTTCTGCCGCCCTTGCTCGACAGTTAATCCAAAAAGCTTTTAAAGAGAAGTTTAATGGCCAAGAAGCCGATTTAGACTCAATTCATGAGTGGCTGGGTACAACTGAAGGTATTGTTGCTACACCTCATAGTCAACGCTCAGTTGCTGAATTAAAAGTAAAGTTAAATGCCAACATTAGTGAATTCCCTATTACTGCATTAGTCGATATTATTGAAGGCTGTTTAAAGACACCCGTTCAAGCCGCAGTAAAAAGAGAAGATGAACAAGAATTTGCGCTACTGAATGGTCAAAACTTAATGTTTTGTGAAGACGCCGCTCGTCGTTTACAACACGCAATGAATAATACTGCTGGATATGACGACTTTTGGCTACGTATCAACCACCTTGAATCTTTACATGCCCACGATGCGGTAAGTATTACGACTAAAGGCATTGAGGGTGGCTACCAACCCTAAGCTATTGATATTCAATTACAAAAAGTAAGTTAGTATTAAAGCCAGTAATTACTGGCTTTTTTATTGATGAATTTTCACCGTATTCTCCACCATCTTGTACATACATCAATGAATAAAAGATGAATAACAGCTAAAATTAGCATATCTCGTCATATCTCGTCATAAAAATAAAAATGTAATTAAATTACAACAAAGTAAACAAAAATCATTCTCAACTCGCTAAAAGCTATTGATAACAGCTTAAAAAATAGGCGATTAAATCAACAAAACCAACCTACACAAGCAATAACCAATAAAAACATATAGTTACACTAATGTACAAAAACTACGAGCAAATACTCTATTTTGATTGACCTTTTATCGATAAGTGTTTAATGTGAAGGGTTCCACCTGAGTGAAAACAGAGTATTTATGCATTATTTGTATAACTTTATTCCTTTAACATGTTCTCTGTGCTCAAGTGGTTATTTCCTGAGGAGAAAATAACATCATGCTTTACGATCACAGCGTTCAAAAAGACAACTGCGGATTCGGCTTAATTGCTCACCAACAAGGTGAAGCAAGTCATAAACTAGTAAAAACGGCAATTCATGCCCTTGATCGCATGCAACATCGTGGCGGTATTGCTGCTGATGGTAAAACAGGTGACGGTTGTGGCTTGTTGATGCAAAAACCTGATACCTTCTTTCGAGCTATTGCCGAAGAAAACAACTGGAAGCTTGGCAAAAAATACGCTGTAGGTATGATTTTCCTCAATCCTGACCCTATTCAAGCCGCTTTAAGTAAAAAGATTCTTGAAGAAGAGTTAGCGCGTGAAACCCTAACACTTATTGGCTGGCGCATAGTGCCTACTGATACTTCTATGCTAGGTGAAACGGCTGTCAATAACATGCCGCAAATAGAGCAGGTTTTTGTTGATGCTCCTCCGGGCTGGAGAAATCGAGATTTAGAACGCCGTTTATTTATGGCACGTCGTCGTGCAGAAAAACGCATTGAAGATAGCGTTTTTTATGTGGCAAGTTTGTCGTGCTTGGTAACTATCTATAAAGGCTTAATGATGCCGGTAGACTTACCTAACTTTTATTTAGACCTTGCTGATATTCGCATGCAAACGGCCATTTGTGTTTTTCATCAACGTTTTTCAACCAATACTTCTCCACAATGGCATTTAGCACAGCCTTTTCGTTATTTGGCTCATAACGGTGAAATTAATACAATTAAAGGTAACCGACAGTGGAGTCGTGCCCGTACCCACATCTTTAAATCACCTTTATTACCCGATCTTCAAGATGCTGCGCCCTTTGTTAATGAAAGTGGTTCTGACTCATCATCACTAGATAACATGCTTGAATTATTCCTTGCTGGCGGTATGGATTTATACCGAGGTATGCGTTTATTAATGCCACCTGCTTGGCAAAATAGTCCGTTAATGGATGAAGACTTAAAAGCGTTTTACGAATTTAATTCTATGCATATGGAACCATGGGACGGCCCAGCCGGCGTTGTGGTTACCAATGGTCGCCATGTTGCCTGTAATTTAGACAGAAACGGCTTGCGTCCTGCTCGTTATGTTATTACTCGTGATGGTTTTATCACCCTTGCCTCTGAAGTAGGTATTTGGGATTACGGTGAAGATGAAGTGGTCGAGAAAGGTCGTGTTGGCCCAGGTGAAATGCTTGCCATTGATACTTACACCGGCAAAATATTTACTTCTACCGATATTGATGAAGAACTAAAAGTTCGCCATCCTTACCGTGAATGGTTGGATAAAAACATCCGCCGTTTAGTGCCCTTTCATCAACTCGATGCCGAACTTATTGGTAAGCGTATTTTTGATGATAAAGGCCTATCGCAATACCATAAAATGTTTAATTACAGTTACGAAGAAATTCATCAAATTGTGAAAACATTGGCTGAAAATGGCATGGAAGCAACGGGTTCTATGGGCGATGACACCCCTATGGCAGTACTTTCAAGCCAACCTCGTACAATTTATGATTATTTCCGCCAGCAATTTGCTCAGGTAACAAATCCCCCCATAGATCCATTACGTGAACGCTATGTTATGTCGCTGGGTACCTGCATTGGTCGTGAACATAATGTTTTTAACGAAACAACAGGCCATGCCGACAGAATTTTGTTTGCAACACCTATCTTAATGTATACCGGATTAAAGCAGCTACGTGAACTTGCCCCTGAGCATTACCGCAGCGACACACTGAACTTAAATTACCGCACAGAAGAAGGTTTAGAAGCGGCTATTATTCGTTTATGTGATGAAGCCGAAACATTAGTTCGTGATAAAAACACCGTTATTTTAATACTTTCAGACCGTCAAATTGATAAAGGGTTTTTACCTATACCTGCAGCGATGGCAGTTGGCGCAGTACAACAACGCTTAGTTGAAACACAATTACGTTGTGACTCAAATATAATTGTTGAAACGGCATCGGCAAGAGATTCACATCACTTTGCTGTGTTACTAGGTTTAGGCGCTACCGCTGTTTATCCTTACCTTGCTTTTGAGACAATTGAGCAATTAGTTGAACAAGGACAAATTGAGTTAACGGCGCGTCAAGCTGTAATGAACTATCGTGATGGCATTAATAAAGGCTTGTTGAAAATATTATCTAAGATGGGTATTTCAACAATCGCCAGCTACCGTTGTGCAGGTTTGTTTGAAGTGATTGGTTTGCATCAAAATATCATGCAAATATGCTTCCCTGATCTACCAAGTCGTATTCAAGGCGCTGATTTTTCAGACATAGAACAAGACAATATTAATCTTGCTCGTAAAGCCTTTTTAGCTCATCAAAAAGTCAATCACGGCGGCTTACTTAAGTATGTACATGGCGGTGAATACCACGCTTATAACCCTGATGTCGTAACTTACTTACAAAAAGCAGTTCAATCTGGCGATTATGCAGATTACCGCCTGTTTGCCGATCAAGTAAATAATCGCCCAGTGGCAACGTTACGTGATTTATTGGGCTTTAAAGAAGATACCCAAGCCATAGATATTAGCAAAGTAGAACCTGATACTGAAATGTTTAAACGCTTTGATAGTGCCGCTATGTCTATTGGTGCATTAAGCCCTGAAGCTCATGAAGCATTGGCAATTGCCATGAATCGTTTAGGCGGTTATTCAAATTCAGGTGAAGGGGGTGAAGACGAACGCCGCTTTGGTACCGTAAAAAATTCACGTATCAAACAAATTGCTTCTGGCCGATTTGGGGTGACACCGCATTACTTAGTTAATGCCGATGTACTACAAATAAAAGTCGCTCAAGGTGCAAAACCCGGCGAAGGTGGTCAATTACCCGGTGATAAGGTTTCACCGTTAATTGCTAAGTTGCGCTTTTCAGTACCCGGTGTGACCTTGATTTCTCCACCACCACATCATGATATTTATTCAATTGAAGATTTAGCTCAGCTTATTTTCGATTTAAAACAAGTTAACCCTAAAGCGGTTATTTCAGTAAAACTGGTTTCAGGACCTGGTGTTGGCACTATTGCTTCTGGTGTTGCTAAAGCTTACGCCGATTTTATTACCATTTCAGGTTACGACGGCGGTACTGCAGCTAGTCCATTGAGTTCGGTTAAGTATGCCGGTTGTCCATGGGAGTTAGGTTTAGCCGAAGCACACCAGTCATTAGTGACTAACGGTTTGCGTCATAAAGTACGTTTACAAGTTGACGGCGGATTAAAAACTGGTATCGATATTGTTAAAGCGGCAATTTTAGGCGCAGAAAGCTTTGGTTTTGGTACCGCGCCTATGGTCACTCTGGGCTGTAAATTCTTACGTATCTGTCATTTAAATAATTGTGCTACAGGTGTTGCAACACAAGACGATGTTTTACGTGAAAAATTCTTTAAAGGTTTACCTGAGCAAGTAATGAACTACTTTAAGTTTATTGCCCAAGAGGTACGTGAAATTTTAGCCCGTTTAGGAGTCGAAAGCTTAACAGCGATAATTGGTCGAACCGACCTACTCGTTCAATTGACAGGTTTAACAGCTAAGCAGCAAAAATTAGATTTATCACCTATTATTGCGCCTGTTGTAGCAGGTGCTGATACGGCTCTTTATCAAACAGAAGGAAATGAGCCCTTTGACAAAGGCGTATTAAATAAAGAAATATTGGCGGCTTGTACTGATGCTGTTTCGCATAGCGCAGGCGGTGAGTTCCGTTTTTCTATACAAAACACTGATCGTTCTGTCGGTGCATCATTATCGGGTGAAATTGCTCGTCATCATGGTGACCAAGGGATGGCGTCATCTCCTATTAAAATTTATCTTAATGGCACAGCTGGCCAAAGTTTTGGTGTTTGGAATGCCGGTGGCTTAGAAATGACCCTGACCGGTGATGCCAATGATTACGTTGGTAAAGGAATGACTGGCGGTAAGCTAACCATCAAGCCACCTAAAGGTGTTGAGTATTTAAGTCATAAAACCATGATTATGGGTAATACTTGTTTATATGGCGCAACCGGTGGCAGACTTTATGGCTGTGGCCGTGCGGGTGAGCGCTTTGCGGTGCGTAACTCGGGTGCTCATGCTGTAATTGAAGGCACTGGTGATCATGCTTGTGAATACATGACGGGTGGCATAGTGACCATTCTTGGGCAAGTTGGTGTAAACTTTGGTGCCGGTATGACAGGTGGTTTTGCTTATGTGTTTGATGAATCAGGTGATTTAGATGTCCGCTTAAATAGCGAATCTATCGAATTATTACCAATAAGTGATCTGACTATTCATCAAGAACATTTACGCGGTATTATTAACCAACATTTTGATGAAACAGGTAGTGCACGCGCTCAAGAAATATTAGCTGACTTTGATGCTTACGCACCACGATTTAAATTAGTTAAACCTACGGCAACCGATGTTAAAACCTTATTAGGTCATCGTAGTCGTTCATCTGCTGAACTTCGCGTTCAAGCACAGTAGTCGTGTCGAGAATGCGAATTAAGGGAAAACAGTATGAGTAAAAATGTTTATCAGTTTATCGATGTTAAACGCATCGATCCGCCTAAAAAAGCGATTGAACAACGTAAAATAAATTTTGTTGAAATCTATCAGCCATTGAGTACTGACCAAAGTGCTGGCCAAGCAGATCGTTGTTTAGATTGTGGTAATCCTTATTGTGAGTGGCAATGCCCTGTTCACAATTATATTCCACAATGGTTAGAGTTGGTTACCGAAGGTAAGATTTTTGAAGCTGCTGACTTATGTCATCAAACAAATAGCTTACCAGAAATGTGTGGCCGTGTTTGTCCACAAGATAGACTCTGTGAGTCTGCCTGTACATTAAACGAAGATTTTGGTGCGGTTACTATTGGTAATATCGAAAAATATATTACCGACACTGCCTTTGCACAAGGGTGGAAACCTGACTTATCAGACGTAGTAAAAGTGAACAAACGTGTTGCTGTTATTGGTGCTGGCCCTGCAGGTTTATCTTGTGCTGACGTACTAACACGTAATGGTATCGACGCTGTTGTTTACGACAAACATGCTCAAATAGGTGGCTTGCTCACTTTTGGTATTCCATCATTCAAACTAGAAAAAGATGTTATTCAAACGCGTCGTGAAATCTTTGAAGGCATGGGTATTGAATTTAGATTAAATGTCAATGTCGGTGTTGATATTACCATTGATTCATTAAGTGAAGAGTACGACGCGGTATTTTTAGCGCTCGGTACCTACACAGATATGACAGGTGGCTTTGAACACGAAGGCGCTGCTGGTGTTTATACCGCACTCGATTTCTTAATCGGTAATACACAAAACTTAATGAAAATTACTGAAAATGCTAAACCTTTTATTAGTTTTGAAAATAAGAAAGTCATTGTACTCGGTGGTGGTGATACGGCAATGGATTGTGTACGTACCTCAATTCGTCAAAGTGCTACCGAAGTAACCTGTGCTTATCGTCGTGACGAAGCCAATATGCCGGGTTCACCACGTGAGGTTCAAAATGCTAAAGAAGAAGGTGTTAACTTTCAATTTAACATACAACCTCTTGATATTGCTGTTGATAAAGAAGGTAATGCCTGTGGTGTTAAATTTGTAAAAACTCAACTAGGCGCTGCGGATGCGAAAGGCAGAAGAAGCCCTGAACCGATAGCGGGTAGTGAGTTTATTATGGAAGCTGACGCCGTCGTTATTGCTTTTGGTTTCTTACCTAGTCCACCACAATGGATGAAAGATGCCGGTGTTGAAATAGATAAACGTGGACTGGTGTTAGCCGCTGATAATAGCGAATTTGCATTACAAACCACTAAACAAAATATTTTTGCCGGTGGTGATATGGTGCTAGGTTCAGACCTTGTTGTTACAGCTGTTGATCAGGGCCGCAAAGCAGCAATAGGTATTTTAGACTTTGTGCTAAGTTAACCTATATCTAGCGTTTATTTTAAAAAGCAGCTTAGGCTGCTTTTTTTATGCCTAAATTTAATAATATAACCACCCATTCAAATAAAATGAGCTATATTAATAAAAATAAAAATCTTGGTTAAGGTTTATAAATAGTATTGCTACCGAGTATATTACGGATACTTAAAATATATATGATCAAATTATTTAACAATTATCTCACCATTTTAATAATAACTTTTTTCCTTTTATTGGTACCGTTTAATGGCAAAGCTGAAGTCATTGAAGTTGTTACCGAGCTTCTAGAGCCTTATCAAATTAAAAACCCGGATGGTAGCTTAGGTGGTTTTTCTACCGATGTCGTTGAAGCTTTATTTAAAATAACTGAAGACCATCCTAAGATTCAGGTAATGCCTTGGGCAAGGGCATACGACGTTGCACTTCATAACCCTAATGTTTTAATTTACTCTATTGCACATACAAAGCTTAGAAATAAAAAATTTCATTGGATCGGTGCCCTTAAAGAAGAGCGCTTATATTTTTGGGGATTAAAAAAACATTACCCTAAAACTAACTATAAAGTCTCCGCATTAAAAAACCGTAAGATCGCTGTTTCTAGAAATTCTAATTCAGCACAATATTTAATCGCTCAAGACTTCTCCAATATTTACCAACTTGCTAACGAGCGACAAACCATGAATATGCTATTTATTGATAGAGTTGACCTAATACTTGCCACACAAATCACCATAGAAACCAGAGCTAAAAATCTGGGCTATGATTTTAATGAGTTACAAAGGTTAAACGAAGTAGCCGCTTTAAATAACAAACTCAGTATTGCCTTTAGTCTTGATACGTCACCAACATTGATAAAAAAATACCAAACGGCATTTCAACAACTAGTAACCACAGGTCAACTTGCAAAAATTAAAGAAAAATGGAAATTAGATTAACCCTAGTATAAATAAAAATTCATTCTTTAAGCGTATAAAATATAGTAGCTACCTGATTACGCGTTTGGCATAATTACCTTAATTTTTAGATTCAGTAAACGGATAACAATATGATCCATAGTATGACGGCTTTTTCTCGCTTTGAAGTGAAAGGTGATTGGGGTAATGCAGTTTGGGAAATTCGATCTGTAAATCAACGATTTTTGGAAACTTACTTCCGTTTACCAGAACAATTTCGTAGCATTGAACCGGCATTGCGCGAGCGATTTCGTAAACAATTAAATCGTGGCAAAGTAGAGTGCAGCTTGCGTTTCAATGCTAACCCATCAGCAAAAAACAATTTATCACTTAATAAAGGCTTAGCTGAACAACTGTTACAGCACGCAGGTTGGATAAACGAACAAACACTTAATAGTCAATTAAATCCTTTAGAAATTATGCGCTGGCCTGGTGTCATGGAAGCTGAAGAAGCCGATATGACCAACATTCAAAAAGAAATTTTGGAAGGATTTGAACAAGCGCTAAAAGACTTTATTGATGCTCGGGCAAGTGAGGGAGAAAACTTAAAAGTATTAATTGAACAACGCCTTGAAGGTATTGTTGAGCAGTCAGACAAAGTAAAAGCATTTATGCCTGAAATCATTGCATGGCAGCGTAAGCGGATCACCGATAAATTCACCGACGCCAAAATTGAGCTTGATTCAAGCCGAGTTGAACAAGAGCTAGTGTTACTTGCGCAAAAAATGGATGTTGACGAAGAAATTGATCGCCTATTTAGCCATGTAAAAGAGACAAGAAGCATCCTAACAAAAGGTGGTGCACAAGGTCGTCGCCTAGATTTTATGATGCAAGAATTTAATCGTGAAGCGAATACCTTAGGATCTAAATCGATTAATGTTGATATCACCAATGCAGCTGTCGAACTAAAAGTACTTATCGAGCAAATGCGTGAGCAGATCGCGAATATCGAATAGGTATTAAGTAGGTTTGATTCTTTTAAAAGCCATAGCAAACTATGGCTTTTTTTATGACTGATAAAACAACTTAACATAGTAAATATAGACATAGCTTGGTATAACATTAGCAAAGACTTTTGTCAGGAAACTTTAAAAATGATCACACTATCCGCCAACCAATGCCGCATTATTGGTGTAATGCTTGAGAAAGAAATCACAACACCTGAGCAATATCCACTCTCATTAAATGGTATTACCCTAGGCTGTAATCAAAAAAGTAACCGTGAGCCGGTAACGAATTTTTCTGAAAGTGATGTGCAAAACTTAGTCGATGAATTGGTAGAAATGAATCAATTAATGGTAGATAGAAAAGCTTCGGTAAGGGTAAATAAATATTTTCATCGTTTTTGTGATACTGAGTTTGGTCATTTAAAATTTACACGCCAGCAAAAAGCCATTATTTGTGTGTTATTACTAAGAGGGCCGCAAACCCCGGGAGAGTTAAGAACTCGTACCAATCGTTTAGCTGACTTTACCGATGTCAGTGAAGTTGAAACGACTTTGCATCAATTGCAAAATTTAAACAGTAAGATATTAGTCAAAAAGCTAGCGCGAGAGCCTGGCAAACGTGATTCTCGCTACGTTCATTTACTTTCTGATACCCATGAAAATCAATTAGCTGATACTAACATTGTCGATATAGACGATAGTTCATCTGAAAATCAGCCTCGTCTGGAGCAAAGAGTAGCAGATCTAGAAAGGCAAGTTACCGTATTGAGCGAACAAGTATCATGCCTAACAGCATTACTTGAAAATAAGTAATTAACGATTTAATGTGCATGAAAATCTGCAGTAAAGAACATACACTGCAGATAATTCCATTATGCATGTTCTACAATCGATACTTGCTTAATTGTCTCGCTTAATTCATTAAGGTCGAGAACGACAACATCTGCCAAATTTTCATAGCTTGCTGTTATACCATAATTGATAAGACAAGACATGGTGTTAGCATTTCGCGCCGCTTGCAAGTCATATAAATAATCACCGACATACAATAAATTTTCAGGGGCTATCTGCCAAAGCTCGGCTAAATGTAGTAACGCATCAGGAGCTGGTTTGGCTTTGTGATCTTCTCGGGTCAGTAATATCTCAATATCGATATTATTGTTTTTTACTTTTATCGTCGCTGCTTGTCGACAATTTCTGGTAACAATCGCACAAGGTAAAGACAACTCAGCTAATAAAGTTAAAATTTGGTCGGTTCCCGCCAACTTATTTGCTGTCATAGCATCATTTATTTCATATTCTACTATCACCTCATGAGCTTCAACTTGATGATGTTCTGGTAAAGCATCAATAAAATCTAATAAATCGATGCCTTTTGGACACCCCAAGGAAGCTCTTATACTGTCAAAATCTAAAGATGAAGAGACCAAGGTGTTGTCGAGATCAAATATCACCCCTAATGGTTTATGTGCTAACAATACTGTATTACTCCTCGTTATCGGACAAACGAATTAAGTGTAATAATAACATTCGCTTTGATTAGCAATTTATTACACCAAGTTATAATTAAACTGTGCAGTAATACGTGGCTATAGCGAATTCAGATCAGACTCGTCGATTAGCCTTAGAAAATTGATGTCTCGTTAAAACCTAATCAATAAACTGTTGTGAGGGTATGCTTTTATCTCCTCACAACACTCCCCCCAATAACAATGGCTAAATGATAGACTCTTGCCAACGGTGTTTAATATGCTCTGCAACTCGAAATGCATTGGCATAAATGGTAAACGTGTAGGGAACACTACCGCCTGTGGGCATAAATGAGCCATCAGTAACATATAAATTATTGACTTCATGGGCTTGACAGTATTTATTCAATACCGATGTTTTGGGGTCATTACCGAACCGGCAACCTCCTGCCATTAAGTTTGTTGGCGGGTAGCTGCTAACAGAGCTAGTAATATTTTTTGCGCCCATACTTTCCAGCAACTTCTTGCCTTTCTCCGCTAGATACTCTCCAACCACCCTATCATGTTGGTGTGCACCAATTCTTACCTTGGCGACTGCTTGCCCCCATTTATCAGTGACTTCTGGGTCTAAACTAACAAAACAATCGTCGGTGGGTAACCAGTCATTAAAGACTTCAAAACGTAAGGTTTTATAAGTGGTAAATTCTTCTTTTAAGTTTTTCTGTAATTGCTCGCCCCACACTAACTCATTTGCATCATTGAATTGTTGCCCTTGTGCACGAGCAATAGGGTTTTGATAAAAGAGAAAGTCTATGGTGCCGCCTTTCGCTTGACCTTGTTGATTAGCACCAGAGAAGCTTTTATCGTCAATTTGATACCAGTCTTGTAAAGCACGATTTATAAAAGGGCCAACTTGCTTTAATTGAGCTTGCTTTTGCGTTGTTAAATCAGCAAATAAAAAGTCCCCTTTACCTGTACCTCCACCACTAAACACTAAATTCTTACCCACTTGTCCGCTATTGTTCGCAAGCCCTTGTGGGAATTTTTTCCCTTTGGAAGCCAGCAATAAACGTGATGTTTCAACCGCTTGACAAGCAACAACATAAATTTTTGCTGTGGCTTTTTGTTCTCGACCTTGTGAGTCGTAATAATGGATGGCAGATATTTTACCTTCATCATCACTCGCTATATGATAAACCTTAGCATTCGCTTTAATGGTTAAATTTCCCGTTGCCACGGCATGGTTTAACAAAGCAGCTCGACCACTACCTTTGGCACCGGTTGAACAACCATAGCTACTACAATACCCTGAATACTCGCAACTTTTTCGTCCCATGGCTGGAGTCGATAAGATGGCACGAGGTACTGGCAATGAGTGATAGCCAATATTTTTTGCTGCTTTGTCAATCCAGTCTGATACTTGATGATCAACTAATGGCGGGTATGGGAAATCGGTTGAGCGTGGTTCTTGATGAGGGTGTGAAACAACTTTCCCCGAGACACCAACATCTCGTTCTACTTGCGCATAAAAAGTTTCAAGCTCGTGGTAACTGATCGGCCAATCGACAATATTAGCGCCTTCAATATCACCAAAGGTTGACTTTAACTTAAAATCTACCGGCTTTAATCGATGAAAATAACCGCTCATAAAGTTAGATGAACCACCGACAACATTACCGTTCCAGAAGCTCCAGCCCGACTCACTTGTTGGCTCGCCTTGCCAATAGTTTTCTCCGTCAGCGGTTTGATATTCTTCTTCAATAACATGCTGTTCATCAGCCAGTTTGGGATTATAAGAATCACGTAAACTAATCGCTAATTCATCTTTGAAAAATTCTTTCTCGGTTAACCACGGACCTTTTTCCAGTATTAATACTTTAGCGCCAGCTTTCGCTAATGTATAAGCGACAGGTGAGGCCCCTGCACCACTACCAACTATGCAAATATCAAAACTCATGCTTTGTTACTTCCTTTAACTGTCGACCACTTTTTATTTGCTAATAAGTCTTTTGATTGAATAATGTTGTTGGCACTTTTGTCGCTGGTCACCGAACGTTTGGGTAACTCGAAATAACGTTGACCCGCTTCAGGTAATGGAAAGCCCGCTTGATGCTCTAGCCATTGCCAACCAGTACCTTTTGGATTACCGCCATAAGCAGGTGGCGATAACATAGCTTCAAAAATATAACCCAGTAGATTATTGAGCCAGTTTTCGCCCGCTCTCGAGCCACTGATCCCTCGTAACATAGTTTCTTTTTCGACTTTGCTTAACTCAGTAAAGTTTTTTTGTAATTGGTTTTGTGTATAACCATTTAACCAACCGACACCTTTAAAAATAAAGTCAATTTCACTTTTTTCAGTGGGTTGCTGATAAACAACGTTATATAAATAAATAACGACTTGTAACTCTTTGGCGCTTGGACCACTACTTGATTCTGGTAAGAGATGATCAAGCACGGCATTCAAGGTTAACCAAGGCTCTGCCTGCAAAGTCTCAAACACTTTATCTTTTTCATGTTGACTGAACGCTACCGCAGGAAGTGCAGAGATTGCCGTTGCTCCCGCCGCTGATTTTAATAATTTACGACGAGAAAACTTATGTGATAACCAAGATGGTGTTTGATAATTTTTATCAAAGAAGCTGTTGATTTTATTTAATGCTGTACCTGACATTGATTTATCCTTTTGTCTCACTGCTTTGCCATTTATTAAGAAAGGCTAACCACTGCTCTTTAGAATATTGTTCACCAACGAGTAATTCGGCAGTATCTTTTGATAAAAGCATTTTACCGCTACTTGTTGATACGTACATATGAGGATAGCCTAAAACGGGTGGTAACGATTTCATAAACGCTTCATTTTCATTACTGTCACTGACGCTTATTTTTAACAAGACAAACTCACTATGGAGCTTCTGATAAACCTCAGGGTTTTCAGCCAAAAAAACATCCATTTTTTTACACCAACTGCACCAGTTGCCACCAATTTCAATTAGCACATTACGCTGAGTTTTTTGAGCTAGCTTTATTGCCGCATTCGCATCTTTAAAGGGATCACTTTTTTCATCATAGACTTTACTGTATTTAGGTAAATCATCAGCGTTAATGGCTGAGGCGGGTGTTATTAACAAAAAAGAAGCGAAAGTAACAAGCATTAACACAACAAAGCTTTTCATAAGTAGGCTCAATATAAATTAGGATATTGTAAAGTACTGCTAACTAGACCCTAATTAGATTAACTATATTTCAAATTGTTTTCACGTGATTATGTCAAATTTGTTGCTGAACGATTATAATGCGCAACAATTATTTCACCATAGGTATATTAACATGCGTCCAAGCGGCAGAACTCCAGGTCAAATACGTCCTGTAACCATTACTCGTCAATTTACTACTCATGCTGAAGGTTCAGTATTAATTGAATTTGGCGACACCAAAGTTATTTGTACTGCCTCAGTAGAAGTCGGTGTACCACGTTTTTTAAAAGGACAAGGTAAAGGTTGGATCACAGCAGAGTATGGCATGTTACCTCGCTCTACCCACACCCGTATGCGCAGAGAAGCAGCTAACGGCAAACAAAGTGGTCGTACGTTGGAAATATCTCGTTTAATCGCTCGTGCATTGCGCGCAGCTGTCGATTTGAAAGCCCTAGGTGAAAATACCATTAGCGTCGATTGCGATGTTATACAAGCTGATGGCGGTACACGTACTGCTTCCATTACCGGTGCTTGTGTCGCATTAGTCGATGCTTTAAATTATATGCGCGCTAAAGATATTATTAAAACTAATCCATTAAAGCATATGATAGCAGCAGTTTCTGTTGGTATTTATAAAGGTGAAGCCGTTTCGGATCTTGATTACCCAGAAGATTCTGCTGCCGATACCGATATGAATGTCGTTATGACAGACACAGGCAAATTGATTGAAATTCAAGGCACAGCAGAAGAAGCGCCGTTTAGTTTTGATGAAATGCACAATATGCTAGCGTTAGCAAAAGATAGTATTAACGAATTATTTGATTTACAAAAGTTAGCCCTTAGCTAAATACTCTGATTAAAGTGGGAATAAAGATGAAAGATTATCAACGTGAATTTATTGAATTTGCTCTAGCGAAAGAAGTACTTCGCTTTGGTGAATTCACTTTGAAGTCAGGCCGTACAAGTCCATACTTTTTTAATGCGGGTTTATTTAATACCGGCGGTGATTTAGCACGCTTAGGTCGTTTTTACGCACAAGCACTCGTTGATTCTACTATCGCGTTTGATTTGCTTTTCGGTCCAGCTTATAAGGGCATACCAATTGCAACCACCACTGCAGTAGCATTAGCTGATCATCACGGTATGGACATGCCTTATTGTTTTAACCGTAAGGAAGCAAAAACTCACGGTGAAGGTGGCAGCTTAGTTGGCTCTCCTTTACAAGGTAAGATAATGTTAGTGGACGACGTTATTACTGCCGGCACTGCTATTCGTGAATCAATGGAAATTATTAAGGCCCATGGCGCTCAATTGTCTGGTGTATTAATCGCTCTTGACCGCCAAGAAAAAGGCCAAGGTGAATTATCTGCTATTCAAGAAGTTGAACGTGACTTTGGTACAGAAGTTATTGCCATTGTTACCCTAGCTGACGTGGTTACTTACCTTGAAGAGAACCTTGCTTTGCAACCTGCATTAGCGACAAGTTTAGCGAGTATTAATAAATACCGTGAGAATTACGGTATTTAGCTGACAATCATTAATATCACTTTAGCTTAATGATACAAGCACAATAAAAAGCCTCATTATTTATTAATAATGAGGCTTTTTCTTTATAGCGCAATAACTTAAGAGGTTTAGGCTTAAGAGGTTTTAGGCCGTTAATTGGAAATGAAAACTGGGTTCTTTTTCATAAGCTTGAGTAATGCCAGCATAGAGGCTTTCAATTCTTAAAGCTCGCTCATCAACAGAACTATCACGGTTAGCTATAATTTCGTCCTGAGACGCTAACGTGCGATTAACTAGTGTATCAAAATCTTCTGTTTCTTGATTTTCTTCTGCTGAAAAGACATCACGAGACTTACCTTGGACGGTTACATTTTTTGCTTCACTGGTGTCTGCTGAACTAATCGCGGCCAGCTCTGTTTGCGCTTGTAAAATAGCTCGCGACGCTGAAGCTGCAACACGGGTGTCTTGAATTGATGGATCGGCAGGTGCTAGTGCGGCGGCATAGACCTTTTGCATTTTAGTTATGGTTGCTCTTGGATCGCCATTAACCGTAGAAAGGTCTACTGAAACTTCACCACCAACAGCATATTTCTTTCCGTCTGGACCCATTTCAAAAGTATATGAAGGTGAGCCCGTTGATGCGCCACCGACAG
The DNA here is from genome assembly GCF_014077195.1 of Colwellia sp. BRX9-1. Classification (NCBI taxonomy): domain Bacteria; kingdom Pseudomonadati; phylum Pseudomonadota; class Gammaproteobacteria; order Alteromonadales; family Colwelliaceae; genus Colwellia; species Colwellia sp. BRX9-1. The sequence goes on from NZ_JACGVM010000008.1 coordinate 122,925, forward strand.
AAGCATGTGCCAATTCATGAGCACGTACTTCTTGATCTCTTAGTTGTAGCTCATTAATAATTCTTTGTTCGGTAAAAGCTTCTCGACTGTTAGGAGCCGGTTTGCCATCAGGGGAGCTTGCTGAATTTTGACCATTTTCACTATCATCTTCAATAGCATTTTCGTTTGCTAGAAAAGTCTCAGCTGAAGATTGTTGCTCTGATGAACCACTCTCGCGATTACTATCACCGCTAATCGTTTTTGTTGCTGATTCCGCCTGCTTGCGGATGCTTTCAAAATCAAAATTTTCATTATTCTGTGCAGGGGTTCTGCCTCTTTCTCTGTCAGAAGCTACCCCTTTTTCTGCTGGAGACTGGTTTGAGGCCGCTGGTTTTGCAATAACTTCGCGGATATTATTTTCACGACGCAAGCTATCCGTTTGCGGATTAACCGCAGTAGGAATAGACAGAGTAGGCGTTTGCGGCGTGATGTTCATCGGTTATGCTCGAACGTCTAATAGCGTGCCTAAAGTTTCATCAGCTGTTTGAATAACATCGGCGGACGCTTTCGCTTGAAATTCTGCAACTTTTAAATCGACAACGGCTTTGGTAAGGTCTGGTAATTCTGCTGAACTAGCATTCTTACTAGCTGTATCTGGGCTAGGTGCATTATCAGTATTGTTTTCTTGGCCAATACCAAAATCTTCAGGACTAACAGCTAAGTTAGCCGCAATATCTGCTGCAGCTTCTGTTACATCGCCTTGCGCTTTTTGAAAGCCTTGTAGACCACTTGTTAATGCTGATTGTATTTCCATAACAAACTCCTCTATACCTATTAACAGAATAACAATGTACAAATAAGTAAATACTAAATTTACAGACTTAATTTACATATTTAATTTAAATACTTAGCTTAAGTAATCGGCTTAAGTACTCAGTTTTTGCTATTTAACCCTGCAACATCTTTGTTCAATTATCATACAATACGACTAAAAAGTAAAGGATCGATTTATCGATAAGTACCTTCAACTAAAGGGGCTAGCCAAGTCGTTAGTGTTTCGATAAACGCCTCCGGGTGAGAAATAAAAGGTGCATGTGATGCCTGTTCAAAAATAACAACATCACTGTTAGGTGATAATGCAGTAATAGCTGTAATTGCCTTGCGCGGCACTAAGCCGTCAAGCTTTCCGTATAACCGCAAGTAGGGTATCGATATTTGGGCGAGACTTTCGCGCTGATCAACGGTTGTCAATAATTGCAGCGACTCATCTAAAGTTGATTTGGTTGGCATTGGAAACTGCATAACGAGTTCTCGTAGCAATTTAATATCATGACGTAAATGAGGGCTGCCCATCGCCTGAACTTTTAAAAAGTTATTAATCGTCTTGGCGGTATCTTCTGCTAGTTGTCGATGAAATATCGCTAAAACATCTGGCTTAATGCCAAACCAGTTCTCTTGCTCAACAAAACAAGGCGAGCTAGCGACCGTGATTAATGCTTTCACTTGCTTTGGAAAATTTAATGCTATTTCACTGGCAATCAAACCACCTAACGACCAACCTATATATACCGCAGGTTTTGCTACAGATTGCGCTATTAATGATGCAACTTCAGCTAAAGTATAAGGAGATATTGAGTGTTCTAAATTGGCACCAAAACCAGGTAAATCGACAGTGATCACTTCAAAGTGCTCTTTTAATACCTCGACACTCGGTTGCCAAACGCCTGAGTTTAATCCCCAGCCATGAATAAAAACTAGCGGAAGTCCGCACCCTTGACTCGATATTTTTAAAGTTTCTGCCATGCTCATAATAGAGGGTATTACCGTTAATTTTTATTACACGAAGTTAACGACAGTTTACTTAAAGAAGGTATTAAATGGAATTTAACCACGTAAAATTTATTCAATATTTAAAACAAAAATCATTTAACTTTATTGATCGTTTAAAGTTGTTTACAACACAATTAAGTTGTTGTGACTTATGTGGTGGTCGCTGTCAAAGCCAAGCGCTTATTTGTGATTTTTGCTTGGCTGATTTACCACTTTTTGATTTAAAAAAATTACACGGTGATTTATTAACCTGGCCAGCGATAAATACTATATTACCTAAAAGAATTTTTGATCAGTTAATCTCAGTATCAGCTTACCAATGGCCCATAGACTTATGGGTCAGGCAACTAAAGTATCACGGCCGTTTTGAATTAGTCCCTTTACTGAGTGTTTTATTATTTAAACAATGGAAAAACGCCTTACCGTATGAAAATAAACCTTATACGCATTGTCCCCATCAACCCTTACTATTGTCCGTACCAATACACATGAAAAAATGGCAAACGCGAGGCTTTAATCAAGCGCATTTATTGGCAGAAGATTTTGCCCGCCTTGCACAAATGCCCTATTGTCCAGATGCATTGCAGCGTATTAGTCACGATAAAAGCCAAGCGGGTCAAACCGGTGTTATTCGCCGTAAAAATTTACGCCATGCCTTTAAACTGTCAAGCGAATATTTAGTCAATAAAAGCGATCAACAATCACGTTTACCTGAACACGTATTGCTCCTTGATGATGTGGTAACAACAGGCTCAACGTGTAATGAAATTTGTCGTTTATTGAAAGCTAATGGCGTTAAAAAAGTTACCGTATTAAGCCTTTGTTTATCTTTACCTAATAACAAAATTCAATAAAAGTTAACTTATACGGTGTTAGCTTTACACAATTTAAATCTTTTCATCTTTCAACAAATTATTAATGAGTAGTAGAAGCGTTAAATGCTTTAGCAAAAAATAAGCTGTTCGCTATTAGCTTTGAACTGCCTAACCAATAGCCACGAAAAGCTAAATTGTCAGTACTGGCAATCACTCGCCCATTACCATAATTATGGGCGACTATAGCTGAAGAATTTGCCACTCGATTGACCATGTTTTTATCAGCATAACCGCTCAATAATGGCCGTGCATTATATTTCGCCACTGAGATAAACGGCTTTGAACTATGTTGCAAAATTAATGTACTGTTGCGAAATAACGGTAAACGGTTATCCGTATAACCATAAGCTAACGGATGCGAGATATCGAGTGTTGACTCAAAAATCGCGCCAGCAATACGTTTACGCCCAGCCAGTTTTTCTTTGTCTTGGTAGCGTACATTATCCGTATCAAATAACTGGTTGATTTCATTAGTAGTAACGAAGTTCATCGCCAGTAATTCATATTCTGATAAAAATTTAGCTGCTCGTTTCTGCCCAAAAATAACACCACCACTTTTTGTCCATGCCGCTATTTTATCGACATCATCTTGTCCAAGAGAATCGTATTTGCCATCAACCATAATAATATGACTATAACCACTTAACTCAATTTTTGCTAAACGCTGCTGCTCTACAACCGTTACAGGGATTGACAGGGTATCGTCAAGATAAAATAACATCTCTGCACTCTCGTATTGAGAAACGCCTTTACCACCAAGCATTAAAACCTTTACTGGCGATAATAACCGGAAAGAGCCACTACCTATATCGATACCTTTAACGGTTAATCCCGTCGACAAGCTATTAATAGGTATATCAATTTTTTGACTACTTTGCGTGACAATATCACGCCAATTTAATTGCGTTTGTATGCCCGCAGGAATAATAATACTGCCTCGCGCAAAATCTTTATTAACCATTTTTCCATCAAGTTTAAATCGTGACGAAAACGTTTTTGTAGCAACCTTTGCTTTAATACCTTTATTAAGTAAGTCATTGAGTAATTTGGGTGCTAAAAAATGATGCCACTCAAATGCGTAGGCATACGCCTGTTGCTCAATACCACTGTTATCCGCTATATTTGTTGGCTTCTCCCAAGCATTATCTGCCAGTTTTAGTCCCCAAGTACGACCAACCCGATAAAAGTCTATATCCATTGCCAGTGGCATTGTCCAACCCGAAACATCATAAAAGGTATTGTCTTCGAACTGAGTTTGCTGCGAAAATAACGCTTGAATAACTCGATACTGACGCTGGTCTAATGGCACATAGAAGCTATGTTCTTTAGCATAAACAACGCCAGCTAAACGAAAATCTTCAGTCAGCGGATAGACCTTAATCTGATGTTGTTTTAATTTATCAAGTAGGACGTTGAGGCGATAAGAATCATGTGTTTCATGTAATAAGTAGCCACTAAAGCTTTCTTGATCAGCCAATTTTTCTGACTCTTTATAAAAGTTTTTCTGGTAACTCAATAGCTTGGTCTTATTTTTCCATGCCCCCTCAATGGTCGAGAGTGAAGTTAATACGTGATTTTGAATACCAAACTCAAAGGTTAATAAGCCATTATCACTGTTTTGTTGCATACCTCGGCTACTTGCTTGTTCGAATAAAACACCGACTCCACCGTTAATGTCTGGGTAAGTAGAGCCTTTCCCGTAATAAAAGTCATCGAAATTTTCTTGGCTGTAATAAAGGCGATCATTTTTATCAAGTGCCTTCGCATGATAGGTTGCTAAAAGTTGTGTCATTTCTGTATTGGCACTTGGCGTTAATGGGTGAGTACGCGTTGGAATGCCTGGCTGAAAAAAGTAACTGCCATTGGCACTCATCTCATGAAAATCGCCTAATACATGAGGCTGATATTGGTGAAAATACGCTAATCTATGTTGACTTTCTTTTTGTGCGAGTAATAACCAGTCACGGTTAAGATCAAAACCAAAATGGTTGGTACGACCGGTAAGCCAACCTTGGTGATGCTCGATATGATTAGGATCCGCATTAGGTGTGCTGCCGCGATGCATATTCGCCCATTGCACAAATCTATCCATGCCATCAGGGTTAATACTTGGCTCAATAACAATCAGGGTATTTTCTAGCATTTGTTTTATATCAGTGTTTTCACTTGCCGCCAAATGATATGCCACGGCCATTGCCGCATTAGCGCCACTAATTTCATCACCGTGTACACTGTAGCCAAGCCAAATGACTAACGGTGAACTGATGTCATCGGCGCTCCCCGTGGCTGATCTTTTTGCCAATATTTTACTCAAATTAGCTAAATTATCTTTAGAAGAAATCGTCAATAGCACTTGCTGGCGTAGTTCTTGGGTCTGTCCAATATCCGTCAGTGTGATCCGCTCTGAGCTGTTTGCTAATACTTTGATGTAGTTGAGGAGTTGATCATGACGAATATGTCGCTCGCCAATGCCAAAGCCTAATGAGCTTTCTGGGGTTGGAATAGCTTGATTGTAAGTGTGATCGGCTGGTAAATAGTCGGTAACTTTTGCCGCATAACTCAATGGTGAAAAAATAAAAAAACCGACCAGCACGGCTAAAAACAATCGTGGTAACATAAAATATATCCTTGAATTCAATAACAATAAAATACCAAAATCTATCGAAACACACCAGAATAACTGTCTCTTTTTATCATATTGTTATTTCAATTAACTATAATTTCACTAGCGTATAGGTAGATAACAGCGTAAAATATTAATACCTGACTAAATTAGTCAGGTATTAATATTTTCAATCTCTAAGGTCCGTGAGAAACTTTAGAGAAATTTTGGTAACAAGTGTAAGAGAGTAATAACCGTGATGATCAATATTTCCGAAACAGCACAATCGCATTTCGCTAAATTATTAGAACAACAAGCAGAAGGCACAAGTATCCGTGTATTTGTTGTTAATCCAGGTACTGCTAGTGCAGAGTGTGGCGTGTCTTACTGCCCAGCTGACGCGATAGAACCTGAAGATATTGAAATGAAATTCGAACACTTCTCTGCTTATATTGACGGTGACAGTAAGCTGTACTTAGAAGATGCTGAAATAGATTTCACCACAGATCAAATGGGTTCACAATTAACCTTAAAAGCGCCAAATGCTAAATTAAGAAAAGTAAATGACGATGCGCCATTATTCGAACGTGTTGACTACTTCTTAAAAGCAGAAGTTAATCCACAGTTAGCTGGCCATGGTGGCGAGTGTACGTTAATGGAAATTACTGACGACGGCTTCGCTATTCTACAATTTGGTGGTGGCTGTAATGGTTGTAGTCAAATTGATGTCACTGTAAAAGATGGTATCGAAAAGCAACTTCTCGAAACAATGGCAGGCGAGATAAAAGGTGTTCGTGATATGACTGAACACGAACGTGGTGATCATTCTTACTATTAAGTTATTTGTTCGTTAACCTGACAACTATACTGACTGCTGAGTTATTCATTAATTTAAAATGATAACAATACTTGAAAAATTAGGCCAAGACCCGCAAAGAAGCTTAGTGCTTTTTACTCGCGGACTTGGTCTTTTTGCTATTGGCGCTTGCTTAATTTTTATCGGTTACTATTACCATTATTATTGGCAAATCGCCGGCATTGTTTTTTTAGCTGTTGGTCTGTTAACCTCTGCTTGGGGTTACAGTGGGATCTTTGCTAATCGTTTACTCAATATTTTTGATCGTCAGACAAATAAAAAAATTAAAGACTAATGGGTTGTTTTTCTATAACGCGATAATAATGCCAAGCTAAGCTTAATCCTCGAACCAGCAAAAACACACTAAATGCAGCCCATAACCCATGATTACCAAAGCCTTGTAATAGCCACCACATTGGAAAAAAGCAACCAAAGGTCGCAATTATCATGCTATTTCGCATCACTTTGGCTTTCATTAGACCAACAAAAACACCATCAAATAAATAACACCAACAGCCTAATACAGGTAAGATAATCATCCAATGTACATATTGTTCGGTCGAGAAAACAACCTCTGGAATATCGGTTAGTAAACCAATCAAGAAATCACCTGCTATGGCAAAGAGTGCACTATAAGTGAGCGCAAAGAGTCCTGTCCAAAATAAAGCGATTTTAACGACAAAATTACGCTGCTTAAGATTCTTTTGCCCTTGTGCTTTACCCACTAGCACTTCTGCTGCATTGGCAATGCCGTCTAATCCAAATGAGATTAACAAAACAAAGTTCATTAAAATGGCATTAGTTGCAATAACATCATCCCCTAACCTAGCCCCTTGAAAAGTAATAAAGACAAAACAAATCTCTAAGCACAGTGTTCGAATAAGAATATCTCGATTAAGTTGAAAGTAATTGGTCAGCGCTGACTTCTCAAATAACTGATCTCTGATAGCTGTAAATTTACCCACCATTTTTATTAATATACTTTTTAGGGGTTGTCGATTACCTGTCTGTTGCGCAAAGATAATATAAGCCAACCCTATAATAACACCTGAATATTCAGCAATTAACGTTGCTGATGCCACCCCTTGCACTTGCCAATCAAACACTAAGACAAACAATAGATCTAGCGACAAGTTAATTAAGTTAGTGACGATCAATATCCACATTACAGCCTTAGCTTTATGATTGCCCAACAACCATCCTAATATAACAAGATTTGATAACGCAGCAGGTAAACCCCAAATACGGATATCACAATATTGTTTAGCATAAAATTGTATTTGTTCAGATCCTCCGGCTAAACCTAAGCTCAGATCAAGATAAAAAGACTGTAACAAAATCAGTGCACCACCAATTAAGCAAGCCACTAACAAACCTCGTAGCAGAACCAATAAACTTTTTTGTGCGTTTTCTTCACCTAATGCCTGAGCGGTAAGACCTGTAGTCGACATACGTAAAAAGCCACACAACCAAGTAACAAAGGTAATAATCATTGCCCCGACTGTACTGCCACCTAGGTAATAGGCCTGGTCTAAATGTCCTAAAACAGCAGTATCAACTAAGCCTAGAAGAGGTATGGTGATATTTGAAAAGATCATCGGTAAGGCGATGAGGAATAGTTGTTTATGGTGGTTGATAGTATTAACGTTCAAAAAAGTATTCCATATAAAAATTACCTGAAAATTTACTATAAAAAGAAAGCAAAACGCGCTATTTTTATGACTGACTAAACAAGGGCTTCACTCATGAAATTTTTATTACCTGCACTATTGCTATCTTGCTTTCACTTTTCTAGCTTTGCCGCTGTAATTTTACAATATCACCATGTTAGTGACAAAACACCGGCAAGTACTAGTATTTCACCGGAACAGTTTCAAATTCATATGCAGTATTTATCTGATAACAATTTCAATGTTATCGCGCTTTCAGATTTAATGAATTCTATCAAGAAACAGCAACCTATTACTGACAAAACAGTGGCAATAACTTTTGATGATGCTTATCTTGATATTCTACTCAATGGTAAGCCTATTCTCGACAAATTTAATTATCCTTTTACGATTTTTATCAACCCTGCCATTGTTGAGCGTGGTTCGAGTAACTATCTTACTTGGCAACAACTTAAAACGATGGCTGATCAAGGCGTTATTATAGCTAACCATGGCATGGAACATGACTCTATGGCCCGTATTAGTGAAGGTTTAACCGAACAGCAATGGCTAATGAAACATACTGAACTATTATTAGAGGCTGAAAGTATTATTAAAGAAAAAACCGGACAAAGTTGGCGCTATTTTGCCTACCCTTATGGTGAGTACACTCCGGCAGTACAACAATGGGTAGCACAAAACGATTTCATTGCTTTTTCACAACAATCAGGAGCCGTAGGCTTAGCGACAGATTTAACAAGCGTGCCACGTTTTCCTGCGTCAAAACCCTATGATCAAATATCTAGTCTGCGTGATAAATTAAAATCTTTACCTTTTAACATGACTTTACGTAATGAGAATGCAAGTACTATTGTCGAGTATAACCAATCAAAATCAGTGACTTTTGATGTTGTCGTTGAAGATTTTCTTCCCGCACAATTGAACTGTTATATTTCGGGTTTAGGTCGACAAAAAATAGAATGGCAAGAAGAAAATAGCTTTACCATTAATTATAGCGCGCCCTTGCCCATTGGCCGTGTTCGCTGTAACTGTACCGCGCCAAGTATTAGTGAGCCAGGACGTTATTATTGGTACTCAAAGCCTTGGTTTGTCTTAAAAGAAGGTATGCAGTGGTATCCGCTTTAACAAATATAGCGATTTAATAAACTTGTCAGCCCATAAAGTTAAGGATGACAAGTTTCCTTTATTCAGCTAATTTTACAATCTTTGCAAAATCACTGACCAGTTTCTCGCCATCAATGGTAGGTAATACACCCAAGGCTTGTCTAGGCTTAAAAATAGCCGCGATATCTCCCTGTGGATTAATTAACACTAAAGAAGCACTGTGATCGACTAAGTAACCATTATTGTCGGCTTCATCGCCTTCAGGCTCGTTAATCGCGTACATCATGCCAAGGTTACGAGCAAACGGAAATAACACACCATGGTCACCCGTAAGCGCAATAAACTCCTCATTAAAGTAAGCTATATACTGAGCTAATTTTTCTGGCGTATCTCTACTAGGATCAACAGAAACCAACAAAATTTGTGTATCTTTACTGATCGCTTTTAAATCGTCATAAACAAAGTTTAGTTCTTGTAATGTAGTCGGGCAAACATCAGGACAAGAAGTATACCCTAGAAATACCCACGACCATTTATTGGCTAATTGTTCTTTGGTAAAGGCTTGGTTATGATGATTCGTTAATTGAAACGGCTTAACTTCCCGAACCTGCTGATAATATAAAGCATGTTCGGGCTGTGGTAATACTGTCGCTTTTTGAAAGACAAAAAAACCTACTGCACCAGCAACAAGGGCGACAATGACATACAACAACTTGTTCATATTTAATTATTTCCGTTTGTCTTATCCAATAACCATTTGACTGATTAAATGGTCTACTTTTCATCTGGAAAAATAGATAAATACCGGATATAAAATTTAGTAAGTCGTTATCCTACTACTAAATATTATATCGAAGTAGCTTTGTCCTTACCCTTAACAATAATCAGATAATTGATCAGCTTGGTATCATAGGTAACAAATAATGGTCAAGTAATAGGATAATAAACAAGCCCATTAAATGTACGATTGAAAACTTAAAAGTGTCCATTGCCGTATTCTCATCGGCATTAAACTTAAGCTTCCAGGCGTAAGCAAAAAACATCAGATTCAATGTTACTGCGCCAATTAAATATAACCAATTACTCATTCCCACTAAATAAGGTAACAAGCCAACAACAAAAAGTAACACGGTATAAAGTAAAATTTGGGTTTTTGTAAAGTTTACCCCATGGGTTACCGGCAACATGGGAATATTTACTTTTGCATATTCATCTTTACGATGTATCGCTAAAGCCCAAAAATGAGGAGGTGTCCAAGTAAAAATCAATAACACTAATAACAAAGCATTAGGGTGTATTTCATTGGTCATTGCTGTCCAACCTAACAGTGGGGGTATGGCTCCAGCTAAGCCACCTATCGTGATATTTTGAGGCGTAGCACGTTTCAAATACATAGTATAAACAAAACTGTAACCCACCAAACCTGCAAAAGTAAGCCATGCCGTTAAGGGATTAACCAAGCTATATAAAATGGCAAAACCACTGACCGCTAAAAACATAGCAAACAAAGTCGCATTTCTCGGCGTTAAACGTCCCGTAGCAACGGGCCGGTTATAAGTTCGCCCCATAATACTGTCAATTCGTTCATCAACAATGTGATTTATCGCGGCGGCGGCTGATGATAAAAAGCCAATACCCACCATTGAAGGAATAAGTACTTGCCATGGAATGGTACCCGGTACAGAAAGACACATCCCCACCAGAGCGGTTAACACTAAGAGTGCCACTACACGAGGCTTAGTGATTTCATAATAATCTCGCCAAATAGCGGTTTTAGTCTCTATAACTTCAGGTGTAGTTGCTGGCCCGTTTGGGCTTTCTGTTGATACTGATTCGCTCATAAGTATTCCTTATAATTTCCGTCGTAAACTGTAGGTTAACGTGATCAAAGACAACATTAGACATGCTGCTACCACGTTATGACTCACCGCAACTGCTAACGGTAATGAGAACCAGATATTGCTAATACCCAATAATATTTGGCAACTAAGAATAAACGCTAAGCTAATAGCTGCATTCTTAAAAAATGCAGATTGAGATTTTCGAAATACCATTAATGCTAACCAAAAAAGATAAAGCCCAGTGACAATGGCTCCTAATCGATGAACAACATGAATCGTTACACGTGAAGCATGAGATAAATGACCAAATTCGTAACTGTCTTTTTCTGGTGGGATCAAATCAAATGAATCTTCGAAGGTCAATTGCTCTTGCCAGCCTGACTGGCAAATAGGTAATTCAGTACAAACCAAGGCAGCATAGTTTGACGATGTCCAGCCCCCTAAACCTATTTGTGCGGTTAACAGTACAATACCAATTAAGCCGTATCTGCCATATTTCTTAATGGCGAAATCACCACCTGGTACCCTAAAGTCAGCCAAGCGTAAGTATAATAAAAATAACAAACTCAAGGTTGTAAAACCACCAAGTAAATGACCCATAACGACAATCGGCATTAGTTTCATGGTTACGGTCCACATGCCCAAGGCCGCTTGGAAAATGACCACCACGAGTATCAACATCGGCAACCTTAATGGCGTACCTTGATCGCGTTGTCGGTAAGACATAAATGCTATCGCTAGAATTAATAAACCCAACGCACCAGCAAAATATCGATGGATCATTTCATTCCATGCTTTATGCGCTTCAACTTTTCTTTCTGGAAATGCTTGCTCTGCTTTAATAATTTGTTCTGCGGTTGCAGGTACATCAATTAATCCATAACAACCTGGCCAATCTGGACAACCTAAACCCGCATGCGTTAAGCGCGTATAAGCACCTAAGCTAACCACGACTAGTGCTAATAGAATACTAATTAAGACTAAGGTACGAACACGATGATTAACACGATTTTTCATCTTAACCCACCCTTGAATACTTAAGTAATTTCTTCATATCGGCTAAAATTTCTTTACCAAACATTGCTTGAGCATCATCATTTGTCGGTGGTTTATGAGATAAAACCACATTACCTAAAGGGTCAACAACTAAGACTTTGGTATCTGATAAAAAGTCATCAACTAGACTTGGAGTAGAAATGATCACCCAGCTGTTTTCAATTAACCTTTCCGTTTGCTGAGGTGAGAGTGGATTAGGAGAAAGTGCGACGCGCTTTACTCTGGGCATTTCTCTACCCAGGGCTATGTAAGAGTTATTAACACTAAGTAACGTTTGTTCACAGTGATCATCACAATGCTGTGGCAAGCTATAAATAATTGACCAAGTTTTTTGTAAAGCGGGTTGACTCAAGCCTAACTTTTCTAAAGTCAGTTCATTCTCAACTAAAGTGCCTTTGTTCGTCACACCATAATCAAGCCAATTTTGAGTTAAGGCGAGTTTTGCTAACACGATAGGGAGGATAAAAGCGCCCAGCACCATGACCATACTACGACGAGATTTTTTCTGTGATACATCATTCATACACTTAGACCTTATTATTTTTTTTATTAGTGATTTAACGCTTGTTCACTATTTTTACCCAACTTAATTGACGCCCATATCATCAACAATAACCATGCAATCGCTAAACTGAACCATTGAAAGGCATAAGCACGATGTTTTTCAGGTGGCATAACAATTGGTTGCCAATTTTTTTCATAACCCACACTCTCTGTTTTATCTAAGTAGACGACAAAGGGCAAGAGTTGACGTGAAATTAATGTTGAAAATTTATCTAATTCTATCTGCTGAACACGCAATGGCCACTCACCTTTAACCAAGACTTGTTCCATTAACATTATGCCTTGCTCTATTTTACGTACGTGGCCTGATAGTTGATACTTTCCAGTAATAGCCTGCACATCGGGAATTTCTTGACGATTTATAGAACCTACTACCCAACCTAAATTAACTAAGACCGCCTGCTCACCACTATTAAACACTTGATAAACACGATAACCTAATTGTCCTTTATTCGTTTGGTTGTCTAATAAAAAAATAGTATTATTATCAAATTCCCCAAACATAGTGATCGGTAGATCATTAATTTCATTTTTTTCTGAGAGCACTTGAGAAAGTGACAAGGCTTGTGTTTGGCTCAATTGTGTAATGGTTGCGATGCGTTGCTCTTTTTGTAAAGCACGATCACTTTGCCATAATCCGAGTTTTACTAATCCGGAAAAAACAAGTAGGGTAAATATCAACCAAGGTAGGCGAATGTTTGATATAAAATTTTTCAAACAATTAATTCCTTAAATATGCTTAAAGCGAACATAACAACATAGGAAATTTTTAAATGGCATTTGCGATAAAAATAATTATTATTGGCTGCTTAGTCTTCATGGTATTTAGCCTGTTTCAGGCACTCTTTGTCTTAAACAAAAATGACCCAAGTAAACCGTCAATGTCAAAATTTATTGGCCGACGCGTGATGATTTCAGCCTTCATTATTATACTTATGCTAGTCGCTATTTTAACAGGCGTTATTACGCCACACCCACGACCATTCTAATCAACTCGCTTAAAAATAAAAAGTAGGTGAAGCTAGCTTCACCTACAATATTTCTTAAACGTTTATATCAGTAATTTTTTATACGATATAAACAAAAACAAACAGTATCACCCAAACCACATCAACAAAATGCCAATACCAACTTGCCGCTTCAAAAGCAAAAGCATTTGTTGGGGTAAAGTGGCCTTTTAACACCCTTAAAAATACCACAATAAGCATGACGGTACCTAAGGTAACGTGCATACCATGAAAACCGGTCAGTAAGTAGAAAGTTGAACCATAGATACCACTAGTTAAGTACAATTTCATTTCTTCTGAATAGCCGTGCATATACTCTACAACTTGCAAGAATAAAAAGACAACACCTAATAATATGGTAAAACCTAACCATATTTTCAGCATTTTACGATTATCTTTTTCTAAGGCTGAATGTGCTAAATGTGCAGTAATTGAAGACGTTAATAACAAAATAGTATTAATTAACGGTAGGCCATACCAGCCCATTTGAGTTGTTTCGGTTCCATCTGGTGTGACTAATAACGGCCAACTTGCGACAAACTCAGGCCATAAAACAGCACCAGTCATGGCATTATTATCTGCGCCGCCCAACCAAGGTACTGATAACGTGCGGGCATAAAATAAGGCACCAAAGAATGCTGCAAAAAACATCACTTCAGAAAAGATAAACCAGCTCATTCCTTGACGAAATGAGTTATCCATTTGATGGCTATACTTACCTGCCATCGATTCGTTTATAACGTTACTGAACCAACCATAGAGCATGTATATAACTAAACAAATGCCGGCAAGCAATATGTAACCGCCAATGCCACCTTCGCTACTATTTAACGTAGAAACATAGTTCCCGGCGCCAACAGCAATTAAAAACAGTGCCACTGCGCCAACAATTGGCCAATGACTTTGTGATGGTACGTAATAACTTTCATATTCTTTTGTTGTCATTATTATTCCCCTAAACAAATACTGTTACACGCTAAGTGCTCAGTATAAATTGCTACGATTCCACTTTTCCGGTCACGTCATACAAAGTGTAAGACAAAGTTAGCGTTGAAATATCTTCAGGTAATTCTGGGTCAACATAAAACTGTAACGCCATTTCTACCTCTTCATTCGCTTTTAGCGGTTGCTGCGTAAAACAAAAACATTCAATTTTTTGAAAATACGCTGCCGCTAAACCGGGCGATACTGACGGAACTGCTTGGCCAATAATATCGCGGGTGGATTCATTTTTTGCATAAAATTTAACAAGTTTCATTTCACCGGGATGAACTTTTATTTCACGGACCATAGGTTCAAACTGCCAAGGTATACCTTGGGCGGTTCGACTAATAAACTGCACCGTAACAATCCTTTTTGTGTCAATCTGCTCAACATTATAGACAGCAGCGGCAGTGGTTGACGTTTTTCCATTCAAACCAGTAATATCACAAAACACATCATATAAAGGGACAAGTGCAAAACCAAAACCAAACATACCAAAAACAATCATAACCAGCTTTTTTATCACTTGATTGTTTTTCGTTATAGCAGTGCTATCTTTGTTATTTGAATTTTGCAATTCGTCACCTTTATTCATATTTTATTAACTTAATCAATTTTTGGTGGTGTTGAAAATGTATGGTACGGAGCAGGACTTGCAACAGTCCACTCTAAACCTTCAGCGCCATCCCAAGGTTTAGCCGATGCTTTCTCTCCACCTCTAATACACTTAATGACTACCGCTAAGAATATTAGTTGCGAAAGACCAAAGGCAAAACCACCAATACTGACCCACTTGTTGAAATCAGCAAACTGCAACGCATAATCTGGAATACGACGAGGCATGCCCGCTAATCCTAAAAAGTGCATAGGGAAGAATAGTAAATTAACTGAAATCAGTGAACACCAAAAATGCCATTTAGCTAACGACTCGTTATACATATGACCTGTCCATTTTGGCAACCAGAAGTATGCACCAGCATAAATCGAGAATAATGAACCGGTAACTAATACATAATGAAAATGAGCAACAACAAAGTAGGTATCATGGTATTGGAAATCAACAGGTGTTAATGCCAACATCAAACCAGAGAATCCGCCTATAGTAAATAAGATGACAAACGCGATAGAAAATAACATCGGCGTTTCAAAGCTCATTGAACCACGCCACATAGTTGCGACCCAGTTGAACACTTTAACACCCGTAGGTACGGCAATTAACATGGTGCAATACATGAAGAACAGTTCACCAAATAACGGCATACCTGTCGTGAACATGTGATGCGCCCAAACAATAAATGACAACACAGCAATCGATGCCGTTGCATAAACCATTGAGCTGTAGCCAAATAACTTCTTACGAGCAAACGCTGGGATAATTGTCGAAACAATACCAAAAGCAGGTAAAATCATGATGTAAACTTCAGGATGCCCGAAGAACCAGAAAAGATGCTGGAACAATACCGGATCACCGCCACCAGCGGCATCAAAGAAACTCGTACCAAAATAAGTGTCGGTTAACAACATAGTTACCACACCTGCGAGCACGGGCATCACCGCAATCAATAAGTACGCGGTAATAAAAAATGTCCAAACAAACAATGGCATTTTCATGTAAGTCATACCAGGCGCACGCATATTCATAATAGTAACAACAATATTAATTGCGCCCATTATTGATGAGATACCCATAATATGAACAGCAAAAACAAAAAATGCCGTACTACCATTTGAATAGGTTGTAGAAAGTGGTGCGTAGAATGTCCAACCAAAGTTAGGCGCACCTGACTCCATAAAGAATGTAGACAAAAGAATCCCAAAAGCAAAAGGTAGAATCCAGAAGCTCCAGTTATTCATACGTGGTAAGGCCATATCTGGAGCACCAATCATCATAGGTATCATCCAGTTAGCAAACCCGGTAAAGGCCGGCATAATTGCACCAAATACCATGATCAAACCATGTACGGTTGTTAGCTGATTGAAAAAATCAGGCTCCACTATTTGTAAACCGGGTTGGAATAACTCGGCTCGAATAACCATGGCTAAAGCGCCGCCGGTTAATAGCATAATAAAAGCAAACCATAGATATAACGTACCTATATCTTTATGGTTTGTCGTGTACAACCAACGTTTGATGCCTTTCATTTTATGGTCATCATGATGATCGTCGTGCGATTCTTGTTCTATAACGTCTGTAGTCATTTTATATCCTCCTACTTCGCACTAGCAGCATCAACAGCTGCAGGTTGTACTAAATCACCGGTGTTATTGCCCCAAGCATTACGCTCATAAGTAACAACTGCCGCTATTTCGGTTTTAGTTAACTGACTACCAAAAGCAGCCATAGCAGGGTTTTTCTTACTGCCATTAATAACCATATCTATATGCACAGCAATATCACCCAGTGCAATTGCACTACCTTTTAGTGCTGGAAATGCCGGAGGTAAACCCGCACCAGAAACTTGATGACAAGCAGCACAAGCTTTCATGTAAACTTGCTCACCCATAACCATCAGTTCATCTTCGCTGTACACTTTAGTTAGATCTTCTACTGGGGCTTCTTCAGCAACCATTTCAGCAACTGCTACCGGTGTTTCTGTGTCATTGCCTGATCCCTTAGCAGCACCTTTAACATCAGCGGCTTGTACGGCATCACCGGTATTGTTACCCCAAGCATTACGCTCGTAGGTCACAACTGCAGCAATTTGCTTCATACTTAACTGCTTACCATAAGCTTGCATACCTGTACCCGCTTTACCATTGAGTACAATATCAATATGCTCGGCAATACTACCCGTAGCAACTGGACTTCCTTTAAGTGCAGGAAATGCAGGAGGTAGACCAGCACCAGAAACTTGATGACAGGCAGCACAGTGGGCAATATAGGTAGTTTCACCCAAGGTCATCAATTCATCCATTGATGCGGAAGCGTTAAGAGATGCTTTCTCAGCAGCAGCGGCTTGAGCGTTGAGTTGGTGTTGTTCATCAAGCCATTTTGCATAGTCTGCTTCAGACTTTACTTCGACAACAATTGGCATAAAACCATGGTCTTTGCCACAAAGTTCAGCACACTGACCTCGGTATATCCCAGGCTTGTCAACTTTTGTCCATGCTTCATTAATAAATCCTGGGTTAGCATCTTGCTTTACAGCAAAAGCAGGTACCCACCAAGCATGAATAACGTCGTCAGAAGTGATTAAAAATCGTACTTTTTTATTAACTGGAATGACAAGGTGTTTATCAACTTCGAGTAGGTAATTTTCACCTTTGACTTTATCGCCAGCATCAACATTAAGGTGTTTACCTTCTTGTGTTTCATACTGTGATCTTGGCGTCGATAAAACGGAGTAGAACTCAATATCTTGATCAAAATATTTGTAATGCCATTTCCACTGAGAGGCGGTAACTTGAATGGTAACGTCAGAATCGTCGTTATTTTCCATTTCAATCAGTGTTTTTGTTGCTGGTACAGCCATAGCGATAAGAATGACAATGGGAATTGCTGTCCAGAGGATTTCTACTTTTGTACTTTCATGAAAATCTGCTGATTTAGCCCCTTTGGATTTTCGATGGAAAACCATTGACCAAAACATAGCACCAAAAACGACCACACCAATTGCTACACATATATACATTGCGAGCATATGTAGATCGTAAACATCTCTACTTACTTCTGTTACACCCTTGGTCAGATTTAATTGCATATCTGCCCAAGCTGAACTGGAAAGAACACTCCCCAACAACAGCCAACCTAGGTTACGTCTTTTCACACGACATCTCCTTCACCCTATAAAAGTTTAAAACTTGATACCTAGGACAAAACACATCCTTTAGTACGGATTTTTATTATTTTCTTAGCGATTTTGTTATCAACCAGTTAGCGTCGACAACATCGCCTTATATTTATATTTGTACACATTCCAAACTAGAATTACTTAAAAGTTGATCTGGGTCAATTTAAAAATCGAGCTATTTTAAAATAAAAACCAATAAAAACAATAGAGTATCAACTCTAATACAGGCAAAGGCCTAATAACAAAGGGCTGTAGCCGTAGTATTAAAAATAAACAGCTGAGTATAAATACGCGTATTGTAAAAATTGATCTTGGTTGTTTTTTAATCAGAGAAAGATAAAGTTGTTTGAATGGGCTTTAGAATGAAAATTATTCTTAGTAAAGAGAAAGGTTTGCATGAAAAGAATACGAAAGGTTAGAAAAGCAAACTTTAGCCTATTTTATACACTAAAGTTTGCGGAGCAGTTTTACATATTTAATACTATATTTGTTAGATAAATTGGCTTAGTTACCACCAAGTTTATTGGATAGGTTAACTTAATTACATCCAGTCTGCCGAGCGAATAACGCCAACAGCCAACCCTTCAATATTAAACTCTTGATCAGACAAATCGACTTTTATAGGAGAGAAGTCATCATTTTCAGCATGTAAGTAAACGATGTTACCTTCTCGTTTATAACGTTTAACCGTAACATTTTCTTCGACACGAGCAACAATTACTTGGCCATTCTGTACATCGGTCGTTTGATGAACCGCTAACAAGTCACCATCAAGTATGCCGATATTTTTCATGCTTTCGCCATTAACTCTCAATAAGTAATCAGCAGCTGGGTGGAACAAATTACCATCAACTTTGTAATGATCTTCAACATGCTCTGCAGCTAAAATAGGTTCACCTGCAGCCACTCTGCCGATTAAAGGTAAACCGGCTTCTTCCATTAACTTCTCAGTCAAACGAATGCCGCGAGAAGTACCTGGCAACATTTCTATATAGCCTTTTTTAGCCAAAGCTTTTAAATGTTCCTCTGCTGCATTTGCTGATTTAAAGCCAAAAAACTTGGCTATTTCAGCACGCGTTGGTGGCATGCCCGTATCGCTTATTTTGTCTTTGATCAGATCAAAAACTTGTTGTTGTCGGTTCGTTAGAGGGCGTAATTCGCTGATTTCATTTAGCATAGGGAGCCTGTAAATTTACACAGTTGTTACTGTGAGTATATACAGGTCGTTAGTAAAGGCAAGTTTTCTAGTCGAATTATTTTTGAAAACTCCCTGATTTTAAATAATGGATAACTTGTTCGATAACTTTTTCGTTTTTCATCATAAATGGATGGGTCGTTTCCATTTCAATGTGATCATTCATACCATCAAGTTTGGTACTAGCAACCGAAACTTTACCATCATCTTTATCAGGAATAAGTGTTGATAATATCCAATTAATACTTTGATTACCGGCAATAACACCCAAATCAAAATTAGCATTGCCAAGGTTACTAGGGACACTGAATTCGCCGGTACCTAATTGCATACCCGCATCACCATTGATGAAACTAAAACCAGGTGTATTTTTTAGTTTATCAACAACTTCACTGCCTTTGTTTGGTGGACCTAGCATCACGACTTTATGTAAATTAGGTATTTTATGCATACTTAAATATTGGCGAACTAATATACCGCCCATTGAATGGGTAACAAAGTTAACTTGGCGATTTTCACAAATTAATAGCGCTTTAGAAATCACTTTTTCAGCCAACTCTTCTATCGAATAATCTCTAGAAGGGTAGTTGATATTTATCACAAAATATCCTTCTGCTAACAATCGTTTTTCAATAGCTTTCATGGAGTTAGCCGAACGTGCAAGCCCATGCAGTAAAATTACACATTCACCATTAGCTAAAGAATCTGCTGGCTCTTCAAAAGAAGCTTGAATTTTATAGCCACGTTCAACCGAAGTATCTAAGCTTTCTTGTTCAATCATATTTTTTAAACGAGTTTCTGCATCAGTAATTTTTTTACTAAATTGTTCTTTAAGTAGCGCTAGGTCTGACTTAAGTGCTGCAATTTTTTCATTCATAGCTGCGCTCCATCATTTTTTTTTAGAATTCATTATTGATACTGTAGTCATGTTAAACAGCAGCTAAGCAATATATTTTTAGCTGCCACAAATATAAAATATAAAACAGTTTTCTCCAACAAAATTTGAAACCATTACCCTTGTAATGTCATTTTTTTCGATAAACTTCTCGCGTGGACCTTTAAATAGCCATAGAAAGCTATACGATATTAACATTTTATATTAGTTATCTGTTAGACATTGATAATCTTCAATCGATCTAACTTTACCAGTAACTACATACATTCAAGCAAAAAAATTTTAAGGACGTTTTACTTGTCTCGATTATAAATTTACAATTCAACATACCCCCCACGTAAAATGAGTTAAGTACCATTGAATGTTATTGGTTTAGGTTGCTCAAACTTTAGCGTCGCCGTTTATATTGGCAATAAACCGAGTATGCTTGAATATCAGCAATTATCTTGTCTATCGCCGCTAACCTTGGGCGAAATAGAGATGGTTAATCAAGCTTGTGGCAATGGTTGGCGGAAAGTTTTCAATGTTTATGCGAAGCTGCTTTACGCACTCGATAAAGAAAAATTCGCTTACTCAACACTTGCGCCAACTTGGCAAAAATATCGAGAGCGATTTTTGCTGCAGCAAGGCTCTCAAACGGCTTTATTATTTTCTCCGCCTCAGTTATCAACCACTAAGCAAACTCTGCATATTATTTGTGGAAAAACCTACGCCAAAAATTTGTTAGCGACAAATCAACTAAACGCTAATTTCACTTGGCTAGATGAGCAATTTGCTATTGATAAAGCTAAAAATTTAATTGTGTGTCCCTATTTTGATTATCGGCAATTGTCGAATGCTAATATTGAAAAATTAGCCTTTTTACTCAACGATATAAATAGCCAGTGAAAGCTGGCTATTCATTTATATAGTGTTAAATTAATGTATACTATATTTATTAAAGGAGAAAATAATTAGCCTCATGATTAGGCAACATACTAAACGTCACTTTAATATTGGATCACATCATTGCTATATTTTAATAAAAAAACACTTTTATTTATTACAATAATTTTAACCTTATTACCCTATGCAACGATCACCAGCACGCTTGATATTTCCTCTGCTTTTTTGCTATCACTTCCTACTATATTATTACAGGCTACCGCAGTATTCTTTGTTGTTCATAGCTATTTACAGACCAGATCACGTTCATTAAAATTGTTCTGGCAGTTTTTCTCTCTCGCTATTATCATTGATCTTATTTCGGGTGTTATCTTCGCAGGTAACTACATAAACACCCCCCCGATCCTGCAAGATTTTTTCTCTTTGTTCAGTTACTTTTTTATCTTACTGGCCATAGAAACCAACCCGCATCTCAGCGAAACGCCACTCAATAAATACATTGCGGGTCGAGTGCCAGCACTATTTTTTACAGTCACCTGTTTTTGTTATTTCGTACTGCTGCCAGAAGAGTTTTCAAAAGCGTTAGATCACAGGTTATTACCGTCATTATTATTTCATATCACCATTTCTGGCCTCATTTTTATTAGACTAATCAGCTGTGTTATTTTTTGTCATGAAAAATTTTGGCGCGCTATTTATTGGCCATTAGCCATTGCCTCATTAGCTTTGTTAGTTGATAACACTAATAGTTATTTTCTTCTTCAAGAGCAAGCCCTTTATAAAGACAATTATACGAACAGCTTAATAGCGTTAATCCCATACTGTGGTCTTATTTTTGCCGCAAGTGCATCATTAAACATTCAAAGACCGACCAAACCTATTTCAAAAGATACCTTTCCCGAATTTTACATTTTATTGCTGGTGAGTATTATTTTTAGCATTCATATCGTTGGTTTAGAAGTTGGGGCACACTACATTACAAATTCTTTCTGGCAGTCTTTTGTTATTGGTATTTGGGGCGTTATTGCTTTTATTTTAGTCATTCTTATTGCTTACAATAAAAGAAAAAACACGCTCGAATTTAAGGAAAACGCTTTCACTCAGCAACAAGAACAAAAAGAGTTAATACAGACCAACCATAAATTACTCAGCTCAATTCTTAATAGTGAAGACAAAGCCATTGTCCGAGCATCTAATAATGCTATTTTGACGACATCAACGGGCGGCGAAATATTATCGTCAAACCCTGCCGCAGTTCAATTGTTCCAAAGTTTAGAACATGAATTGAAAGGCACGAATGTCAGCACACTTTTTTCTGCAGAAGACACTATGCATTACTTTTTTGGCTTCAAAAGTAATGTATACGCCTTACAACGTAAAGATATCGGTATTTCAGTAGAGTGTGCTGCTCGACGTGCCGATGGTACTGAATTCCCAGTTCAGGTTGAATTGCAGTGGGCAGATCGCGAAGAACAACCCCTTATTGTTATTACCTTTATTAATTTAACTTCACGAAAGTTAGCTGAAAAGCAGATGTTAGATTTAAAAGATAAGTTTATTGCGAACATTTCCCATGAGTTTAGGACGCCATTGACAATTATTAATGGCATTTTAGACCAATATCTACTCAAAGCTCACAGTAAAGAAGAAGGGTTGGAACTTACTACCGCTAAGCGTAATGGTTTGCGTTTAGTTCGTATGGTTGAACAACTATTAGAACTCTCTCGCCTTACTGACAACCCTAAGCTTTCATTGTCTACTTATCGATTAAGTCAGTTAATGGCTATGCCAATTGATTCATTTTCACGCTTAGCTAAACAAAATGATTTAAGTTTTGATGCTGAAATATCTGATGATCTTTGGCTAGAATGCGACGCTCAAGGTTTTGAGAAAATCATCTTCAACTTACTTGCTAATGCGATTAAATATACACCTGCTGGCGGTAGCATCAAGGTCAGTGCTTATGTTGATCAAGATAATGTTATTTTAGAGATTACAGATACCGGCATAGGTATTAATCAAGCATCACAAAGTAAAATCTTTGAACGCTTTCAAAGAGCTGATGATGAAAAAAATCATGCTGTTTTTGGTGTAGGTATTGGTTTATCTTTAGTTAATGAATTGGTAAAAGCGCATAACTGGCGTATCAATTTAGTCAGTGAATACAATAAAGGCAGTAAGTTTTCTCTATCAATCCCTTTAGCTACCGCTGTCGAAATAGAAACTCAAGTGCCAATGAGTGTATCTCAAAGCGAAGTATCATCATTGCTGTTAGAACAAAATAATAATAAAACTAAAGCAAAAAATCATTTACATAATGTCGTGTTAGTTATTGAAGATAATCTCGATATGCAAAATCACATAAAACGTGTGGTTGAACAGCAACATCATTGTTTATTAGCAATGAGCGGCGAACAAGGACTGCTCATCGCCGAGGAATATATACCAGACCTTATCGTATGCGATATAATGCTAACGGGCATTGATGGCTTCGAAGTACTTAAACAATTAAAAGAAAATGAACTTACTTCTCATATTCCCGTTATTTTGCTTACCGCCCGTTCAGACTTAGATAGTCGACTTCACGGCCTAAATTTACAAGCAGATGAGTATTTAAGTAAACCTTTCAATCAACAGGAATTATTAATACGTATTGAAAATTTGATTGAAAATCGTAAATTACTCCAGCAGAACTATTTACATAAATTTCGTGACCATCAAAAAGAACAACAAAAAGAAAGTAGCGTAAAAAAAGTGTCGCAGTTAACTCCAAGCGAAAGTGCTATCTTATCCGTTGATGAAAAGTTTATAGAGAAGCTAGAAACCATTGTTGCTAAGATGTACTTGGAAACTGATTTAGGTATTCAAGATCTAGCCAGTAATATGGCGATGAGTGAACGCCAACTGCAGCGAAAAATGAAAGTAACACTGGGCACAACACCTAATAACTTCATTAAAGAGTTCCGTCTAGCAAAAGCACAGATATTGCTACAAAATGGTTCTAAAATTGGCAGAATAGCCTTAGATGTTGGTTTTTCTTCACAAACATATTTTGGTCGATGCTTTAAAGAGTCGTTTAACTGCACCCCAAAACAATATCAACAACAATTCATTAAAAGCTAACCACAAAGCTACTCAGGCTAACCTTGCTTAACTTGGATGTTATGCTTAAGTGTCGCTAGATCAGCGCCTTGAATCACCGCTAAGTAGCTAAAGGGTTGTATCTTAGGTTCACATAAGCCAAGCCAAGCAATCGCTGGCTCTTCGCTTGTTAATGTTAAGCCAAGTTCAATCATCACACTGACTTGATCCCACGATATTTCCATAGGTTGCTCTCTATTAAACGGATAAAAAGAATAAGCAATATTCATCGAAATTTTATCGTCGAATTGTTTTTCAAACTTACTTGCTAACCGCGCTGCTAACTCACCAGCATTGTTGTCTTTTTCATAACCAATAACAGCAAAGGTATCATCGGACCAACGAACAACTAGGTCATCGGTATTTCTGCTAAACAGTAATAAATCAGTAATGTTAATCAATTGGCTATTACTGATATTGGTCAACTCATTAACCTGAACCATTAAGACGTAAAGACGGGGTAAAGTGCTCCGCTGTACTGGTAGAATATTCTGATGAATTTGATTCATCAGCTGGCTAGTTTGCTCAATATAAATATCAAGATAGCGGCGACTTCGTACCCCAGTTACTTTATCTACCGTTGCCGACTTTTCAAGTAGAATATTGGCATGTTCAAGTTCGCTATTTTGCGATTGTAACTTTTGCGTTTTCTCTTTGACCTGCTCTTTAAGGTAAGATTTTTGTAGTTGTTCAACCAATAGTTTTCGATTCAAAAAGCGTGAATAGACTAATAACGTTAAAGCTACTGCCATGGCATACAATAAATAAGCCCACCAAGTATTCCAAGGTGCTGGTTTAACCGTAATAGCTAATGAATAACCCGGTTCACTCCAAACATTGTCGTTATTTCCAGCAATAATTTGCAGTGTATAACTACCTGCAGGTAAATTTGTATAAGTGGCTCGTCGTGATTTACCTGCAGCTATCCACTCCTCATCAAAGCCTAACAAGCGATACATATAAAGAGTTGACTCCGGATTGGCATAGTTTAAACCAACATATTCAAAGGAAATTAGCTGATCACTGTAATCAAATTCCAATTGGCTTAAGTTAGATAATTTACTGCCAAGAGGCATAGGTTCATTCAGCTTTAATATACTCGTTAATCGTACTTCTGGAACGGACAAGCTGGTATTAATTTTTTCTGGATTAATAGTGCTCATGCCTTTGCCTGCACCAAAATATAAGGTGTTACCTTTTGAGCGAAATACTGAAGAATGAGTGTATTCTAAATCAACTAAGCCATGAGTCAGATTAAAGTGTTTAAAATTTTTATCACTGATTGAAAACCGAGAAATACCTTTACTGGTACTAAACCAAATATCTTCATTAGCATCTTGGGTGATGCCATATACGGTCAAACTTTTCATGCCATCTTTAGTATTAAGATGGGAAAATGAAAAGTTATTACTGTAACGATCTTCTTGGCTTAATATACTTAAGCCAGCATTTTGAGTGCCAAACCATAGGTTCTTGTCATGATCTAATAGCATTATCCAGGTAAAGTCATCCGAAATACTATTAGGGGTATTTTCATCATGTCTAAAATGAGTAAACGTCCCAAGGGCCGGATCAAAACGATTTAACCCTGCACCAAATGTGGCCAACCATACGATTCCTTGTTCATCAGCCAGCAATTGTAATATGCTATTAGTGCTAGGACCATTTTTAGTGTTTAATTCGTTTTTAATAAAACGAGTAAAAGTACCGTTTTCATTATATAAATTTAGTCCTTGTTGAAAAGTAGATATCCAAAGGTTGCCATTAATATCTTTAATAATATCGGTAATACTATTAGCTGAAATAGAATGTTCATCTTTAGCATCATGGATATATCCAGTCACTTTATTGGTTGTTAAATTGACTGAATATAAGCCTGAGCCTCTCGTTCCCACCCATAAAGTGTTGCCATCGGCAAATAGATTCATAATTCTATATTCTGAAAAAGAAGCATTAAAATCGACGGTGGTAATGGAATTATCAGCTTCTGACAACTGATAGATACCACCACCATAGGTACTAAAAAAAAATTTTCCTTGTTCAAATTGCGCAAAACTAGTGATATTGTTATTTTTTAAAATAGGATTTGTTTGCGTACTATATTGTCGAAAGGTTGCCATATTCGGATCCCAACGATTCACACCTGAAAAAGTCCCTACCCACATCATCTTATGGTTGTCTTCAAAAAAAGTAATAACAAAATCATTACTTATACTGTAAGGGTTATTTGGGGAGTTGTTATAGCGACTGAAGTCTTTGGTTTCATTATTATAAATAGATAAGCCACTATCGGTGCCAATCCAAATATTTTGTTCTGAATCCTGATAAATATTACTAATTGCATTACTGCTAATTGTTGACTGAACATTCACATTATCTTGATAGTGAATAAACTGCTCTGTACTTGGTGTATATTTTAATAAACCACTATCAACTGTGCCTATCCAAATATCACCATTAATAGCTAGATATAAACTACTGACAAATTTATTAACATAAGTCGCACTTTTTTGATCGCCATACTTAATCGATTTAATAAAATTTCCCTGTAGATCAAATATCGAAACCCCACCGCCATTAGTACCAATCCAAATTTCTTGGTTACGAGTTTCAATTATTGAAAGTACAGTATTATGGGTCAGGCTATTTGGGTTACCTGATTCTTGAAATATATGCTGAGTTGACCATTTTTCTTCATCTGTACTGAGAACATTCACACCATTTTCGGTAGCTATCCAAATTTTACCTTCACTGTCTTCAAATAAAGCATTTACGGTATCATTGGTCAGTGTGGCATTTTTTGTTTTTCTAGTAAAATGGATAAAATCTTGGCTTTCTGGTCTATATAAATTTAAGCCTCCACCAAAAGTACCGACCCAAAGCCTTTGCTGTTTATCAAAAAGAATACTACTGATCACACTAGAGCTTAGTGAGTTAGGCTGGGTACTATCATGTTGAAAATTTAGTGTTTGATGCCCATCAAAACGGTCTAAGCCTTCCGATGAGCCGAACCACATAAAACCATCTTCATCTTGAGCCATGGTTCTAACAAAGCTATAAGACATTGGGTTATCAATCCCAAAGTTTTTAAATTGCTTAACATCTTGTGCAAATATATTGCAACTAAGAATAATTGATAAGAAAAAGGGGAGTATATTTTTCACAAGATAGCTCTTACTAAGATGAGGGTATATAGAATCTTCTAACATGAAATAAAAAATAAAAAGCCACTTTAATAACAGTGGCTTAGAGTGAGTTACACTATTGTGGTGCTACCCAATTATTAACATCAATTCCGGTTGTACTATCAGCAACACTCATTCTCCAAATTACCGAGTCAGATTCGACATTCATTCTCCAAATGACACTGTCCGTTTCGATGTTCATCCGCCAGATAACACTATCTGTTGAGGCAGTGTTTCTCCAATCGATAGCATTTTCGATGAAATTCATTCGCCAAATGACACTATCACCATCAACGTTGCTTTCATCCAATTTCCACACATATTCATCGCCTAAACCTTCAACATAAAAATTGCCATCATCATTAATATTGGCAGGTCCAAAATAGTGTTCATTACCAGCAATGTCTTGTGCAATATCTAATGCTTGATTCGCACATGCTGAAGCGTTACTAGCTAATGCATCCGCCACATTAACCACGCCTGAACCTTGTTGAAATACGCTATAAGCAAGTTCACCGTTATTATCGAATGCGGTATGAGCACTGTCCATTAGTCTACACTTAACTTCGTCAGGAGTTAACGTTGGATCTTGGGTCAACATCAATGCCACTACACCAGAAACAACGCCAGCAGCTTGCGATGTACCTGACATTTCAAAATATCGTCCGCCGTCGTGAAATTCTGGATGTTCCTGAACGATTTGAGTATCAAAAGCCATTAATCCTGATAAATGACCGCCTGGTGCGACAATTTCTGGTTTAACAAATCCTTCGACTGTCGGGCCGGCCGAACTAAAACTAGCGACTATGTCATCACTTAAATAAGAAGGCGTATAGTTATCAGTCATCGCACCAACGGTAATTATATAAGGTACATTACCTGGAACGCCGATTGTCATAGGGCCAGGACCACTGTTACCAGCAGAAGCAACGACAACAATACCAGCTTGCCATGCTTTCATTACTGCTTGGTTAAGTGGGTCTTCCCAATAGTATGAACGAGCTGGCCCACTGAACGACATGTTCAATACTTTTAAATTGATTTGATCTTTAACTTGTAGCGCCCAATCTATGCCACGAATAACGTCTGCATAGGTCGCCTTGCCTTCGGCATCAAAGGCTTTAATCCCAACTAATGCAGCATTCGGTGCAACACCATACACTTTACCGTAAGCGTCGTAATCTGCATTGCCAGCAATACTGGCGACATGCGTACCGTGGCCACTTTCTTCATTACTATAATTACTGATATTGTTATTAACCGCATCATAAGTTCCCCAGAACTTATCCCGACCATATAAATCAGTAGATAAACCTGAAGATGTTCCTTCTAATTGATCAAGGCCTGTATCTAAAAAACCAATAGTTACACCATCGCCAAAATTGTAGGCCGAATGAGCAGCAGAGGCCTCAATTAAGTCATTAACGACAGACTTTGGCTGCCATTTGCGCTTGCCCCAGGCATTACCACCAGACATTTCTACATGATGATTTTGCGTAACTTGAATATCTAACTGTGCATGTAACTGAGCTAACTGTTCAATATTAAGAGAAACGGCAACAGCATTGATAATAGTTAATTGATGCGTTGGTTGAACGTTTAGCGTTGCTAATTCTGTTTGCAATAATTGATAGTTATTTGAAGAAATAATGTACGATTGCTTTTGTGCATCTACATTTTTATTAATTGTTGTATGGATCAGCCAAACAGCTACGCTGATAAGACCTAAAAGTGAGAGTGGTTTTATAATGTTTTTTACAGAAATATTCAAAATTTTATCCCCTTTTCCCGTTACATCTTTTAAAAACGTCAGGGTAATTTAACTTAATGTTTGTAATTTAAATTTAAACAATTTTTAATAATTAGTTACAAAATACACATTGATTGTGAACATAAACTAAACCGGACCCAACCTGTAATAACTTATGAGTATATACATATAACTAAAAATTATTACATATTACTAAAATAAAAATATCCAGCTCAAATAATGAACTGGATATCAACTAGTTAATAAGACTACTTCCTTGTACTAATAACGTATAAATCTAGAAATTAACTGTCGTTTCCGTAGAACAATTACTAGTTCCTTGGTCACATACTTTATATGTAAACGAACCAGAAGTTCTAAAGCTGTCGGTATAAGCACCATCGTTTGCCGTTGTTGTTCTTAAAGAACCATTACGGATAATATCGACACTTGCAGTAGCTGCACCTGACCAAGTTACGTCAACTTTGTTTTTACCTTTAGCCTTGTATCCTGATGCGTCAGCAGTAATATCGCCACCTTCTACTGGAGGAGGAGTAACAACGCCACCACCACAACCATTAGCGGTTAAGTAATCGCTAGCCGCTTTTGCTTTAACGATACCGTGACCAAAGTAGTCATCGTGACCTGTTGCGCCGTTATCTTCCGCTGTTGATTTTAGTGCATCACGAATTTCTGTACCCGTACAACCGTTATGATTAGACCAAACTAGCGCAGCAATACCAGATACTGCTGGTGTTGCCATTGAAGTACCGCTCATGAAACCGTAATCGCTAGCTCCAATGTTAATATCAACTGTATTTGCTGCTAATAACGCTGCTCCATCTTCTTGAGAAGCCCCTACTGCAGGAATGCTAGTTGCGTTAGTGTCTCCCAAAGTACCATATAGCATACCAGGTTCGTTATTATATAGAACCGCACCGATACCGCCTGAAAGTTCACAGTTATTCACTTTATCATGGAAAGAAATAACGCCACGCTCTATAACACAAACCATACCGTTTGCACCTGAATCAGTAGACTCTGCAGTACCCATGTTGTAAGTATTACCTGAAACTGACCCTGAGTTTTCCATTGCAGAGGAAGCAAAAGCAACGCCATCAGCACTCATTGAAGCGCTAGTTGCCATACCCGCCGGGTAAGTAGATAATGTATCGACACCACCAGCTGTTACTTCAACACAAATAGTTTCGTCTGTGACAGTCGTTGCATTTTTGCCTTTACCTGAAGTAGCTGTACAGCTTGGAAATTGTGAGAAGTCTGCAATAGCGTTGTTATTGTCGTTTGCACCAATCATCATTACTGAAGAGTAACCCGCTGGGAATGAACGAACATTGTTACCATCGTTACCTGCTGCTGCTACAACTAAACCGCCCGCATCTGTAAATGCTTTAAATGCGTTCTCTTCAGTGCTGTTTGCACCACCACCACCCAAACTCATGCTGATAATGTTCGCGCCAGCGCCAGAACAAATATTTGCTGCATAAGCTAAATCAGAAGAGTATCCCCAACCTGCTTCGTTAAATACTTTAACAATATGCATATCAACGCCAGGTGCCATACCAACAACACCAAAACCATTATCTGCAGCACCAATGGTACCGGCTACGTGAGTACCGTGTGGGCCACCGTTTTCATCCCAGTTACCTGTGCCTGAATCATTAGTACCAGTGATATTGTTCCAAATAAAATCTTGGTTAGAGCGATCTAAACCTGAATCGATAACACATACCTTCATACCTGCGCCAGCGTTAAAGTTAACTTGGTCAGCTTGAGATTGAACAACCGCATAAGGAGTAAGTTGAGTTGTAGCAGGGTTGCCTGCAGTATCACTATATACAGAAAGTGGTACACGGCGTTGATCTTCTTCGATCATTTGAATATGTGGGTTATTTAATAAACCTTTAACTTGGCTTAAGTCTTTACCAGCGAATGAAGCAGCGATAAAACCTTTGCCGTCAACTTTTAATTCGCCGCCTAATTTTTTAGCGAGAGCTTTAACAAGGCCTTTTTTACTTTCGTCTACTTTAATAATGTATCGATCATCGGCAGCTTGTGCTGAAAATGCTGCGGTAACGGCTAAAGCAATAATTGATGTCGTAAATTTAGAAGCTTTCATATGTTCTACTCTCTCTTATATATAGGGACGTTGTTTATATTATTTTTATGATCAACGTTATGTTTTATTTTATTGAGCAGTCCTTACTATCTTGATGATGACTTATTTATCTTGGTTAAATCAGTATCGTGCATCTTGCATAATTCGATAATATCAAGTCAGAAAATATTCCCTAGCAAAATAGCGACAGCTTTTCGAAAAAAAACGACAAAATAAAAATAAAATCTATTGTTTCATGTAGATAACTACAAAAACAAAAACCACCTTGTCGCTTTACTATGAAAAACAGTCTGTGGTTTGCTAGTTAAAATATCGCAAACAAGCCATTATTTTTGCAATGGGTTTTCACCCACTAAAGCAATACCTAATAAAATACGTTGAAGGTAGCCTAGGCAAACGTTCAAATTAAACGTAAAAATAAACGATGGAGTTTATATCAGATGAGAAATAACAAACGCCTTGCACTCAGTGCAGTAGCCTTATCTATTCTAACCGTAACTAGCGCGGCAAGTTATGCGAGCCAAGCTAAAATTAATAAAGTAAATAAAAGCGGAATGGAATCTGCCCAATCAACAACATTAAGTTTTGCTGATTGGCGTGCACAACAAATGCTCGAAAAGCAGGATTTTACTGATCGTTTAATTGTTAAATATAAAAACAAGAAAAACGGAAAAGCAATCCCTCCAGGATTAGCGAAAAAAGCAGGCTTATCGTTAAAACACGAAAAGATTTTGAAAAATGGTCATCACATTATTTCTTTTGGTAAAGAAAAGAACATTAAAGATGTGAAAACCATGATCAACCGCATGAAAAAGGACTCATCAATTGAGTTCATTGAGCCTGATTACAAACGCTTTTTAATGGCGCAAAATCAACCTTGGGGTATAGCACAAACACAATCAGACCAATTAACTGATAACGACGGCGCAAATATGACCGTGTGTATTATTGATTCTGGTTATGAACAGGCAAATCCTGATTTAAATGCTAACAATGCTTCAGGTACCAATAACTCAGGTACTGGAAATTGGTATCAAAACGGGGGGTCTCACGGTACTCACGTAGCAGGTACTATTGCTGGTGTTAATAACAGTGAAGGTGTTGTTGGTATTATGCCGAACACCAATGTAAATCTGCATATTGTTAAAGTATTTAATGAAGCGGGTTGGGGTTATGTTGGCGAGTTAAGTGATGCAGTTGATACTTGTGTAAATAATGGCGCAAAAGTTATTAACATGAGTTTAGGTGGTGCAGGTTCAAGTGTTACTGAGAAAAACGCATTACAAGCCGCTGCTGATTCTGGCGTATTATTAGTTGCCGCTTCAGGTAATGATGGCAATACCACATTATCTTACCCTGCTTCTTATGACGCTGTTATGGCTGTTGGCGCACTTGATAGCAACAATCAACATGCTGAGTTTTCTCAATACACACCACAAGTTGAAATTTCTGCGCCTGGTGAAGCTGTTTTATCAACCGTTGCTGGCGATGGTCGCTTAGGTTTTATTAACTTAGGTTCAACAACTTATGCTAATGATATTGTGCCACAAACTCATTACATTGAAAGTGGTGGTAGCTTCATCGTAAGCAATGTAGATAGCAGTGCAAACGGTGTTTTAGCAAGTTGTACACTTTCAGGAAGTAGCTACAGCTGTAGTAATGTTGCTGGTAATATTTGTTTAGCAGAACGTAATGACAACCAAAAAGGCAGTAATTACCCCGAAATAAACCCAGCTAAAGCTTGTGCTGATGCAGGTGCCTCTGGTGTTATTGTTTATAGTGACAGTACTCGTCCTGGTTTACAAAATCCATTCTTAGTTGATTCTACTAACGCTGTTTCAGTGCCAAGTGTTTCGGTTAGTCGTGCGTTGGGTCAGCAATTATTGACGCAGTTAGGCAATGCGGCAACGTTAACGGTTAACGGCTCGCAAAACTATGCTTATTACAACGGTACTTCAATGGCTACGCCTCATGTTACAGGTGTTGCAGCGATTGTTTGGAGTAATAACATTGATTGTAGCGCTGACGAAGTTCGAAGTGCATTAAAATCAACGGCTATTGATCTTGATGTTGCTGGCCGCGATGACAAGACAGGTTTTGGCTTAGTACAAGCAAAAGCAGCGTCTGATGCATTAGCTGCAACTTGTGGTGGTAGCGTAACACCACCGCCACCAACTGGTGATGATGTATTAAGTAATGGCACAACCAAAACTGGCTTAGCTTCAAGTACTGAACTTAGCTTTACAATGGAAGTTCCAGCGGGTGCAACAGACCTAACCTTTGATATGGCTGGTGGAACAGGTGATGCTGATTTATATGTTAAATTTGGTTCAGCACCTACAAGTACTAGCTATGACTGTCGTCCTTATGCTGGTGGTAATAGTGAAAGTTGTCCTATTAGTACGGCACAAGCGGGCACTTATTATGTGAAAGTTGTTGCCTACTCAGCTTTCTCTGGTGTTAACTTAACAGGTAGCTTTACTGAACCTACAACAGGGGGCGGAGCAACCGGTGGTAGTGCATCTTTAACGGATATTAGTGTCGCTCGTCAAGCATGGACTTATTACACCATTGACGTGCCAGCAGGCATGGCAACATTAGACTTCACGATGAGTGGTGGTACTGGTGATGCTGATTTATATATTCGACGTGGCGCACAGCCAACATCATCAACTTATGATTGTCGCCCATACAAAGGTGGCAATAATGAAGTTTGTTCATTTACCAGCCCTGTAGCAGACACTTGGCATATCGGTATTTACGGCTATTCAGCTGCTAGTGGTGTAAGCTTGGATGTTGTTTATAATCCTTAGAACGTCATAAATTAGCGATTATATTAATGGTAAAGACTAAAGGGGGGAGCATTATTAATGCTCCCCCCTTTTTATTTACAACAACATATTAGTCAAACTAAAATTTACACTTACAAGTAATATTTTTGTATAAATTCAATGTACTCTTGCTCATCGGTGATTTTAAAACCACTTTGTTCAAAGTCTAGACATTCATTTTTATTTGGAAAGGTAAAATAGCTAGCACTCTTTTCTTGTGGCTGAGAACAAAGTAACTCGTCATTTTCAAGTGTTTCAATAGCCGCTAATATATCGGTTGCACCTTGCTTATAAAGCTCAAGCACATGCCATAAATAAGATTTCTCTCTATTAACTAGTGTAGTAGAAGTCTTGATTATTTTTCCTGTATCTATCGAACCATCGTCAATGGTGTGCAGTGTCGTACCTATTTTATCGTCGTTATTTTTCATTGCCCAAAACGTCGCCATCACGCCTTTATACTTAGGTAATATGCCAGAATGTAGATTAATAATGCCTTTGGTAGGAATATTAATAACCTTTTCTTTTAGAATGCCACCAAAGCGTATTGAAACAATAAGTTCGGGCGCCAACTCTTTCAAATCATTAATCATCTCTGGCGAATTAATTTGCTTGACGTCTCGAATCGCTGAATTTAAAAAGACGCTAAAGCCATCAAAAGTTTTATAGCTATCGTTATTACTTTTAGTCTTAGGAATTAGCGGACTTAGCAGTTGGTTAAACAAGTCTTGCTCGAAAAACTTTAGCGTCTTTAATGGCGTTGGTATCACACTGCTTTTGCCTACTTTTGCTGATAACCATAGATGAACCTCATGGTGTTTACAGACCTCTGGTAGCAGTTTATTCAGTGCAAAATTACTCGCTAAATCTTTATTAGCCAAAAATAAAATTTTCATAATTAAGCTCTTTTGCCTATTTTATATTAAGAATACATCATCACTTTAGGCTGACTAAATGTTGTTTAAAAAATTCGGCAATGGCTGTAAAAGCTTTGTGTCGATTACGCTGAATAGACAAATAGTGGTCGCCGTCTGCCAATTCAATATATTCAACTGGCTTATTTAAGTCTAATAGCTTCTGGTAAAATCTTTGGCTTTGACGAACATTAACCAAGGTATCGCTGGCACCATGGAATAATAACATAGGTATATTAATTCGCTTTGCCTGATAAAACGGTGAACGGGCGATTAAGTGTCAACATCTTTACCCATTTGGTGTTCTACAAATTTCTTATTAGTGTAGTAACGACTCTTAAAAAAAATATTTCGAAGGTCGCTCACTCCGGCAAAACTGACTGCGTACCAAAATAAGTCAGGTGTTTTTAACGCCGCCATGGCCGCCGCATAACCACCATAACTTGCGCCAACAACATACATTAGTATTTGCTAATTTAATAAAACCTAATATAATATGATGTAATACTAATTTAACCATACCAATATCACGGAGTTACCATGACTAAGAACGATGCATTAAGACTAATAGCAGGCACAATGATACTTATTTCACTTATTTTAACCGTAACATTATCAATAAACTGGTTATGGTTTACTGCTTTTATTGCGGTCAACTTAATACAGTCATCATTTACTAAATGGTGCCCAATGATGGTCTTATTAAAAAAAATAGGCCTAAAAGATTAACCAAACACCTTATTCTAGCAACAAACTCGTCGAATATTCTGAACCATCGGTATTAAGGAGTATAAAGTGTAATCACTGCCCTTTGGACTTATTCATTAATGCTTTAGTTTAGTGTGCCGACAGCCAGAAATTTTGCATCCTTCTATGGCGATTAGCTGATCGCCTATTTTTATCTGCTGGTAGTCTGTCTTAACCGCTAATACATCAATATTTCATACTATTAATGTATTAGAAAAAATTAATAGGATTACTCTTTATAATCGAGTTATTTTTTCGTTTAGGTTGTAGTTTTTATCGGTAACGATAGCTTCCAATACCTCTATTCGACTTAATTGGTCACCCAGTGTTTTATTAACCGCTGCCGCGACTTCTGTCTCTAAATTAGCTTTTTCTAATTTCAACGCTTCTACTTCTAATTCTTTTATTTTCTTTTTATTGGTACTTAATACCAAAATAATTAAAAAACTCACTAAAAAAATCACAGCGATACTTAAAAATACCCAAAGGTTTATATTCATGGTTAGGTTGTCTCATTATTCATTAAATAAAAATGCTATCTTGCAAAGTTTATTCCTTATATATTTTATCATTATTTCAATCACTTAAAAAACGACAACTTGAAAATATGGCTATATTAGCTAAGCTTTAGCGAAGATTACTATTATTTCGCAGTATCACTTTGGCGATACAGTTCAATCAGTTCACCTTATAACGATTAAGCTGTCTGCCATAGCACCACAAACTTAGCAGGATTAAAACCCATTAAATATTTATAATTTCACCATGAGATTTATTCCCTTAACTACCCATATTCTGCTATGTTTATTGTAAGATCACCGATTGAAAAGAAAGTAAAATGACTCTACGTTGTAAAATAAAGTTATGCTTTATTAATATCCTTCTTATCACATCATGGCCACTCATCGCTGATACCTATAAGGTGATTTCTTACGATCCTGCCAATCCTCCACACAATATCTCTACAATAGATCAACAAGGCAAGGCTACAATATCAGGCATATTTGCCGACATGTTTCACCAAATAGGAGAAATTACCGGCGATACTTTTATAATGGTTAAAATGCCAGCCGCTAGAGCTATGCTTGAATTTGACCTTGGCCGTGTTGATATTGAACCCGGAATCAACCCTATTTGGCGCAGTAATTCAAAAGAAATAGGTTTGTATTCCATTGCCTATGAACGTGTTGAAGAAGTGATTGTTTTTCGCTCTGGTGATGAATTTGAAGTAAAAGGACCAAGAGATTTATTTGGACACAAAGTAGGCATAGTTAGAGGCTTTACTTATCCTAGGTTTGAGGCATCCTTTACCAATAATGACATCAACAAGGTATTAAATAAATCAGAAAGTTTGCTCATTAAGCAATTGTTGGCTGAACGCGTTGACCAAATTTTTATCAGTAAATCCTCAATACAATATATGAAAAGACATCTTCCAACTTTAAGTGATATTGTCGTTGGAGACGTGGTGAGCTCGGTAGAAGTTATGATGCGTGTACACCCAACAAAACTTGAACTTTTACCAAGATTAAATAAAGCATTACAACAAATGATTGATAATAAAAGCATTGAGAAAATTATTGCTAAATACCAATAAATAGTTAGCCACGTTATTAAAATAGTTAATATTCATCATATTGTACGAGTTATAAATCCATCCCATAATATCTGAATAAACAAGCGTTATTGACATGATTTGGTTAACCTGTTGTAGTTAACATTCTACTTAAAATGAATCACCTTAATCATAATTAAAAAGGAATAGATATGCTTAGCTATGCCACCATCGGTGTAACCGATTTAGAAAAATCAGAAGCCTTTTATAATGAACTCTTGGCACCTATAGGCGCTAAAACGTTAATAAAAATGGAACGCATTATATTTATTGGTAAAAGTATGAAAGAGCCCATGCTCGCTATTTGTGTACCTTATAATGAAGCGCCTCAAAACTGTGGTAACGGCAATATGCTTGCTATTGCGCCGGGCTCAAAAGAGCAGTGCGATGAAATGTATCATAAAGCCATTGCCTTAGGTGCGACTTGTGATGGAGAACCAGGGCAGCGTATACCTGACGTATTTTATGGTGCTTACTTTCGTGATTTAGATGGTAACAAAATCGTTTTTAATCATTTTGGTTAATTACCAGTATTCAGGCATAGCGTTGAGTTATGCTTGAATATGGCTTTATCATTACACCTTTCCCACCTATCATTTAAAATAACTCTCGATAATGAATGATTATATTACTGACAATTATAGGAAACCGTAACAATTGAATCAATTGACTAAAAAGCGCATAGGATGTCCTTATTGTGGCGAAACAATTAAAGTACTCATTGATTCAGCCGACGTAGACCAGCAGTATATTGAAGATTGCCAAGTTTGCTGTAAACCAATAATTTTTTTAGTTTCAGAAAGCATGGACGGTGATCTTGATGTTAATGTTTACAGCGAAGATGATGCGTTTTAAGCCCAATTTAGAAAATACCCCCTATCATTCCCCTTAGCTAAACGCAGATTCAATCAACATTATTAACAAGGATATTATTGTTCTTTATTGATTTTTTCACCGGTATTGAAAACTAGTGTTATTAAAAGCCCACTATTTTTGTGAGCTGTCTTCGTATAGAATCTGCCTTATAATTTCTACACCTTGACGTTGTCCCAAATCGGCCAGTCAAAATAGTGAAGTTAACTAGCAACATCTTCTTATTCCTTTCTAAAATGATATAAAAAATGAATGATATAACTATAGCAACTCACAACGGTAATTTTCATGCAGATGACGTGTTTAGTATCGCTGCTCTTAAACACATTTTTCCTAACTTTAACCTCATACGCACACGCAATTTAGAGGTTATCGGTAAAGCAGATCTTGTTATTGATGTTGGTGGTGAATATAACGCAGATGCAGGTCGATTCGATCACCATCAGCGTGGTGGTGGTGGTGAACGCGAAAATGGAATTCCTTATTCTTCATTTGGCTTGGTTTGGCAGAAATATGGCTTAGAAATATGTCAGGGTAACCAAGACGTAGCTAACGCTGTTGATGCAGGGCTAGTTTCAACAATTGACGCTATTGATTGTGGCTATACCGAAGGCGCTTCTAAAGGTATAAACCAAGGTATTAGCCTTAGCCAAACGATTTCAATGTTCAACCCTACTTGGCAAGAAGATAGTCACTTTGATAGCTGTTTTGATGAGGCGGTTGAGTTTGCGACACGTATTTTGACTCGGTTTATTGCCTCTGCAAATGGCGGAATTAGTGCAAAAGAAATTGTCGCTAAAGCGATTGATAATGCAGAAGATCCAAGAGTGATTGTTTTAGATAAATATACGCCATGGAAAAGAACCGTTCATGCTCTGTCTGCACAAGCTTTATATATGGTTTATCCTTCTGGCTCTGGTCCTTGGAGAATTCAAACAGTGCCTGTTGAACCGGGTTCATTCGAAGATAGAAAATCACTACCTCAAGCATGGGCTGGCTTATCTGATGATGCGCTAAAAGCCGTAACCGGTATTGACGATGCAATGTTCTGTCATAATGGCCTGTTCATAGCCGGAGCAGAGACTTTTGAAAGTACTATGAAAATGGCTGCTATTGCTTTGCAAGAAGCATAAAAAAATCGCATTATTCGCACTGTACCAATCACATTGCGATTATATGGCTGATTTCGCCTTAGTGATATCAGCCATAAACCAAACGTTCTGCCACAAAAATTTCTGATTTAACTATAGAAATACTGCACTCTATACAGAAAAGAGTATAAATATCGTTATATCAAAATCTTAACTATTGCTTAAGTACCGCTATTTGTTTTAGCATTTCAGTTTCTAATCGTCCTATTAATGCCGTAAACCTTGGCTGTTGCGCTAGATCGATAAAATAAGGTGATTGTAATAAGTTAGCACGCCAATTATATAAATAACCATTATCAATGGCAGCTTCGAGGTACTTAATCGTCTGCTCATCGTTATTTTCGAGTGAGCTACTGATAGCAAGGTTCATGTATTCAATACCCAACAAGCGTGCTTGACCTGTAAGATAAAAAGACTCATCTCGTCCCTTTACTCTCTCAACAACCTTTTCAACTTTGGCTAACTGACCTTGTGCTTTATAAACACGGGCAAGTAGCAAAATGCCATTTACATTTTCTATAGCATCCAATGTTGCGGGGGGTGGTTGATTAACCCATTCATTTATCCCCGGAATATGTAGATTAATCAATGCCTCTGCATCGGCAAATTTTTGCTGCTTGAGTAATAAGTATATGGCACCAGTAATAAAGCGCTCTTTGAGTTGTTTACTGGGATATACCGTATTAGCATCGGCTATGGTATCGTTAATGAGTATTAACGCTTTAGCGGTTTGCCCAAGATAAATAAGACTGTTCACTTTTTGATTGATAATTTCAGCGTTATTGGCATTAATCGACATTGCCTTTTCTGCATATTCAAGAGACTTAAGACCAGATCCCAAAGATAAATAGTAGATCGAAAGTGCTTGAGGAAAATAAGGGTCGTTAGGGTCTAACCTTGCACCATTTTCAGCCAGCTTAATAGCATCAACAATTTGCCCCATATGCTGTGCATATATTTGTCCTAAATAAAAAGGATAAAAAGTATTCTTCGGGTTAACCTTAATAGCTTGTTTAAGCGTTTGTTCCGCTTCTGAATATTTTTGTAATGTTTGTACTAAATATACTGCAAAAAAATACGGTAAATCAGCATTAAGTGGGTCAACTTTTTGAGCCCTTTCAAATAAAGCCCTGGCGTTATCTTCTCCCATTTCAGCACCATTTGATTGTGCATGCCTTATGATGATATCGACATTATTAGGATTTAGCCGATAAGCTTCTTTTGCATACTGATTACGTAACTTACGATCTGTTTTTATAATTAATGACCGAACAAAATAAGCTTCAGCAGAGTTTGGATTAATGCTAAGTACTTCTTTAATTAGCGCTTCTGCCTTATCAAGTATTAGCCAATCAAAGCGACTACCCGTAATAATTTGACGAGCATATGTTTCTGCCAGCTTAATGCGCGCCATCAAAAATTCGGGGGCAATGTCTGTTGCTAACTCAAGAGCAGCAGCGGCATTATCTAAACTTTCAAAGGTATAGGTATGAAGTCCCCTTAGGCCTTGCAGATATAAATCATAAGCTTTAGGGTTGATAGTTTGCGCAGAAGATACTGTCTTAACTAATGATATGCCTAAGGTTTCCTTCAGTGCATCGACAATTTCTGCTGATATTTCATCTTGTACTTGAAAGATGTCATCAAGCTCGCGATCATATGACTCAGACCACAAGTGTTTATCTGTCTCAGCATTGATGAGCTGAGCGGCTATGCGCACTCTTACACCCGACTTTCTCACACTGCCTTCGAGTACGTTTTTCACACCTAAAATTTTAGCAACTTCCGAAATATTAATCTTGGTATCTTTATAGGCAAACGCCGAAGAACGAGAGGTTACTTGTAGTTTCGGTATTTTTGCTAATACATTTAATATTTCTTCTGAAATACCATCGGAAAAGTATTCTTGTTCTTTATCAGAAGACATATTTACAAAAGGAAGTACAGCAATCGAGGTACCCTTTGGCTCTGATATTAATGGATTATTTGCATTAACTTTGATGGAAACTTGGGCAATAACTTCAGCTTGTTCTGT
Organism: Colwellia sp. BRX9-1; assembly: GCF_014077195.1. Lineage (NCBI taxonomy): Bacteria > Pseudomonadati > Pseudomonadota > Gammaproteobacteria > Alteromonadales > Colwelliaceae > Colwellia > Colwellia sp. BRX9-1. The sequence continues at coordinate 164,438 of NZ_JACGVM010000008.1, forward strand.
TGGCAAGACTAAAGCCGTTGGTGATTGAAAACGACTCTCATAAATAAAGTAAATCAAGGCAATTGCCATAAGGCCAATAATGATAAAATCTAATTTACGACCCGTAAGAGCAGCAGTAGAATCTCCAGATGATATGGCGGATTCAAGCTTGATACCGTCGGGAGTTATTTCAAACGCCCAAGCAAAAAAAAGGGCAAAAGGAAAACCAATAAGACCAAAAAAAAATACCGCAGTATTTATCCAATTAGGCAAGTGTAATGCCGGAACAGCAATTGACGTGATTTGAACAACAACCCAAGCAAGAACAAGGTAGGCAATCCCAACCTTGAAAACATTTCGCCTTTTCAGTTCTGATATCAAAGATTCAGCCACATTTAATCCATAAATATGTTTATTTTTTAGCCATGTATAATCAATGTAATGCTATTAATGACTTAAATCAAACTTGAGAGGTTTAATAAGCCAATTTGCTTAATATAAAATATTACACAAAAAGAACGCCTGCAAAGTGTAAATAGTTATCAAATACATTGCATGCACATTCTCCACTGCCAAAGCCATTATCGAGGGTGTAATAGCCTTAGCTAAATCATTCAAACGTAAAGTGAGGGCTAAGGGCGAATCACTGGAAGGCTGATATAAGTTGGCAGACCTAAATAAACGCCTGAGAAATTTTTACTTAAACAGCGTTCATTAAAATGAGCTTTATAGCAATTATCATTAATATGAATCCTGCGACTTTATCTATTTTTTGTTTGTGACGATTAAAACGAGGCATTATATTAGGGTGTGATAACAATAACGCCACACCGCTGTACCAAATAAAATGAGCCAACATAATAATTATCCCATAACTTACTTGCATTATTAGCGGAGTATCTACAGAAACAACTTGCGTAAAAATACTTAAGAAGAAGATAGATGTTTTCGGATTTAAGATGTTGCAGGTAAAGCCTCGACGCATCGCGTTAAAAGGCGACATTGCTGCGGTTTGATTGTTGTGATCATTATTTAACAGATCACGTGTTGTTAATAACTGCCAGGCAATATAAATAAGGTAAGCCGCTCCTAAATATTTGATTGTCGCAAATAACCAGGCAGAGTTTGCAATCACAACCGCTAATCCTGCAATCGAATAGCTAGCATGTATACAAACTGATAAACACATACCTAGACTCATATATAACCCCGATAAACGGCCATTATAGATACTCGTGCGAGTCACCATGACAAAATCAGCACCAGGCAACATAGCCATAAAAATAGCGATGGTGCTTACCGCAATAATTTCTGTCATGTAAGTACTTATTAACAACTCCATATTTCTCTCTCATCATTTAAAATAGTCTCATAGCAACTCACTTGTTACTGTGTAGCTATGTTAATCTATGAGAAATTTAAAACAATACACCTATTTGTAAAAGGACTTGTGCTTGATGGACACAAATAAACTAATCCCCTTATTGTCTGATATGGCTATTTTGGTAACTGTCGTTGAGCAGGGCAACTTTAGTAAAGCGGCAATAAAACTTGGGGTCACACCCTCAGCGGTAAGTCGCCAAATTAGCCGATTAGAAGATGCTTTAGGCATAAAACTATTACAACGCACTACACGGCAACTAGCGTTAACAGAGTCAGGAACATTAACCTTTAATTATTGTAAACAGATGATAGAGTCAGCAGAGCAAGCCGTTAATGCCAGTAGCTCGACAACATCGACAGTTAGTGGCTTGTTAAGAGTGGCGGCACCAAAATCACTTGCCAATCGAGTATTGCGGCCACTCTTTGTCGAGTTTTTAAAGTGCTACCCTGATATTCAATTGCATTTAAAAGTAACTGACCGGATTTTAGATCCTATTCATGACGGTGTTGATTTCTTAATTCATATCAATGACAAACCGATTGAAGCTTTGGTCAACGTTAAAATTGGTCGCAGTGAGCAAGTGTTATGTGCCAGTCCTGATTTTCTAGCTAACCATCCGCTGCCAACACACCCTGACGATTTAAAAGATTTACCCTGCCTTTGCTTAGGTGAAAATATGTCAGATAGCCGGTGGCGATTTAGTCAAAAAAATCAACAAACAAGCGTACAAGTCACTGGTTCATATTTACTTAACCACAGTGAAATGCGTCGAGACGCTATTGAACAAGGCTTTGGTATTGGCTCTCTGCCTGATTATATCGCACAACAGGGCATTAGCAGTGGCAAGCTAATTCCACTTTTGGAAGATTGGCGGTTACAAGGTAATTACCAAGGTGATATTTGTTTGCAGTATGTACAAAGTAAATATTTACCCAATAAGAACCGAATTTTTATCGATTTTATGAAGCAAAAATTACAAGAAATACAGCCCCACTCGTGAGGCATTAAACCATTAATTTAAAGACACTCACTTTAAAGATCAAAAAGTAATTAATAAGACACTCATGTTAAAAAGCTAAATAGATGACAAATAAACTTCAACATTTATGGAGTCCTCAGCTATAAGAGATATTTTGACAATATATGCATGTATTAAAGAAAGATGTAGTCAATTTGCTCCCAAAATAACAATTTTTTGGCAAGGCTATTTCTCCAAAATCATGGCTTTATAATTCACACCTGTTTTAATGTTTTCAAGCAAAGAGTTTATTGCAATGGCTTAAGTTATGTCGTCGCTTTAATTGCTGATGCTCGCAGTAGTCACTCAGCACATCTTCGTGGCCGATAGCACCATGAAATTGTGTTCTAAATTCGGTGGTGATGATTAACCAGTTGTCCGCTGAGATATTCAATCGCTTGAGTATCTCAGGTTGTTTTTGTTCGATAAAACCCCGTTTATCTCCGCTAATACAACGGCCAGTTAACGTAATTAATTGAAGATAGTCGGCGAGTTCAAAAGGTAGGCCCTTTGGCATGTTTTTCCTGGGGTTACCAATAAAGGAAAGCAGGGTCTTGGGCTGTTGGCCCTTTTTTGCCTCTTTACAACGACGTTTTATGCTTGTGTGGGCTGAGCTCTCTGGTGTCTTTGCGATATTGGCTCGAATAGGGTTTAAATCAACATAGGCCATACAAGACGCTAACGCTGCTTCATCTAATAACGCTTGGGATTTAAAGCGTCCTTCCCAAAATCTACCGGTGCAGTTATCTTCTTGGTTAGCCGCTCTTGCAATACTTTCATTGATATACCCCATAAACCAACTGATTTTCATCAGGCGCTTTCGATAGACCTCTGCGGTTGCATTAACCTCATCAAGTAAGGGTTGAGCTAAGCCGTCACCGTTGCAATATTATTTGGTCAGTAACGTGCCTTTGTGTATGCGGTGCCAACGCACAAGTACGTCAGTCATTGTCCACTGCTTCGCTTTTTCTTCATCAATAAATAACACCACATGATAGTGATTACTCATCACCGCAT